>NZ_JAZGQL010000027.1:0-233755 GCF_036421995.1 Plantactinospora veratri
TGCAAGAACCCGCTTCCCGGTACCAGGGCCACAAGTCCTACTCGTACCTGGAGCCACATGCCGACTACCGGGTCTTCGACCTGGCCCCGGAGATCGGTCGGGTGCCCGAGCACGACCTCGGGCTCTCCGACGCGCAGCGGCAGCGGGTCACGCGCCTGCTCGCCGAGCACATCGCGATCTCCCTGCACGAGCACCCGGTGATCCTGCCGGCGGACGTCACCGAGCTGCGCGCCTACAACCGGACCGCCCGGCAGCGGACCGGCTACGAGGGGCTGGCCCGGTCCGGGCTGACCGCCGTCTTCGACAACTTCATGGCCGGCGCCTCCTGCGTCACCAGCGAGAACGGCTGGAAGTGGAACGACCTCGTCTACGCCCTCGGGATGCGGATGAGCGACCTCTACCAGCAGGACTACGTCAAGCTGGCCACCTCGCTCGACGACATCCGGGCGGCCAAGCGGGACGGCCGGCTGGCCCTGGTCGCCGGGTTGGAGTGCAGCAGCCCGATCGAGAACGAACTCGACCGGATCGACATCCTGTACGGCTTCGGGGTGCGGCAGCTCGGCATCGCGTACAGCCAGGCGAACATGCTGGGCGGTGGGCTCTCCGAGGCCCGGGACGGCGGGCTGACCCACTTCGGCCGGCGCGCGGTCGACCGGATGAACAAGCTCGGCATCGCCATCGACATCTCGCACTCCGGCGACCAGACCTGCCTGGACACCATCGAGGCGAGCCGGGTACCGGTCTTCATCACCCACGCCGGGGCGCGGTCGGTCTGGAACACCTCGCGGATGAAGCCGGACGAGGTGATCCGGGCCTGCGCCGAACGCGGCGGTGTGATCGGCATCGAGGCCGCCCCGCACACCACGCTCTCCGAGGCGCACCTGGAACACTCGCTGGAATCGGTGATGGACCACTTCACCTACTGCGTCGACCTGGTCGGCATCGACCATGTGACGTTCGGCCCGGACACGATGTTCGGCGACCACGTCGGGGTGCACAAGACGTACGCCGGCAACTACGGTCACGACTCCGGCAACAAGCCGGAGCACCCCAGGGTCGAGTACGTCTCCGGGGTGGAGAACCCGGGCGAGGCGTTCGGCAACATCGTCGGCTGGCTGGTCAAACACGACTACTCGGACGACGAGATCGCCAAGGTGATCGGCGGCAACACCATCCGGGTACTGGAACAGGTCTGGTAACGACGTCGGGTGGTGGGGGTGCACCCGCTCGGACGTCGATCCGGCGGGTGCCCAACTACTACACTCCGTACGCCGTAGCTGGCGCGGCGGAGCGAAGAGGTGAGGTTGATGGCTCGGCGCGAAACCGCGCTACAGACCGCGCAGGTCCAACTGCGCGATCTGATCGGCAGCGAGTTCCGGACCGGCGACAAGCTGCCCAACGAGCGCGAGTTGGCCGACCGGCTGGCGGTCAGCCGGGCCACCGTACGGGAGGTGCTGGGGCAGCTCGCCGCCGAGGGCGTACTGACCCGGACCTGGGGTGTCGGCACCTTCGTCAGCGAACCGGCCGAGCGGGTACCGGTGTCGATCGGTGACGTCACCGCACTGCGGGACCGGATCACCGCCTCCGGCCACCGGCCGGCCTTGCAGGACGCGGCGGTGAGCCGGGCCGAGTGTCCGGACGACTGCGCGAAGATCCTCGGGCTGGACGTCGGCTCACCGGTCTGGCGGGTCGACCGGCTCTTCGCCGTCGACGGCGTCGCGGCGGCCTGGATCCGCGACCACCTGCCGCTGCGGGTCGGCGACCGTGACCTCGACCCGTCCGGCCTGGTCAGCATCGACCTCGACATGTTCGAGTTCCTGGCCGGCGCGACCGGGATGCCGGTGTGCCGGGCCGAGATCGAGTTCGCCGCCGTACTCGCCGACGAGGCGGCGGTCGGCCGGCTCGGGGTACCGGTCGGGCATCCGCTGGTCAGCGCGACCCAGATCGGCTACAACGCGGAGGGGTTGGCGCTGTTCCACGGGCACATCACGGTCCGGACCGACGTGCTGACCCTGCGGATCACCCGGGGCGCCTGAGCCTGCCCCGCGCGCCGAAGCCTCACGGGCTGCATAGCGCAGGGGCGTCGGGGGTCAGACAGCGCCCAGGCCGAGAGCGGTGAGCCCGGCCGTCAGGTCGGCGGCGCTGACCAGATGACGTAGGCCCCCCTGCTCGCGTACTCCGATCCGGCAGTCGGCGCCGCTGAACCGGACGGTCACCCACTGTCCGGCATGGTGCGCGCCGAGCCGGCGCAGCATCGGCTCCGGGTCGGCGGTCGGGTCCGACATCGACGCCTGCGGCACCGCGATCGGTTGCGCGGGGTCGTCCGGTACCGCCTCGGCCAGCACACTGCCCAGGTAGTCGAGGGCGTAGGCGATCGCCCCGGCCAGCGTCGGCCGGCCCGCCGGTTCCTCCTCCGGCGCCGTCGGGGCGGGGACGGTGATCTCGACGTACCAGCAGACGCCCTGCGCGCGTAGCGGGTCGTCGGCGTTGTGCCGGTTGTCGCGTACCGAGACGTCGACCGCCAGGCCGAGGGCGTGGGCGAGCCGGATCAGGTGGGCCAACGGCGGCACCTCGGGTGGTGCGGCCAGCACGATCAGCCGGCCGCCGGGTCTGCCCCGGCCGGACTGGGCGAGGTGCTGGGTCAGCGGCTCGACGCCGGTCACGTGCAGCGTGACGTACCCGTCGCGGAGATCCTGGTCGACCGGCCAGCCGCCGTCGGCCTCGGTGAGGTCCTCCGGTCGTACGCCAAGGGTCGTGGCGTGGGTGGCCAGCCGGAAGCGCTCGGGTAGCTGGACCACCGGCTTGCCGCCGGGCTGGGTCGCGACCAGCGGCGCGGGCGCGGCGTCGCCGGCCCGCCAGTTGAGGTGTACGACCTGGTGGTCCAGGTCGGTGAGGGTGACGACCATGCCCTGGAAGATCCGGTGGCTGTCCAGGCAGGTGTGGCAGGTCAGCATCCCGGCGCGCAGTCCGGTGCCACCGCAACTGGCGCAGTCGGGATCGGCCGCAGGAGCACCGACGGTGCAGAAGCAGGGCCGCAGCCCGTTGCCGGGGTCGCAGGCCGGGCACGGGGTGTGCGCGATCGCGTCGCCGAGCCAGCCGGGGTCGGGTGGTTCCCAGCCGCGCCGCAGCACTTCGGTGCGGCGGCGCAGAAGCTGGCCGGTTTCCCGCTCGACCAGTCGTTCGGTCCGGCCGGCGACCCGCAGGCCGGTGTACCACCAGCGCCCGTCCCGCCAGATCGCGCAGGCACCGGGCAGCGGCTCCCCGGTGCGCAGATCGGCGCACTCGGCGACCACCCGACGCTCGACCTGGTCCAGGTCCCGGGCGGGCCGCGCCGGGTCGGGGGCCGGTGCGACCGAGGGGACGAGGTACCGGGCCGGCGCGGCCAGGCCGCGCGCCGCGATACCGGAGATCGCGTACGCCACGGTGACGGTGCCGAGCGCCTCGGTCAGGCTGGACGCCGTCCCGCGCCGGGTCGCCGGCACCGCCGCCCCGGGTACGTCGAAGCGGATGTCCCAGAGCAGATCGTCGTGGCCGTGGCACAGCCGGCGTGCCTCCAGCACCAGGTCGAGGCAGAGCCGGTCGGCGAGGTCGCAGAGCTGGCCGAGCCGTTGCTCCGGGACGACCGGTGGCGGGGCGACGCTGCGGCCGAGGTACACCTGCCAGCTCTCGCCGGGGTGGCCGGCGATGGCCCGGGTCTCCAGCGCAAGCCGCTGGTCGTCGGGCAGCTCGGGACTCCACTCGCGGGGCAGCCACACGGCCGACCCGTCGCCCGACTGCCCGTGGCAGTCCGACCAGGTGGCCGCGCCGACGGAATCGGCCAGTTGGTCAACCAGCGGTTGCAGGGGCAGATGCCATCCGCCGCCGGGCGCCGGCCGGGGCGGCACCGTGCCCGGGACGACACTGGCCGAGGCGACCTCACCGGTGTCCACGTTGGCCACGGTCAGCACGAGCTGCGCCCGCCGCTCGCCGCGCTGCCCGCACCGATGGCAGGCGGTCGCAATCTGGCCGACGCCGCGACACATCCGGCATTCCTGGTACGGCTCCCGGGGTGCCGGATCGTCGGTGACCAGCATCCGGTTGCCGTATCCGACGCAGAGACAGGCGCCGACCGTGAAGGTGAGTCCGTCACAGCTCGGGCAGGTGACGACCACGGGCCGGCCGGTCATCGGCCTGTCCACGGCTGCCCGGCCTGGCGTGACCCGTCGGTTCGCCGATCGCGATCGGGTCGGTGGCGGTAGGTGGAATGAATACGACGGAGATTTGCGCGCACGGCAGCGCCATCCTTTCGCCGAGGATTGTTGATCAGCGCGGCGACCCAGTCGGAAACTGTATGGACGGTCGCCTCTCGAGGGCCATCTTGTAGCGTGTGACGGGTGGGTGGCAACGAATTCTCGCAAGAAATCGCCATCGCCTGTTGACTTATTTTTGGTCAACGGATAGACGTTTTATCGGAGGCGGCAGGATGTTGCAGAATCGAACGCGGGGAGTGATCAGATGACCGAGGACATGGGTTCGACCGTGCCGCGCCGCCAGCTCGGCCGAACGCTCAAGCAGCTCCGCACCGAGGCCGGGGTGACCCTGGACGCGGCGGCCGATGCCCTGGAGTGCAGCCGGCAGAAGGTCTGGCGGATCGAGAGTGGACTCGGCGTCGTCCGCTCGCTCGACGTCAGGGCGATGTGCGCGCTCTACGACGTCAAGCCGGACCTGGTCGGCGCCCTGGTCGGGCTGGCCACCCAGACAAAGGCCAAGGGCTGGTGGCACGCGTACGGCGACGCCATCCCCGAGTGGTTCGAGCTGTACGTCGGCTTGGAGTCTGTGGCCTCGCGACTGCGCTTCTTCAAGAACACGCTGATACCGGGCATCGTCCAGACCCGTGGATACGCCTCAGGGATGTATGGCATCGACCAGCCGGAGATGAGCGACGAAGATCGGGAGCGCGCCGTCGAGGTGCGACTGCAACGGCAAAGCCTGCTGACCCGGCGCCTGCCGCCCGCGCCCAACGTGGAGATGGTCCTCTCCGAGGCGGTGCTGCTGCAGCCAGTCGGTGACCGGTCCGTAATGGTCGAACAGCTCCAACACATGATCGAGGTAGCTGACCTGCCCAACGTCTCGGTTCGAGTGCTACCGCTGGCTGCCGGTCCACACCACGGCACCGTGGCGGGTGAGTTCGTCCTGCTCGACTTCCCGTCCGGTAACCGCAATACGCCCGAGCCACCGATCGTCTACAGCGAGTCGCTGACCGGAGCCCTCTACCTCGACCGCGCAGCCGAATACGCCGCCTACGAGAAGGTCTGGGCCAGCCTTAGCCGGCTGGCGCTGGATGAGGGACAATCGAAGAACCTGATCAACAAATTCATCGGGGAGCTAACCCATGGTTGACCTGACCGACGCCGAGTGGCGCAAGAGCAGCCGGAGTGCTGGCAACGGTGGCGAGTGCGTCGAGGTCGCCGACAACCTGACACACGTCGTCGCCGTACGCGACAGCAAGGACCAGGCAGGGCCGGTCCTCGCCTTCCCGCCGTACACCTGGTCCGCCTTCGTCGACGGAGTCAAGACCACCAGCATCGCCCGCTGACCGACCCGCGCCAACCAGTGCCCTCGGCCTTGGCCGGGGGCATCTGCTGTTCTCTCCATTCCCGAAGCGGAGGATCTGACCTGGTCGGACGCTCAAGTCTTTCAGCCCATGCTGTCGGCTCCAGGGCAGCGACCGATCGATCACACCCGATAGGGTCCGGCCATCGGCCAGACGTGGAGCTTGACTCGGGCCGTGTCCCGACGGCTCGCGCCGGTGGCTATACGACGACGGCGATCTGGAGGACCAGCGTGGCCAGCAACGATGGCGTGAGGGTGGCACTCGCACGAGCGGCCGAACAGGTCAGCGGCACCGTACCCCAGACCGCCGGGTGATCTGGGGGCAGTCAGTGACGATCGATGAGGTCAAGGGCACCCTCCGCGCCGGCATCGAGGCAATCGAGCGTGGCCGCTCCACATTCGAGCAGGCTGCTTCCGACGCCGCCGAAGCCATCGCGCGTGCCCACCAGCTCCTGCACGACAGTCGGGATGGCGACGTCCAGAAGGTGCGGAAGAATCTGACCGAGGCGGAGGGCGAGGTCAGGCCGACCGTCGGCCGATTCCTCGCCGCCGAGGGCAACGCCACGTCCTACCTCGCCGACCTCGGATGACCGGCAGCGTCGGCGATGTCGTCGCCCAGTTGCTTGCAGTGCTCCGAAGCCTGGACGCCGCCGCCGTCACCGCATTGCGTGCCCAAGCCGACGCCGACCAGGCCGAAGCACACGTCACCGAGGTCGCCAGGGGCACCAACCACAACCACATCCGGCAGGCCGTCACGGCCAGCCGCACCGCGAGCGAAAAGGCCGCCCGGTACGCCCGGCTCCTCGCGAAGGCAAACGAGAACCTGACCACCTACATCAACAAAATCGCACCAGGCTCAACCCCCACCCACCAGGCCGCCGAAGCCGCAGCACCGTCAGGTGAGCAGATTGTGGCGGACGCTGAGCGACGTTCAAACGCGAAGCGTAACCTCGACAGCTTCCTGGGTAGGATGACGCGTGATGTCGAGTCCGTGCAGGACGGCGCGAAGTCCGGGACAGAACTGACCCAGCAGGTGATCAGCATCTTCCGTAACCCTTCGGGGCCGTCTGGGAGCCAGCAGGCCGGGACGGGCACGCCGACCTTGTCTGCGCCCGCGCCGAAGGCCAAGATTGACGTGCCCGAAGCCGCAGGCCACATAGTTGTCGCCGGGCTGGTGGTCGGGATCGCATTGCATAAGTCGGGCCAGATGATTCGCAGTCAGATAGCGAGGTTCAAGAACCGTGGGCACAAGGATCGAACTGAGCGAGCTAGTCCGCGCGATAGCTCGTCGTGACTGGGGAAGTGCGGACCGCCTCACCGCCGAACTGGATCAGTTGGGCTGGCAGGGCGCTCCTCAGGTCATCGGTGCGGCCTTCGCGATAGCGGTTAACGACCGCTTCGACTCAGCCACGGACGTCCGCGACATCGCTCGCTACGTCTCCGACATCCGTGGGCGCTACCAAGACGGCAATCAGCTGTCCGCCTTGGACGTGGAAGGGATGATCAGAGCTGCCCTTGGCGAGGTAGAACTGGCCGACAGCATCAATCCCGAGGTCGCCTTCCAAGTGCAAATCTTTGTCCTTGGAAATCTGCTACATGACGCGGATCTGACCGAGCCGCAACTCGAAGAGTTCATCTCGCAAGTCGAGCAAGCAGCAGCAAGGTTCATGTGAATCGCCCTGGCCCGGACCATCGCCGCTCCACCATGAGCAGTCCCGGACGAAGCCAGAGCCACCCTTGTGGGCAAGTCCGGGCCTTGCTTATTCTCCGCGGCCCTCGGTCTCCAATAACCATTCGGTAGTCTTCTCGATCCCTCTGGTCGTAGTAGTTCTGGAGGCCGGGGGTCGGTCAACGAGCACCAGCCTCAATGGGGACGAGTCAGGTGGCCGACGTCCGGGTACCCGTGGTCAACGCCGCCTGGACGATCCGGATGGCCTCGTCCGGGTCTATGCCGAGGCTGGCGACCACGGCCGCGTACTCGGCGGCGGCCCGTCGCACCCGTTCGCGCCCCTGCGCGCCGGCCGCCGACACGAAGGAGCCCGCCCGCCCCCGGGTCTCGATCAGGCCAGCCTCCTCCAGTTCCCGATAGGTCCTGGCCACCGTGTTCGCGGCCAGACCGAGATCGGTCGCGAGCTGGCGGATCGGCGGCAGGCGGGTACCCACGACCAGGGCATGGTCCTGGATCTGCCGGGCGAGCTGTGCACGCAACTGCTCGAACGGCGGCACCGTCGACGCCGTGTCGATGACTATCCCTGGTACCGCGTCCAACGCGCCCCTTCCCACCAAGCCTCCGCTCATGTAGCAACCGTTGTAGCAGGACGATACGCCATAATCCGCAGCGCGGCCGGCGAAGGCTTGGCGGCCAGCCGTGAGATGAGTCAATGGTTAGAATGCGCCGTCCGCTACGGGGAGGACGCGAGACGCTGTGGTCGAGGTTCCTGACGAGGTTCTGGCGGAGTTGGCCGGAGCGGTCGCCGCCGCGTTGCCGCTGCTCGTCGCCCGCGTGCCGCCGGCACCGGGGGCCGAACTCGGTCGGCTGCGGGCGATGGCCGACGACGACGTCTGGCCGATCCGCGAACCGACCGCCCCGCACCTGGCGTTCGCCGGGGTCCCTTCCGGCGGTCGGGCCCGAGCCTTCGCCGGGATCCGTCCGGGCGGCCGGGCCGGGGCGACCCACTCGCCGGTACAGGACGCGCTGGGCACGCTGCCTGCGTTGCTGACCGAACGCCTGCTCGGTGCGCTGGAACTGACCGTGGCGGAGCTGGACCTGACCGGCGCCCCGGACCTGACCGGCTTTCTGCCGGAACCGTTCACCGGCAACGTCGCCATCGCCACCATGGGCGGGCAGAGCGAGGCGGTCAGCGGTGCCGCCCTGCTCGGGCAGATCCGGCCCGGTGCCGTACCGCTGGTCGTCGCGCTGGCCCGTCGGCTGGCCGCGCATCCGCAGGTGTCTCCGCGGCTGGAGGTCGCGCCCGACCTCACCGACGAGTCCGCTGTCGCTGCCGCACACGGCGCGGCATGGCTCGGGCTGGCCGTGGCCACCGCCGCCGCCGTCCTGCCCCGGGTGGGCATCCCCCGCTGGGCCACGGCAGCACCGGCCGTGCTCGGCGTCGGGATCGGCACGGCGGTACTGCTGCTGCGCGACACCCCGATGCCGCCCGGTTACGCGGCGGCGGTCCTGGCCCGGGCCAGGGCGGAGTACCTGCTGCCCTGCCGGTCGAGCGGATCGGTGCCGGTGTCGGGCCACCGGTTCGCGCTGCTGGAGGGCGATCACGTTCCGGAGGTCGATTTCGGCGGCAACGGGCTGGTGGCGGTCGTCCCGGGCGGCGCGGTGATCCGCACCGGTACCGAGAGCGGACACGTCCGGCTGCTCCTGACCATCTTGGACGGACCGCCGCCGGAGGTCGCGACCGGTTGGGAGGAGATCGTCGAGGTCAGCTGGCGGGCGGCCGTCGGCGGCGCCTCGGTGATCGGACCCGACTCGGGTGAGCCGGGGCTGCGCCGGGCCACCCCACCATGGCCGGGCGACTACCGGCTGCGGGTACACGCCCGGGGCAGGGACGACACCGACGATCCCGACCGCGAGCACTACGAACTCGTGGTGTGGCAGGCACCCAGCGCACCCGAAATCGTGTACGCCCGCACCGACCGGCTCGGCCACCGGTTGCGCGGCGAACCCGAACCTGCACGCCCCGAACGGCCGGAGGCCGCCTACCGGTGGGTGCGCCGCAGCGCCCTCGCCGAGGCCGCCACGGTCACGGTGGTGACCGGGGCGAGCGCCGACGAGGTGCTGCGCGCCTTCGGTGCGGACCCGGACCGACCGGAGTCGCTGCGGTCCATCGGCGAGGAGCTGATGAGCCGGCAGTCGATCGATCCGTGGGTCGCGGTGCTGGATGTCGGCGATGCCGTGGTCGCCGTCGAGTACAACGGCTGGCAGGGTTCGACCGAGCCCGTGCTGACCCGGGCCTCCACCGGCGGGCGGGCCGCCAGCATGTACTGGAACGTCAACGCGCTGACCCGGCTGTCGTTCGCCGAACAAGGCGACGTGCTGCTCTCGGTGGAACCGTTCGGCGCGATCGAGGCGCCACCGCCGGTCGCCGTGATGCTCGCCGACCTCGACTTCGCCGACCACCACCGCGGCAAGCGGCTGATGGGGCTGGTCGCGGTGCAGCGGTTCACCGGCCACGGCATCACCGCCGAAGCCCTGGCCCGGATCGAGGCCGCCGACGTCGCCTTCCGGATCGTGCCGGACCTGCCGACGCTGTACCCACGCCGGTCGGGACCCGGTGACCTGCTCGGGGACGTCGCCGAGGCGCTGACCGGACTACCCGAACCGCAACTGCGGGACCTGGCCTGGCAGGTCGCCGCAGAGGCCGCCCGGTACGCCGGGATCGGCGCCGACCCGGACATCGTCGCCAGCATCGCGGCCCGTGCCCTGACCACGGACGCGCACCTGCGCGCCCGCCGATCCCAACTCGACGACGGTACGCACCGATGGGTCTGGCTCGCCCTGCACCGGGCGACGAACCCGGACCCGGTCGCCGCCGTCACGGAGACGGTCGACGCGGCCCGCTACGCCGCCGGCCCGCACGCGGCGAACCTGCTCGCCGAGGCGCAGACCCGGATCGCCGAAGCGCGATCCGGTGCCAGCGGATCCGGGCTGCGCCGACATCCTTGACGTCAAGCGCGGTTGAGCTTCTAGCGTCGTCGGCGACGAGAGGGGTGCGACTATGACGACGCTTGTTACCGGGGCCACCGGCAACACCGGACGACACGTGGTGGCAGAACTCGTCCGCCGAGGAGAACACGTCCGGGCCCTGACCCGGAATCCGGCCGCTGCCACCGGCAGGTTTCCGGCCGGCGTGGAGCTGGTGGCCGGTACGCACACCATGCCGGAGAGGTTGGACGCCGCCCTCGACGGCGTCAACCGGTTGCACGTCACGGTGACGACGGGGCTCGCCGAGGTCGGACCGGAGTTGGTTCGACGGGCGGTTGCCGCGGGGGTGGACCGGATCACCGTGCTCTGGGGTGGCGAGGTGGGGCCGGTCGAGCAGGCTGTGGCGGACTCGGGTGTGGGATGGACACGCCTGGAGCCGCAGGAGTTCATGTCCAACACGTTGACCTGGGTCGAATCGATCCGGACCGAAGGGGTCGTGCGCGAGCCGTACGACTTTCCCAGTGCGCTGGTCCACGAAGCCGACATAGCGGCGGTGGCTGCGGTGGCACTGCTCGACGACGGCCATGCGGAGCGGGCGTACAACCTCACCGGACCCGAAGCGCTGACGACACGCGAACGGATCGCGATCCTGTCCCGGGCCATCCACCGCGACATCACCCTCGTCCCGATCACGCACGAACAGGCCGTCGACAGGCTGATCGCCACCGGCGTACCTCGGGCGGAGGCCGAATACGTCGTCGGCTGGTACGCCGCTCCCGACGAGGCCGCCAGGACCGTCGTCGACACCGTCGAGCAGGTGACCGGCCGCCCGGCCCGCACGTTCGCGCAGTGGGTGGCCGAGCACGCGGAGAGGTTCCAGGCGCCCCCGGTCGAAGCCGGCTAGGTGTGTGAGCCAGCAAGACCGACCGGGGGCGAGGGCGGTGGCGGCGCTGGCGATCAGCGACCGAGGCGCTGGTACTGGCGTACCGCCAGGGGCAGGAAGATCGCCGTGATGACCGCAGGCCAGAGCACGGCGGTGGTGACGGCGTGCTCCTCGATCCAGTACCCGCTGGCCACTGCGGGAGACTCGAAGAGTTCCCGGATCGCACCGGCGGTGGAGGAGACCGGGTTCCAGGCGGCGACCGCGCCGAGCCAGCCGGGCATCAGGTCCGGTGGCGCGAAGACCGAGGAGACCATGCCGAACGGGAAGGCGAGCGCGAAGAGGTTTCCGGCCGCCTCGGTGTTCTTCAGCATCAGCCCGAGTTGGATGCCGACGAAGATGAGGGCCGTACGCAGCCACAGCAGCAGCGCGAAGGCGGTCAGCGTCGCGGCGAGGCTGCCCCCGGGACGCCAGCCGAGCACCAGCGCGATGACGACCAGGATGGCCAGGTCCACCGTGGCGTGGATGACGTCGGCCAGGCCGCGTCCGGTGACCACCGCGGACGAGGCCATCGGCATGGAGCGGAACCGGTCGATGAAGCCCCGTTCCTTGATCATGGCGACCGCGAAGGCGGTGTTCATGAAGCCGAAGGCCATGGTCATGGCGAAGAGACCGGGCATGGCGTACTCCAGATAGCCGGCGCCGGCACCCTGCCCCGAGACGTCCATGGCGCTGCCAAAGACGTAGACGAACATCAGCACCATGACGATCGGAAAGCCGAGCTGCCAGGCGAAGTTGGAGGGCTGCCGGACGAGGTGCACCATCTCCTGGATCAGGATCGTCCAGCAGTCGACGACCGCCCATTTGACCCGGCTGCCGAGGGTGTCGGTGGTCTCCGGTGCGAGGGGGATCGTCGTCATCTGCTGGCCTCCAGTTGAGCGGTCGGGCGGATCGCGTCGGGGTGCGTGTCGGCGCCCCGGCGTTCTTCGGTCAGGTGCAGGAAGGCCTCGTCCAGGGTGGGGCGGCGCAGCCCCAGGTCGGCCACGGCGATGCCCCGCTGGCGCAGTTCCGAGGCGACCTCGGTCAGCGCGGCCACGCCGTTGTCCACCGGAACGCTGACCGCGAGTACGCCGTCGTCCACCGTGGCCGTACGCCCGGCGGCGGCGACCTTCGCCGCGAGGGTGCGGATCGCCGGCAGGTCGGCCGGTTCGGCGGCGACGATCTCGAGTCGTTCGTTGCCGATCCGGCGCTTCAGCCCGTCCGGGGTGTCCTCGACGAGGTTCCTGCCGCGATCGATGACGCCGATCCGGTCGCAGAGCCGGTCGGCCTCGTCGAGGTAGTGGGTGGTGAGCACGACCGTGGTGCCGCGCGAGGCGAGATCACCGACCGCCTGCCACACCTCGCGTCGTCCGGCCGGGTCCAGCCCGGTGGTGGGCTCGTCCAGGAAGAGCACGTCGGGGGCGAGGATCATGCTGGAGGCGAGGTCGAGCCGGCGGCGCATCCCGCCGGAGAACTTCTTCGGGGTCTTGTCCGCGGCATGGGCGAGGCCGAACTGGTCCAGCAACTCCTGGGCGCGTTGCCGGGCGGCGGCAGCGCCGATGTGGAACAGCCGGCCGAACATCACCAGGTTCTGCCGGGCGGTGATGTTGTCGTCGACCGCCGTGTTCTGCCCGGTCAGGCCGATGCGGCGGCGCACCAGGCGGGGCTCGGTCCGTACGTCGTGGCCGGCGACCTCGGCGCGACCGCCGTCCGGGCGGAGCAGGGTGCACAGGATGCGTACGGCGGTGGTCTTGCCGGCGCCGTTGGGTCCGAGCAGTCCGTAGACCAGGCCGCGCGGCACGGCGAGGTCCAGCCCGGCCAGTGCCTGGGTGTCGCGATATCGCTTCTGTAGGCCCTCGGTGAAGACGACGTGGCCGGAAGTGGGCACGGAAAACCCCCTAGACTGGGTACGGTGTACGGAGATTAGCGTACGCCGTACCCAGATCACAACCGACTTGTAGGATGACCGCACCATGACGAGCGAGCTCAGCCCCACGGAGCAGTTGCGACGCAGCATCGATCTGCTCTGGGGCGGCACCGAGCGCCCCGCCCGTGGACCGAAACCGACACTGACCCTGGACCGGATCGTCGACGCGGCGATCGCCGTCGCCGACCGGGACGGCACCGCCGCCATCTCCATGCGGCGGGTGGCCGGCGAACTCGGGGTCGGTGCGATGACCCTCTACCGGTACGTCCCCGGCAAGGCGGAACTCCTCGCGCTGATGCTGGACAGGGTCAGCGGTCCGGGCGACGAGGCGGTTCGGGCCGCCGACAAGGGCTGGCGGGAACTGTTGACGGCGGTGGCCCACGACTCGTACCGACTGCACCTGGCGCACCCCTGGCTACTACAGGTCAACTGGACCCGCCCGGTGATGGGCCCGAACAGTCTCGCCGGGGCCGAGATCGTCGTCGCCGCGCTGGCCGACCTCGGTCTCACCAGCCAGGAGCGGATCAGTGTGATGATCACCCTCGACGGCTTCGTCACCGGCTACGCCCGGCATCGGATCCTCTACGACGCGGCGGCCGAGGAGAGCGGTGTCAGCGACGAGGAGTTCTGGAGCCAGCATCTGCCGGTGCTGGAGCGCGCCATGACGTCCGGCAACTACCCGGCGATGGCCGCACTCGCCGAGGACGCCTTCGACGCCGGTTGGGACGAGACCTTCGAATTCGGCCTGAGCTGCCTGCTCGACGGCTTCGCCGCGCTCTTCGCCACCCGCCGCTCGAACCCGCCGGCCGGTATGACCGGGACCGATGCCCCGGGGGCCAGCTTCGGGGAGACGGCTCCGTCCGCCGGTTGCCCGTGACGTCCTCGGGCGACGCGACCGCAGGATCGGCATCGCCATCACACCCTGACTCCGGTGGCCCGGGGCTCGTGGTGTACCGAGCCCCGGGCCACGGTGAGTGGGTCGCCTCCGCGTTCCCGGCTACCGTCTCTGCTTCCGGGTGCCGTGCTCCGCGTCCCTGCCGCGCTGGATCGTCTCGGCGATGCGCTTGATGCGCTGGAGCCGGGAGTCCCAGGCGGCACCGACGTCGGCGAGCTGGGCGACGGCGCGGGCGAGTTGATCCTGATCGACGCGGAACTGCTTCTCGCGGCCGGCGGCCGTGCCGTGTACCAGGCCGACCCGGTGCAGGACGACGAGGTGCTTCGCCACCGCCTGCCGGGTCACCGGCAGCCGCTCGCTCAGGCTGGTCGCCGTACCGCCGTCTTCGCTCAGCAGCAGGTCGAGCATCCGGCGCCGGGTCGGATCGCCGACCGCCGACCAGAGGTCGTCGTCGACCGTCACGCCTACGCCCCCGCCCCGACCTTCGCCGCGTACGTCGGCAGGCGCGGCAGGTAGAAGTCCCAGCCGGTGACGTGCGCGGAGTATTCCGCGACGACCTTGGCCTCGTCCCAGCCGCGCTCGCGGAAGCCGCTCTCGGTCATCCGCAGCAGGGTCCCGGTCCCGGCGGGTTCCAGCTCGAAGACGACCAGGAAGGAGTTGCCCGGACCGGCCGCCTCGCCCGCACCGTGCGTCCACCGGAAGGAGAAGAGCCGCGACGGCACGGCGTCGACAACGGTGAACTGCTCCCAGGTGCCGTCCTGCGACACGTCCCCGAAGCCGATCCGCCCTGCTCCCCCGGGCACGGCCGGGAACTCCGCCTCGTCCGGCCACCATCCGCGCAGATGCTCCGGACTGCTCACCACGTCGAAGACGACCTCGGGCGAAGCCTCGATGTGGATCTCTCGTTCGATCGTTCCCAGTTCCATGCTCGCCACCCTCTCGCAACGTTTGGTTGCACGTCAGGTTAGTGCACCCACCGGGAATGCGCAACCATTGGTTGCGGGTTCGGCGCCCGCCGGCTCAGCCGCCCGGCCGTGGCACCCACTGGTCGCCGAGGGCATCGTGCAGGAACAGCAGCACCGCGCCGACCAGGATCGCGGCGAAGATGCCGAGACCGAACCCGAGCGCGCCACGGTCCCGCGGTTCGCCGCCGCCGAGCATGCCAACCGGTGCCGTCGACCGCGACCACGGGCGGTCCCGGGCCAACCAGAACAGCACCCCGAGGCCGTACGGTGCGATCGCCACCAGCCAGAACCAGAACCACCGGGTGCCGTGTACCGGGGCGGGACCGGCGACGACGACACCGAGGAAGACGGCGGCGAGGACCAGACCCAACCCGGCGACGGCGACGGCTCCCAGCGGGTGGACGTCGCCGGCTCGGTGTTCCAGGCCGGCCGCCCGGAGGTGCTGGGCGATCCCGACGGCGCCCGGTCCGGAGTAGCCCGCAGGCTCGACGGCCCCGCTGACGATCACCTGATCGAACGTCCCGGTGTCGGTCCAGTGCACCCGACCGTCGGGGGTTCGCCACACGAACAGCGGGCCCAGGGTGCCGGAGGCATGCAGGCTGGGAGCGTCGAACCACGGCAGGGGATCGACATCCCACCCGTCACCCCACTGGTACGCGCTCACCCGGCCGGCGAGCACGTCCGCCCTCGCCCGGTCGTAGCTCTGCTCCCGGGGTGCCAGCCACCAGGCCGTGCCCGCCGCGAGCAGCCACAACAGGACCAGAGCGAGCCGCAGCAGGCCCCACCACCGCAAGGTCGGCCCGGCCGACACCACCGACGCGTTCTGCCTCATGGACACATCGTCCCAGCACCCGGGCCGGGACGAGTGCCACCGCTCGGCGTCGGGTACCAGACTCTCCGACCGGGGGCATCGGAGGGAGTGACCGCATGAGCAGGATACCCAGGGCCGTCCAATGGCTGCTCCTGACGGCAATGACGTGCGCGTTCGTGGGCCAGGTCCTAACTGGATTCAACCGTCCCGTCAACGTCGTCGTGGCATGGTTGTCGGGCGTCCTCGCCCTCTGGTGCGCCGCCAGCCTGTACGTCGGACGCCGGGACCGTCCCACCCGGTGAACGGCCCGCCGGAACCGACGACGTACCGTCGCTGTGGACCCGGCGGGCCGGAGGTACCGCGAGATTCAGAGCCGGAGGTACCGCGAGGTTCAGAGGAAGCCGGGTGTGGTGAGCCGCCAGGCTGCTCCGATGAGGCCGACATGTGACAGCGCCAGCGGGGTGTTGCCGAGGTGCGCGCCGGTGCGCGGATCGATCTGCTCGGCGAAGAGTCCGAGATCGTTGGCGCGGGCGGCGGTGCGTTCGAACAGCGCGACGGCGCGCTCGGTCTCGCCCGCCATCGCCAGGCATTCGACCAACCAGAACGTACATGCCACGAAGCCGGCCGGATCGTCCGGCCAGCGCCGGACCAGACCCTCGGTACTGAGGTCCGTCGCGATGGCCTCGATCGTGGCCCGCATCCTCGGATCGGTGGCCGCCACCATCCCCGAGCCCGGCAGGACCAGGACGGAGGCGTCCAGCTCCGCCGAGCCGATCACCCCGGTGTAGGCGCCGACCCGCTCGTTCCAGCCGTCCCGCAGTACCGTGCTCCGGATCTCGTCGCGGACGGCGGCCCACCGCTCGGGGTCGGCACGCGGGCCAAGGAGCGGGGCGAGCTTCACCGCGCTGTCCAGCGCACCCCAGCACAGCGCCTTGGACGCCAGGTAGTGCCGTCCAGGACCGCGTTCCTCCCACATGCCGGCATCCGGTTCCCGCCAGTGTGTGGCCTGCTCGGCCAGGCCAACCAGCAGCGCCTTGGACTCCTCCGACAGGTCACCGAGCGCGTCGCGGAGCAGGTACGCGCTGAGCAGTACCCCGGGTACGTCGTGCTGCCGCTGCCGCCAGGCGTCGTTGCCGACCCGGACCGGTCGGCTGTCGGCGTACCCGCGCAGGTGGTCGAGGGAGTACTCGGACAGGTCCCGCTCGCCGGTCACCCCGTACATGATCGGCACCGGCTCGTCACCCGTACGCCCCGCCGAACGGGCCGCCCAGCCGAAGAGTCGCCCCGTCTCCTCCGGACACGTGGTCACCCACAGCGCCCGCATGGTCAGGAAGAAGTCCCGCAGCCAGGCGTACCGGTAGTCGTAGTTGTCGGCACCACCGAGCCGCTCCGGCAACGACGTGGTGACGGCCGCGACCACCGCCCCGCTGGGCCGGTAGGTCAGGCCCTGCACCACCAACGAACTGCGCCGCACCAGCTCCGGATAGCGGCCGTGGTAGGGGTGCAGGTCCCGGATCACCCGCCACGCCTCGACGGTCTCCGCGAGCGCCGACACCGGCTCCAGGTGCCGGGGCGGCGGCCCGTAGGGCGGCGCGGAGACCAGGTCGAAGCCGAGCACCTGACCGGCGACCACGTCGAACTCGGCGTACGCCCGGCCGTGTGCACACGCCAGCGGCACGGGGCTGCGCAGGGCCAGGGTCAACGGACCGGCTTCGGCCAACACCTCGTCCCCGCGACAGTGCAGGTACGGAACGACCAGCCCGTACTCCGGCCGTGGCACGTACTCGCACCGCATCCGTACCCTGCCGGTCAGTCCCTCGACGACCCGGGCCAGCAGCATCGGGGAGTTCTGCCCGAGTTCGTGCCCGCGCGCCCCGGGCTCCGCCACCAGACCCTCGGTGACCGCGACGTCACCACCGACGGTGTGATGGACGGTCCGCAACACCAGCGAGTCGTCGAGGTAGCCCCGCTCCGCCTGCCCGCCCACCCCGTCCGCCGGGCAGAGCCGCCAGTGGCCGGCATCCGGATCCAGCAGCCGCCCGAACACCGACGGCGCGTCGAACCGGCCCGGGCACCACCAGTCGACCGAGCCGTCCCGACTGACCAGCGCCGCCGAGGCGCAGTCGGACAGCAAACCGTAATCGGCGATCGCCGCCTCGGACATTCCGCGCGACTACCCGATTTCGCCCCGGTTAGTGGTCCCGGCGGAGGACCCGGCCCGGGGGCGCGTCCTGCCCGTTCGCCACCGTGATCGGGCCGTCACCACCGCCATGACCGGGCACGGGTGTCGATCGGGCATAGTGGGTTCGGATCGGGGTCGACGGGGAACCAAGCGCCGACCTGCGCGTCACCGGTCCCGGCAGGTGTCATTATGATGCGATGACGGACGGAAGGTGGGAGATGTCCCCGGATCTCGAATCCACCGCCGCCGAGCTGTCCTTGACGGTGGTACGCGACGGCGCCGAGGTCCGGGTGGCAGCCGACGGCGAAATCGACATGAGCACCGCCGACAGCCTACGGGACTGTCTGGACGAGCTGCTGGACCAGAAGCCGGAGAAGGTCGTGGTCGACCTGGCCGGCGTCACCTTCCTGGATTCCAGCGGCATCGCCACCCTGGTCCGCGCGTACAACCGGGCGCTCAACCAGGGTGCCGGGCTGAACGTGGTGAACTGCCAGGCGAACGTCCGCCGGGTCCTGGAGCTGACCGGCCTGCTCTCCGTCATGACCGAGGGCACCTGAGCCGGCTCACGGGCCGGTCCCCAGGCTCGGCCCCCTCCCTCGGATGTGGAGTCGCACCTCCGGGTGCTGCCGTTCAGGTTCGTCCGGTCGAGTAGCCCGGGCCGGTTCTGGGTAGCTGGACGTCCGTGAGCGCTATCCCGCAGGTTCTGGTGGTCGGACAGTTGGCCCGCGACCTCGTACTGGTGGTCGACCGGATGCCCCCGGCCGGCAACGCCGCCGACGTCCGGTGCCGGCGCGAGCTGCTCGGCGGGAAGGGCGCCAACCAGGCGGTCGCGCTGGCCCAGCTCGGCGCGCGTCCGATCCTGCTCGCCGTGGCCGGCGACGACCGGGTCGGTGACGATCTGCTGGCGCAGGCGCGTCGGGACGGTGTCGACGTGTCGCAGGTACGGCGCCGGGTCGGGGCCCGCACGGGGCTGATCGTGGAGGCGCTGGACGCCGACGGTGGCTGGCGCTACCTGCAACACCTGCCCGACGAGATGTTGCTGACCGAGGCGGACGTACTGGCGGCCACCGAGGCGTTCGCCGCCGACGCCGTACTCGTGCAGCTCCAGCAGCCACCGCAGACGGCGCTGGCAGCGGCGCGGCTCGCCCGGGAGGCGGGCCGGCTGCTCGTCCTCGACGGGGCCCCGGCCGACGACCGGCACCGCCGGCCGCTGCTGGCCGCCGCCGACGTGCTGCGGGCCGACGACCGGGAGACCGGGCTGTTGACCGGCGTCTCCGCCGACGACCCGGCGCAGGTCCGCGCCGCCGCCGAGCAGCTACTGCACGCCGGCCCCGGTCTGGTCGTGCTCGGCCTCGGGCCGGCGGGAAACCTCTTCGTCTGGGCGGACCGTCGCTGGGGCCAGGGACATCTGCTGGTGCCGCTCACCGAGGAGCGGGTCGTGGACACCACCGGCGCGGGAGACGCCCTGACCGCCGCCCTCACCGTGGCACTGCTCCGCGGTGATCCACCGCCGGACGCGGCCCGGTATGCGGTGGCCGCCGCCGGAGCCAGCGTCGGGCATCCGGGAGGCCGCCCGGCGCTCGACGGCAGCACGCTGCGGAAGCGGCTGGCGGGGCTCGACCCGGAGCCAGGCGAGGACTCGCGGATCGGCGGGCCGGCGTGACCGTCGACACCGGCCCCGCCAGCGGAAGACGGCACCCGACGATGCCGGTACCACGCGCCAGGACCGGCCGTCCGGAGCCCGGCGAGCCGACCTGGGAAATCCGCGAGGAGGGCCTCGGCCACCGTGCCCTGGCCGACCTGGAGTCCGTCTTCGCGCTGGCCAACGGCCGGCTCGGGGTACGCGGCACGCTCGAGGAGGGCGGCGTCAGCGGCAACCCCGGCACCTACCTCAACTCGTGCTTCGAGGAGTACGACCTCAGCTACCCGGAGAACGGCTACGCCTTCCCGGAACAGAACCAGGTGCTGGTCGGGGTGCCGGAGGGAACCCGGTTCCGGCTCTTCGTCGACGGCCAGCCGGTCGAGCCGACGGCCGACGGCACGCACCGGCACGAACGCGTCCTCGACCTGCGCGCCGGCATCCTCCGGCGGTCGTTCGGCTGGACCGCCGGGTCCGGTGCGGCGGTGGAGGTGCGCAGTACCCGGCTGGTCTCGTTCGTCCACCCCGGGGTGCTGGCGATCCGGTACGAGGTCGCCGCCACCGACCGACCGGTCCGGATCCGGCTGCACTCGGAACTGCGGGCCAACCCGGCCCTGCCCGAACGGGACAGCGACGACCCGAGGGCCCCGAACGTCCTCGAACGCCCGCTGCTGTCGCAGCGGCACACCGCCGACGGTCTCGGCGGTCTCCTGGCCCACCAGACCCGGCGCAGCGGCCAGCGGATCGTCGCCACCGTCACGCACCTGCTCGACGGGCCGCCGCGAGCCGAGGCCGACGTCGACACCGGCCCGGATCTGGTGCGGGTCGCCGTCGAGGCCGAACTCGCGCCGGGGCAGCGGCTCCGGGTCACCAAACTCGTCGGGTACGCCTCGTCCGGGCAGCGGCCCCTCGACGAGCTGATCGCGGAGGCGACCACGGCACTCGCGGAGGCGAACCGACGTGGCTGGGCGGGACTCCGCGCCGACCAGCGGGGCTATCTCGACCGGTTCTGGGACGACGCGGACGTGGTCGTCGATGGCGACCCGCAGCTTCAGCAGGCCGTACGGTTCGGGCTGTTCCACGTGCTACAGGCCAGCGCCCGGGCGGGACAGCGTCCGTTGCCGGCCAAGGGGCTGACCGGCAACGGCTACGACGGCCACACCATGTGGGACGCCGAGACGTTCGTGCTACCGGTACTCAGCTACCTGCGGCCGGAGGCGGTCGAGGCGACGCTGCGCTGGCGGCACGCCACCCTCGACCGGGCCCGGCAGCGGGCCGGCGAACTGCGGCTGGCCGGGGCGGCCTTTCCGTGGCGGACCATCGACGGCCGGGAGTGTTCGGGATACTGGCCGGCCGGGAGCGCCGCCCTGCACGTCAACGCCGACATCGCCGCGGCGGTGCTGCGGTACGTCGCCGCCACCGACGACCTCACGTTCCTGCACGACGCCGGGCTGGAGCTGCTGGTCGAGACGGCCCGGCTCTGGAACCGGGTGGGCCACTTCGACGACGCGGGCGGATTCCACATCGACGGCGTGACCGGGCCGGACGAGTACACCGCGCTCGGCAACGACAACCTGTTCACCAACGTGATGGCCCGGCACAACCTGCTCGGGGCCGTCGCCGCCGCCGGCCGGCTGCCGGAGCGGGCCCGGCAGCTCGGCGTCGCGCAGGCGGAGCTGTCCGCCTGGCGGAGGGCGGCCGAGGCGATGCACCTGCCGTACGACGCCGGACGGGGGGTGCACCAGCAGTGTGCCGGGTTCACCGCGCTACAGGAGTGGGACTTCGCCGGCACCCGATCCGACGAGTACCCGCTGTTGCTGCACTACCCCTACCTGGAGCTGTACCGGCGGCAGGTGATCAAGCAGGCCGACGTCGTACTCGCGATGCAGCACTGCGCCGAGCTGTTCACGCGAGAGCAGAAGGCCCGCAACTTCGACTACTACCACCGGCGTACCGTCGGCGACTCGTCGCTGTCGGCCAGCGCGCACGCGATCCTCGCCGCCGAACTGGGGCACCTGGAACTCGGCTACGCCCATCTCGCCGACTCGGCCTTGCAGGACCTGCACGACTTCCCGGAGCAGAGCCGCGACGGTCTGCACATCGCCGCGCTCGCCGGCGTCTGGCTGGCGCTGGTGACGGGCTTCGGCGGGCTCCGTGACCAGGGCGACGAACTCGCGTTCGCGCCCCGGCTGCCGGCGGCGCTGACCCGGTTGGAGTTCTCGCTGCGCTGGCGGGGTTGTCGGCTCCGGGTCACCGTGACCGGTGACTCGGCGACGTACCTGCTGCGGGACGGGACCGACGAGGCGGGGATCCGGCTGCGGCACCATGGCACGCCGCTGCGCCTGCGGCCGGGTCGGTCCCGCCGCCTGCCGTTGCCGGCACTGTCCGACCCCGGCCCGGAACCCCCCGCACCGCCGGGCCGGGCTCCCCGACGCCGCACGGCCGGGCAGCCGGTGACCGCCACCCGGCCGGCCGGGTCGGACGCGGACGAGGCCGCGCCGCCGCCGGCCCGGCCCGGTCCGACGGCTCCGGCAGCCGGGTGACGCCGCTGCCGACGGCCGGTCGGGCACGCGAACGCCGCCCGGGGCCGCCGGTTGCCGGGCGGTTGCCGGCGGCGGGCCCCGGACGGCGCCGGGAAAACGTTACGACCGGGACGGGGAACGTTACGACCGGGACCCGGACAGGTCACCCGGGCCGGTAGCCAGTTCGGTGGCCTGGCCGGCGGCCAGCGGGGACGCCACCCGGTCCCGGGCGTTCTCTGAACCCGAACTCCCGCCGTCCGGCGCCACCTCCCCGTCGTAGTTGTAGACCCGGTACGTGCCGTCGCCGACTTCTCTGGTCGCCGTCGTCCGGATGTACCGGTGGATCAGTCCGTCAATCTCCAGCTCGATCAGCCCGGCGTCGCCGGCCGCGACGAGGCTCTCGTCTCGCGGGCCGCCGATCAGGATCGAGTCGTCATGTGTCGTCATGACTGCCCACTACCCAGCGTCGGAGCTGTTCACTCACCCCTTGCCCGGCCTGGTCGCCGGTTCAGCCGTTACCGCCGAGGGCCGGCAGGACGTGCTTGGCGTAGAGCGCGAAGAGTCCCTGGTAGTGCGGTCCGGTGTTGGCCACGTAGACCTCGTCGAAGCCGGCCTGGGCGTATCTGCCGATCATCTCCAGGTGGGCTTCCGGGTCGTCACCGCAGACGAACGCCTGCTTCACCTGGTCCTGGGTCACCAGTTGGGCGGCCTGTTCGAAGTGCCGGGGCGAGGGCAGCACCTGAGACAACTCGCCCGGCACTCCGGCGTTGGGCCAGCGTTCGTACGCGATCCTCGCGCCCTCCTCGACGCTGCTGGCGTACGCCGCCTTGAAGCCGGCCTGGCACGGTTTGTCGCCTCCGCCGTTGGCCCGGAACCGGCTGAC
Source organism: Plantactinospora veratri (assembly GCF_036421995.1). Taxonomy (NCBI): domain Bacteria; kingdom Bacillati; phylum Actinomycetota; class Actinomycetes; order Micromonosporales; family Micromonosporaceae; genus Plantactinospora; species Plantactinospora veratri. The sequence goes on from NZ_JAZGQL010000027.1 coordinate 22,993, forward strand.
CAGCTCTCCGTCCGGGCTGACGCTGATGTAGCCGTCGCCGATCCTGGCGGCGAGGTCGACGGCCTTCGGCCCGAAGCCGGAGATGTAGATCGGCGGCGGGGTCTCCGGCCGGGTGTAGATCCGGGCGTTCTCGACCCGGTAGTGCTTGCCCTGGTGGTCCACGAACCCGCCCTGCCACAGTTCGCGGATCACCTCGACGGCCTCCTCCAGCATCTCCAGCCTGGTGGCGGCGTTCGGCCAGGCGTCGCCGAAGATGTGCTCGTTGAGCGCCTCGCCGGTGCCGACACCGAGCACGAACCGGCCGGAGTGCAGCACCGCGGTGGTCGCCGCGGCCTGGGCGATCACCGCCGGGTGGATCCGGACCGTGGGACAGGTGACGGCGGTGGTGACCGGCAGCGAGCAGACCTGGCTCAGCGCGCCGAGCATCGACCAGACGAACCCGCTCTGCCCCTGCGCGTCCACCCAGGGGTGGTAGTGGTCGGAGATCCAGAGTCCCTGGAAACCCGCCGCCTCCGCCCCGCGTGCCTGCTCCAGCAGTTCGGCCGGGGTGTACTCCTCACTGGACAGGAAGTAGCCGATGCGCATGCCGTCCTCCTCGAATAGGGGTGCCCTCGCCCTACCCGGATCGTCGGAGAATCAGTCATCGCGACCGGATCGTCGGCACCGGGCGGAGTACCGGGGCGACGGTCCGGACGCCAGACGGTGCGGACGCCAGACGGTGCGGACGCCAGACGGTGCGGACGCCAGACGGTGCGGACGCCAATGGGCTCGACGGCGCCGGTACCGTCGAGCCCGGGTTCGGGGCGGGCGGCCGGCTCGGCGGAGGTGCCGTCCACCCGGTGTGGTGCGTTCGGGTCAGCCCTGCGAGATGGCGTCGACCAGGTCACCGACGGGACGGTCCGGCAGCGCCCGTGCGACGTCGGCCACCGCGACCACCCCGACCAGGTCGTGCCCGTCGATCACCGGCAGCCGGCGCACCTGGTGGCTGCCCATGGTGCGGAGGATCTCCTCGGCGTCGTCGTCCGCTCCGATGGTCACCGGCTTGCCCTGGGCGAGTTCTCCCGCCGTCACGCTGCCGGGATCACGCCCCTGGGCGAGTACCTTGACGACGATGTCACGGTCGGTGAGCATGCCCTTCAGCCGGTTGTCACTGCCACAGATCGGCATCGAGCCGACACCGAGTTCCGACATCCGGCGGGCGGCCGTCAACATGTCGTCATTCTCGCCGACACAGGTGGGATTCGGCGTCATGATCTCGCGTGCGGTTGTCATAACAGATCACCTCTTCTTGGGACGGGCTTGCGGTCCTCCTACCCAGAAGCTGCGGATTCGATGCGGGTCGTCGCATCGGCGACGGGCGATCCGGCACAGCCGCGCCGGCCGGTGGTCACCCCTTGCGGCCGGTGGTGGCGATGCCCTCGACGAAGTGCCGTTGGGCCAGGAAGAACAGAATGATCATCGGTACGGTGGCGATGACGCTGCCGGCGAGGACGATCTCCCACTGTTGTTCGCCGCCGTACCCGAACCGGTCCAGCAGTACCTTCAGTCCCCGGGGCAGGGTGTACAGCTCCTCGTCGCGCAGATAGATCAACGGCTTGATCAGGTCGGTCCAGCTCGCCTTGAACTCGAAGACGAACGCCACCAGCAGCGCGGGCCGGATCAACGGGAACGCCAGTCGCCAGAAGAGCTGCGGATAGCTGGCCCCGTCGACCCGGGCCGCCTCGAAGTACTCCCTGGGCAGCGAGAGCAGGAACTGCCGGATCAGGAAGATGTAGAACGCCGACCCGAAGAGGTTGCCGGCCCAGAGCGGCACCTGGGTGCCGGTGAGGCGCAGTTCCGACCAGATCAGGTACGTCGGGATCATGGTGACCGCGAACGGCAGCATCATGGTGGCGAGGACCAGACCGAACAGCAGGTTCCGGCCGGGGAACCGGAAGTAGGCGAAGCCGAACGCGATCCAGGCACTGGAGACGGTGACCGCCGCCGCGGCGGCGACTCCGACCACCAGGCTGTTGAACAGCCAACTCAGCAGCGGTATCGCCGACCATGCCTCCGAGTAGTTCTCCGGGGCGAAGGGCAGCGGCAGGAGCCCGGCGGAGAAGATGTACTCGCGCGGGCGCAACGAGGCGGTGACGAGCCAGGCGAACGGGAGCAGGAAGAGCAGCGCCGCGCCGACCAGCGCGAGGACGAACGGCAGCCGGCGCCACCAGGAACGGGCGGTCGCCCGCTCCGGCGCCGCCCCGGCCCGACCGGGGGACAGCGCTCCCCCGTGGGCCGGCGGTACGACGAGGGCGTCGCCGGCCCGGGTCGCGGTCTCGGTCATCGGTCCCGCCCCTCGTAGTAGACGAACCGCCGGGAGAGCCGTACCTGCACTGCCGTGATGGCGAGGATCACCAGGAAGAGCAGCCAGGCCATCGCCGAGGCGTAGCCCATGTGCAGGAACTGGAACGCCTCCTGGAAGAGCCGGATCACGTAGAACGTCGCCGCATCGGAGTTGAACGCCTTCTGCGTCTCCCGGTTCCCGAAGTACATCGTGTAGACCTCGGTGAACATCTGGATCGAGGCGATCGTGTTCACGACGAGGGTGAAGAAGAGCGACCCCGAGATCATCGGTACGGTCACGTGCCGGAAGCGCGCCCAGGCTCCGGCTCCGTCGATGTCCGCCGCCTCGTACAGGTCGCGCGGCACGTTCTGCAACGCGGCGAGGTAGATCACCACGGTCGAACCGAGGCTCCAGAGGCTCATCAGGACGATTCCCGGCATCACCCAGTCCGGGTCGGTGGTCCAGGCCGGGCCGTCGACGCCGACGGCCGCCAGGCCCCGGTTGACGAGACCGTCCTGGGTGTTGAGCAGCAGCAGGAACAGCACCCCGATCGCCACCGCCGGAGTCATCACCGGCAGGTAGAAGACGGTACGGAAGAAGCCCTGCAACCGGCCGACCCGCAGCAGCAGCATCGCCAGGCCGAGCGAGACCGCCATCGTGAGCGGCACGTGCAGCACGGTGTAGTAGAGCGTGTTGGTGAGGCTGCGCAGCACCGTCGGGTCTTCGGCGATCCGCCGGTAGCTGTCCAGCCCGGTCCAGGTCGGCGCGCTGACCACGTCGTACTCGGTCAGGCTGAGCCAGAGGCTGGCCAGCATCGGGCCGGCCTGGAAGACCAGGAGGCCGACCAGCCAGGGCGCGATGAAGACGTACGCCCAGCGCATCTCGTGGCGGGCCAGCGGCTTCATCCGGCGGCGCCGGCGGGGCCCGGCGGCCCGGTCGGCCGCCGGGACCTCGACGGTGGTGGTCGCCATCGTCGGTCTACTTCGCGGCCCGGTCCAGCGCGGCGGTCGCCTCGGACTGCGCCCGGCGCAGCGCCTCGGCCGGGTCGCTCTGCCCCGACAGCACCCGGTTGACCGCGTCCATCCACGCCTTGTCGAACTCCGCGCCGGCCCGGGACGCCGGAACGGTGAAGGCGTGCTCCTGCACGGAGAGGATGGTCTGTACGGCGCTGTCGAACCGGGGATTGCCGCTGGGGCGGTAGATCTCCGACATGATCCGGCGATCCGCCTCCGCGTTGCCGGTGTAGAGGCCGGTGAAGGGCGCCCCGCTCGCCTGCCGGGCGGTGACCCGCGCCTTCGCCGCCGCCACCCAGGTCTCGGTCGCGGTCATCTGCTTGGCGAACTCGCAGGCCGCGTCGGGATTCTTCGCGCCCTTCGGGATCGCCCAGCTCTGGCCGGTGACCAGGGTGAGCGGCTTGCCCTGCCGGTCGACGAAGGGCTTGACGACCAGTTGCGCGTCCGGGGTGTTCTTGGCCACCTGGTTGAGGAACCAGTCCTCCATCGGCCAGACCCCGAGCTGGTGCCGGGCCAGCGGGCTGTCCGCGCCGAAGAAGTCGAAGGTGTCTCGGAAGCCCTTGAACCTGTCCCAGCCGGCCTGCCGCTGGAGCAACCCGTACGTGGTCTGCAGCGCTTCCAGCACCTTGGGGTCGTCGAGCCGGGCGGTCCGCCCGTCGGCGGAGAGCAGGTCGGCTCCGTTGGCCTTGGCCCAGAGCGGCAGGAACTCGGGGATCTTCGGGTCGATGCCGATCCGGGTGAGACGGCCGTTCGAGACCCCGGCGAGCCGGTCGGTCAGGGCCGGCAGCCCGGCCCAGTTCGCCAGGTCGACCTGGTCGGGGGTGAGGCCGGCCTGCCGGAGTACGGCCTCGTCCAGGTAGACGACGCGGACGCTGTAGAACTCGGGGATGCCGTAGAGGACACCGTCCAGGGTGGCCTGCTGGCGGGCCACCGGCCGGTACTGGTCGAGGTCGATGCCGTGCTCGCGCACGCAGTCGGTGAGCGGGGTGACCGCGCCCCGGGTGGCGTAGGTGCCGATCAGCTTCCGGTCCAGATAGACCAGATCCGGCGGGTTGCCGTCGGCGACCGCCGAGAGGAACTGCTGCTCGTCGAAACCACCCTCGGTGATCTCCACAGTGATCTCCGGGTGTGCCTGCTTGAAGGCGTCGACCCGGCTGGTGGCGATCTCGTCCGAGAGGCTGAAGCCGAGGGTGGTGAGCCGGCCGGACCCGCCGGTGCCGCCGTCGTCACCGGTGCCGCCCACCCCGCCGCAACCGGTGACGCCGAGCAGCAGCGCCAACGTCGCCGCCAGGCCCGGGTATCTGCGCATGACGCCCCCTCCCCCGCGTTCCCGGCCGACCCGGGCAACGCGGCGGGTGACTACTTCCACCGGGCCGTCCCGTTGAAACGCTCGACCGGTTCCTCCCGCGTGATCTGCACCATCTCCCGTCGGCGGGGGCGCGGCGGGCACGACCACCGGGTGACTCTCCGCGACCTGGGGCGTGACCCTGCGGAGTAGGTTCGGCGTCAGGTGTCACCTGGGACGGCGACGCGGGTTGGCGCATCGGGCACTCGGGTAGCACTTCCGCCATCCCCAACTGTCGACGGGAGGCGGACACGGTGAAGGCGTTGACCTGGCAGGGCAAGCGTGACGTGCGGGTGACGGAGGTGCCGGACCCACGGATCGAGGAACCGACCGACGCGGTCATCCGGGTCACCTCGACCGCCATCTGCGGCTCCGACCTGCACCTCTACGAGGTGCTCGGCGCCTACCTGGAACCGGGCGACATCCTGGGCCACGAGACGATGGGCATCGTCGAGGAGGTCGGCTCGGCGGTGGACCGGCTCCGTCCCGGTGACCGGGTGGTCGTGCCCTTCAACATCTCCTGTGGCTCGTGTTGGATGTGCGAGCGCCAGCTCTACGCCCAGTGCGAGACGACCCAGGTCCGGTCCGAGGGCAAGGGCGCGGCGCTGTTCGGCTACACCTCCCTCTACGGCTCGGTGCCGGGCGGCCAGGCGGAGTACCTGCGGGTCCCGCACGCGCAGTTCGGGCCGGTCAAGGTGCCGGCGACCGGTGCGGACGAGCGCTACCTCTACCTCTCCGACATCCTGCCCACCGCGTGGCAGGCGGTGCGGTACGCCGACGTACCGCCGGGCGGCACGCTCGCCGTCTTCGGTCTCGGGCCGGTCGGGCAGTTCTGCGCCCGGGTCGGCCGCCATCTCGGCGCCGCCCGGGTCATCGGGCTCGACCTCGTGCCGGAGCGGCTGGCGATGGCCCGGCGGCACGGCGTGGAAACGGTGGACGTCAGCGATCTCGACGACGTGCCGGGCGCCCTCATCGACCTGGTCGACGGCCGGGGGCCGGACGCGGTGATCGACGCGGTCGGGATGGAGTCGCACGGCTCCCCGTGGGGCAGGCTCGCCCAGACCACGGTCGGCATGCTGCCGGACGCGGTGGCGCGGTCGATGACGGACCGGTTCGGAGTGGACCGGCTCAGCGTCCTGCACGCCGCGGTCAAGTCGGTACGCCGGGGCGGCACCGTCTCCCTCTCCGGCGTCTACGGTGGGGAACTCGACCCGATGCCGCTGATGGAGATGTTCGACCGCGGCGTCCAACTGCGGATGGGACAGGCACACGTACGCCGCTGGACCGACGAGATCATGCCGCTGCTGGCCGGGGAGGACGATCCGCTCGGCGTGCAGGACCTGCGTACCCATCGGCTGCCGTTGGATCGGGCGGCCGAGGGCTACGAGATGTTCCAGAAGAAGACGGACGGCTGCATCAAGGTGGTGCTGACCCCGTAGCGACGTCGACGCCGGCCCCGCAGCGACGCCGGTCCCGCGCCCGTGCGGTACGGGTAACGGTTTAGCGCGGGGCCGGCGGGGCATCATCCGACCCGACAGACTCGCGGCGGGCTCCGCGGCCGGCGCCGAGCGTCGCGGCGGACCGTTTCTCAGACCATCAGGGAGCACCGACATGACCGACACCTCCGGCCGGCCGCTCGCCCTGGTCACCGGCGCATCCACCGGCATCGGCTACGAGTTGGCGAAGGAGTTCGCCCGGCACGGCTTCGACCTGGTCGTCGTCGCCGAGGACGACCGCATCCGCGAGGCCGCCCGGGACGTCGAGGCGCTCGGCGTCACCGTCGAGCCCGTACAGGCGGACCTGGCGACGCCCGACGGCGTCCAGCAGGCGTACGACCGGGTCCTCGCGACGGGTCGCCCCCTCGACGCCCTGGTGATCAACGCCGGTATCGGCGTCAACGGCAGGTTCGCCGAGACGGACCTCGCCGACGAACTGCGGCTGATCGACCTCAACGTACGGTCGGCGGTGCACCTGGCCAAGCTCGGGATACCGCAGATGGTCGCCCGGGGCACCGGTCGGGTCATGTTCACCTCGTCGATCGCCGCCACCCAGCCCGGGCCCTTCGAGGCCGGGTACGCCGCCTCCAAGGCGTTCCTGCTCTCGTTCTCGGAGGCGCTGCGCAACGAACTGGAGGATTCGGGGGTCACCGTGACCGCGCTGATGCCGGGGGCGACCGAAACCGAGTTCTTCGACCGTGCCGACATGCGCGACACCAGGCTCGGTGCCGGCCCGAAGGACGACGCGGCCGAGGTGGCCCGGCACGGGTTCGAGGCCATGATGGCGGGCAAGGACCACGTCGTCGCCGGTTCGGTGCACAACCGGCTGCTCGCCGGCGCGGCCAAGCTGCTCCCCGAGCGGGTCAAGGCGGAGTTGCACTCCCGGCTCTCCCGGCCCGGGTCGGCGGGCGACTGAGCCGCCCGGCCGAACCAACCCCCGACTGAGCCCCCGACCGAACCGGACGGGCCACTGGGCGGGCCGGGCGGCACCGGTCCGCAACTTTCACCCCCACACCGCCGTCCACCACCCGGTTCGGGACAGAAGGGCCGACCGGTGCGATCCCGTCGACTATCACCGTCGCCCCTGGTCAGGGGGCGCGAAAGGTCGGTAGCAGTCGGTATATCAGCCGATCAGCGGGGTAACCGGCCGCCGACACCGCGGGCGAAGCTGGGGGCGGATATGACACAGCACAGTAATGCCGACCCGGCCGGTGACGGTCACCGGTCGAAGACCCAGGTTGCGCGGCATGGCGCCACCGAGACCGGACAGCGGTTGGCACAGACCGGAGGCGGTCTGGCGCACAATGCCGCCGATAGGGGCCGGGACGTCGCCGCCGAGGCGGGACGGCAGGCCAACGAGCTGATGGGGCAGGCGTCGGCCCAGCTCAAAGAGCAGGCCAGCGCCCAGCAGCATCGCGCGGCGTCCGGTCTGCGGGCGCTCGGCGACGAGCTGCAGGCGATGTCCGAACGCAGCGAACAGCAGGGGGTCGGCAAGGACCTGGTCCGGCACGCGGCCGACCGGGTCCAGCGGGCGGCCCAGTGGCTCGACCAGCGTGAGCCCGGGATGGTACTCAACGACGTGCGCGACTACGCCCGCCGCAACCCGGGACTCTTCCTGGCCGGGGCCGCCGTCGCCGGTGTGCTCGCCGGCCGGCTGACCCGGACCCGGGACGCGTTGCAGGGTGGCGGCGGAACCGAGCCCCATCCGGACGGACGGCGGGCCGAGGCCGGCCATCCCGACGCGGCAACACTCGGACAGCCGTCCGGGATGACCGGTCCGCCGCAGGCCGGGCCGCCGCACGGCAACCCGGAAGTCGGCCAGCGCGGCGGGGACGGACGAGCCAGCGAGGTACGGCGGTGAGCGTCTCGGCGGGTGGTCTCGGCGCGGACCGGGAGCAGGACCCCACCCGCGCCTCGATCGGCGAGCTGCTCGGCGCCGTCACCCGCGACACGTCGACCCTGGTCCGCCAGGAGATCCAGTTGGCGAAGCTGGAGCTGCGGCAGGAGGCGCGCACCGCCGGCCGGGTCGCCGGGATGTTCGGCGGCGCCGCGCTGGGCGCGCTGATGGTGCTGCTGTTCCTGTCGTACGCCCTCTGGTGGGGGTTGTCGAACGTGATGGACCAGGGCTGGGCGGCTCTGGTCGTCGCGGGAGTGTGGGCGGTGATCGCCGCCGTTCTCGTCGGGGTGGCCAGGCGCCAGGCGCGCAGTCTCCGGCCGCTGCCGCAGACGTCCGAGTCGATCCGGCGGATGCCTTCCGCCATGCGTGACGGGACACACCATCGATCGGGGGGACAAGGATGAGTACGGACCCAGGCTCGATCCGAGCCGACGCCGACCGCACCCAGGATCGCCTGGGCGAGAACCTGAGCGCGCTCGGCGACCGGATGAACCCGCGCAACATCGGCGACCGGGTGAACCCGCGCAACATGGCGCACCACCAGGCCAGCCGGGCCCGAAACGCCTGGCAGCGGATCCGGGACTCCGTGATGGGTACCGCCGAGCATGCCCGCCAGGACGTGGCCGGCGCGGTCGACCGGACCCGGGAGGGTGCCCAGCAGGCCCGCGGCGGAATGCAGCGGGCCCGTGAGACGTCGCAGGCCGGGATCTCCTCGGCCGGTCACCGGATCCAGGAGCTGGGACAGCAGACCCGGAAGATGCCGGAGGGGCACCCGCTGGCCGCCGGTCTCGTCGCGTTCGGGCTCGGGGTGCTCGCCTCCGCGCTGCTGCCGGCGAGTTCGCCGGAACGGCGGGCGGTCGGCCGGATCCGCGACGAGGTCGCCGAGCATTCCGACCAGATCAAGCAGCAGGCCAGCGGCATCGCCCAGCAGGCACAGCAGAACCTGCGCGGGCCGGCCCAACACGCCGTCGAGTCGGTCCGTTCTCGCGCCGGCCAGCACGCGGGCGAGATGCGGGATCAGGCGCGCTCCTCGGCGGAGGATCTGCGCGGGCAGACCCAGGAGACGATGGGCGAGGTACGGCGGCGCTGACCGCGTCGGCGTACTCCACGCCGGACATCCGGTCGGCCGGGCAGCGGGACGCCCGGCCATTCCGGGGTGGTGGAGTCAGTCGCCGAGCAGGGCCAGCACCGCCTGCTCGGCCGACTGGCCGGACGTTCCCGCCAGGGGTCCGAGCCGACCGTCCCGGTAGAGGTCGAGCAGCCGGGGGTCGACGTACGAGGCCCGGGCCACCGCCGGGGTGTTGCCGAGCAGGTCGGCCACCTCCCGCATCACCCCGGCCACCACCCGCCGCCGCTTCGCCTCGGAGTTGCGCGGTCCGGCCGCACAGAGCCGGGTGGCCGCGAGTACGGTGGCGTGCCAGGTACGGAAGTCCTTCGCCGTCATGTCGGTACCGCTGGCCTCGCGGAGGTAGTCGTTGACGTCCTCGGCGCGTACGTCCCACCAGCGCCGCCGCTCCCAGTAGCCGAAGAGCCGCTCCCGGCCCCGGCGCCGCCGCCGCAGGCTGCGGAGCACCTGGCAGACCTCGGGATCGGTCACCCGTCGGCTCTGCTCCACTCCGCCCTTGGCCGGGAACTCCAGCACGACGCAGCCGCCGGCCCCCCGGGCGTGCTCCGGGCGCAGTGTGGCGACACCGAAGGTCGGCGCCTCCCCGGCGGCGTACTGGTCGCTACCGACCCGGAACATTCCCAGGTCGAGCAGGCGGGCGATGGTGGCCAGCACCCGGCCCCGGGTCAGGCCGCGCTCGCGCAGATCGTGGTCGACCTGCTTGCGGAGCTGGCCGAGGTGTCCGGCGACCTCCAGGACGTGCGCGAACTTCTCGCGGTCCCGCCGCTCCCGCCACACCGGGTGGTAGAGGTACTGCTTGCGGCCGGCCTCGTCGATCCCGGTGGCCTGGATGTGCCCCCGAGGGTCAGGCGAGATCCACACCTCCCGCCAGGCTGGCGGGATGGCCAGGCCACGTAGCCGGCGGAGCTGCGCCGGGTCGGTGATGGCCCGTCCGCCGGAGTCGAGAAACGTCACCCCGCGTCCCCGTCGGCGGCGGCCGTAACCGGGCGCGCCCAGGTCAGCGCGACGCAACTTCATGGTTCACCATCGCTGCCATGCCGGCTGTTCTACCCCCGGCCCGGCTCGGGCACTCCAGGTCTTCGCCGGACCGCCGACACCAGCGGCGATCCCATCCACCAAAATGGATTTCCGGTTACCTCTGCGGTCTCCTGGGTAGCTCCTATGACGAGAAGCAGACAGGAGGCGCAGAATGCCCGACCGGGCGCAATACCACGTGATCCCCGAAATCAACTGCTGGAAGGTGGAACGCGACTCGTCCGTCGTCGGCCGATACGGCAGCAAGGAAAGCGCGATCGTCGCCGGTCGCAAGGTGGCCCGGGCGAATCGGCCGAGCCGACTCGTCGTACACCGGCCCTTCGGTCAGATCGAAATGGTGCACACCTACCAGCACGACCCCGTTCCGCTGCCCGGGTGCTGATTCCGCCCGCCCGCCGCCGGGCAACCCCCTCCCGTTCATTCGGCTACGACACGCCGTGACCAGGTTTTCCGCGAACCAGGGCCGGGAAGCATCGCCCGGGCAGGAGGGATTTCCTGATCCGGGAAGAGCACCTCCTCCGAAAGGAGGTATCGGCATGGGACAGCAGACCATCACACCAGGTCGGGCCGGAGCGCGTCGCACCGCCGACCCGCAGCCGGCGCACCGGCTCCGTCGCTGGCTGCGGGACAACGCGCTGGCCGTGACGATGTTCGGCGCGTTCCTGTTCTTCCTCGTGCTACAGAGCTTCTTCGGCTGGCAGACCCGCAACGACGAGCTGATCCAGGCCGGTGCGCGGCCGGAGGGCTATCTCGGCTACCTCGGTACGGGGCACTTCGCCGAAGCGGTGTTCGAGAACTGGGAATCGGAGTTCCTCCAGATGGGCGCGTACGTGCTACTCACGGTCTATCTGGTGCAGCGCGGTTCCGCCGAGTCCAAGCCCGATCCCGACCAGGACCGGCCCGGCGACAACCCGACGAAGGCGAAGTCGAACTCCCCCTGGCCGGTACGTGCCGGTGGCCTGTTGCTGGCGCTCTACCGCAACAGCCTCTCCATCGCGCTCTTCCTGCTCTTCGGCGCCTCCTTCGTGCTGCACCTGCTCGGCGGGACCGCCGAGTACAACGAACAGCAGATGCTCGACTCCGGTGCGCCGCCAATCACGGCGTGGCAGTTCCTCGGCAGCAGCGAGTTCTGGTTCCAGTCGATGCAGAACTGGCAGAGCGAGTTCCTCGCCGTCGGCACACTGATAGTGCTCAGTATCTTCCTCCGCCAGCACGGTTCACCGGAGTCGAAGCCGGTCAACACCCCGCACCACGAAACCGGGGCGTGACAGCCGGCGGTCCGATCGGGAGCGGCTCTCCGCTCCGATGGCGCAGCCACCGGTGTCATGATTCGCTCGACACGTGTTGTGGACCCGCAACTTCTCGTACTATCTGGTGGCTCGGGCGGTCTCGCTCTTCGGCGACGCGATGCTCGTGGTCGGCGCCGGGTTGGCGATCGGGGGGCTCTACGGCGCGAGTGGCGTCGGATTCGTGCTCGCCGCCTGGATGATCCCGTTCCTGGGCTGCATCCTCTTCGGCGGCGTACTCGCCGACCGGTTCAGCGCCCGCCCGCTGATGGTCGGCGCCGACCTGACCCGGATGCTCGCCCAGGCCGTCGTGGCCGCCGCGTTCTTCCTCGGCACGCCGCCGCTGTGGCTGCTCCTGCTCTGCTGGGCGGTCAGCGGAGCCGCCGCCGCGATGTTCCAGCCGGGTGTGAACAGCATGGTGCCGATCGTGGCCAGCGACGTGCAACGGGCGAACTCCACCATCAAGGTCGCCAACTCCCTCGCCGAGATGCTCGGCCCGGCAACGGCCGGCCTGCTCTTCGGCTTCCTGGGCGCGGGCCCGGTCTTCACCGTCGCCGTCGGTGCCTTCGCCGTCAGTGCCGCCTGTCTCGCCGGGTTGCGCCTGGGCCGGCTTCCGGTGGCCGGCACCGGCAGGTCCATGCTGCGCGACCTCGCCGACGGCTGGCGGGAGTTCCGGTCCCGTACCTGGATGTGGAACGTCATCCTGATCTGGGCCGTCTACGGGATCCTGCTGTTCGGTCCGCTGATCCCGCTCGGCGCGGTGCTGATCAGCCAGCGTCTGGGCGCCCCGGCGTACGGCTGGGTCCAGTCGGCCGTCGCCGTCGGCACCATTCTCGGCGGGCTCGGTGCCCTGCGCGTCAAGCCGCACCGGCCGCTGGCCGCCGGCGCGGTGATGATGTTCGGTTACGGGCTACTGCCGCTGGCGATCGCCCTGCACGCACCACTGACGGTGCTGATGGCCGCGGCGACGGTCAACGGCCTGGCCTGGGCCTTCTGGTCGATCATGTGGCAGACCAGCGTGCAGACCCACATACCGCCCCAGTTGCTCAACCGGGTCACCTCGTACGAGGTGCTGGGCTCGAACGGGAGCCTGCCGATCGGTCAGGGGCTCTCCGGTCCGGCGGCCGGCCTGGTCGGTGCCGAACGGGTCCTCGCCACCTCGGTCGCGGTCGGCGTGCTCGGCTGCGTCGCCCTGCTGCTCGCCCCGGCGGTACGCGGGCTGCGCCGCGTCTCCGGTCCACCAGCCGCCGGGGCATCCCCGGCGGCGGCCCGGGCAACCCCGCGCGCGGGCGTCGAGTCCGGCTGACGGGTCGGCCCGATCGGTGGCGATGCCGGCAACCAGGGAGTGGAGACAGCCAAAAGCTTTTGTTAGGTTCCTACAAACAGGGGTGCGTACTGTTCGGTGCGTACGACATGGCGCCGCCGGCCGCCAGGCAGCAGGGTGATCACTGCCGGGGGCAGCCGTCCCGTGGCGAGTTGATCGTGGGTCTACCGGAGGGGTCGGTCGGGTGTTCAGCCGTATCGCCATCGTCAACCGTGGTGAGGCCGCGATGCGGCTCATCCACGCGGTCCGAGAGCTGGCTGCGCAGACCGGGACGCGGATCGAGACCATCGCGCTCTACACCGACGTCGACCGTACCGCGACCTTCGTCCGGGAGGCGGATCTCGGCTACTACCTCGGCCCCGCCTCCGCGCGCCCCTACCTCGACATGGCGGTGCTGGAGCAGGCGCTCGTCCGGTCCGGCGCCGACGCCGCGTGGGTCGGTTGGGGCTTCGTCGCCGAGGACCCGGCGTTCGCCGAGTTGTGCGAAAAGCTCGGGGTCACCTTCGTCGGCCCGAACCCGGACGCCATGCGCCAACTGGGCGACAAGATCGGCGCGAAGCTGATCGCCGAGGAGGTCGGGGTACCGGTCGCGCCCTGGAGTCGCGGCGCGGTCGATACCCTCGACGCCGCCCTGGCGGCGGCGGCCGAGATCGGCTACCCGCTGATGCTGAAGGCGACCGCGGGCGGCGGCGGGCGCGGCATCCGCGTGATCACACGCGATTCGGAGCTCTCCGACGCCTTCGAGCGGACCCGCCAGGAGGCGGCGCGGGCGTTCGGCAGCGGCGTGGTGTTCCTCGAACGCCTGGTCACCGGTGCCCGACACGTCGAGGTCCAGGTGATCGCCGACGGCCAGGGCACCGCGTGGGCGCTCGGCGTCCGCGACTGCTCGGTGCAGCGACGCAACCAGAAGGTCATCGAGGAGTCCTCCTCGCCGGTGCTCAGCCCGGCGCAGACCGCCGAACTCAAGGCGTCGGCCGAACGGCTCGCCGTCGCGGTCGGTTACCGGGGCGCGGCGACCGTCGAGTTCCTCTACCACCCCGGTGACCGCCTCTTCGCGTTCCTGGAGGTCAACACCCGGCTACAGGTCGAGCATCCGATCACCGAGGCCACCACCGGGTTCGACCTGGTCAAGGCGCAACTGCACGTCGCCTCCGGCGGACGGCTGGAGGGCGGGCCGCCGGTGGAGCGCGGGCACGCCATCGAGGCCCGACTGAACGCCGAGGACCCCGACCGGGACTTCGCGCCCTCGCCGGGCCGGATCGTGCGGCTGGACCTGCCCGCCGGACCGGGCATCCGGGTGGACACCGGCGTCAGCGAGGGTGACACCATCCCCGCCGACTTCGACTCGATGATCGCGAAGATCATCGCGTACGGGCGGGACCGCGACGAGGCGCTCGGCAGGCTTCGCCGGGCGATGGCGGAGACCACGGTGGTCATCGAGGGCGGCGCGACGAACAAGAGCTTCGTCCTCGACCTGCTCGACCAGTCCGAGGTCGTCGACGCGAGCGCGGACACCGGCTGGATCGACCGCGTCCGGGGCGCCGGCCGGCTCGTCGCGCACCGGCACTCCGCCGTGGCGCTGGCGGCGGCCGCGATCGAGACGTACGAGGAGGAGGAGCGCGTCGAGCGGCGGCGGCTGCTGGCGACGGCGTCCGGCGGGCGCCCGCAGGTGCAGCACTCCAGCGGCCGGCCGTTGGACCTCAAGCTGCGTGGGGTCGGCTACCGGCTGCGGGTGGCCCGGATCAGCCCGCACCGGTTCCGGGTCGGCATCGAGACGGGCGGCGGCGTCCGCACCGCCGACGTCGAACTCGACCGCTTCGACCGGCACAGCGGACAGATCGTCGTCAACGGCAACCGGTACCGCCTGCTCACCGGGACGCACGGGCCGGTCCACCTGGTCGAGGTGGACGGCGTGACGCACCGGGTCAGCCGGGACGAGGGCGGTGTCGTCCGCTCCCCGATGCCCGCGCTGGTCGTCGCCACGCCGCTGCCGGTCGGCGCCGAGGTCGAGGCGGGGGCACCGGTACTGGTGCTGGAAGCCATGAAGATGGAGACGGTGCTGCGGGCGCCGTTCCGGGCCCGGCTGAAGGAATGTGCCGTCTCGGTGGGCAGCCAGGTGCAGGCCGGCGCGCCGCTGCTGCGGCTGGAGCCGCTCGGCGAGGGGGCCGACGAGGGTCCGGCCGCCGCCACCGTCGAGCTGGACCTGCCGGCCGCGCCCCGGGAGATCCCGGCCCGGCAACGCGCCCGGCGCGGCCAGGAGAACCTGCGCGGCCTGCTGCTCGGCTTCGACGTCGACCCGCACGACGACCGCCGGGTGCTCGACGACTACCTCGCCACCCGCCAGCTGGCCATCGAGGAGGGTCACCGGCCGCTGGCCGAGGAACTCGACCTGGTCAACGTCTTCGCCAACCTCGCCGAGTTGAGCCGCAACCGGCCCTCGGGTGAGGACGGTGGCGGCGAGGCGCACGTGCACAGCGCCCGGGAGTACTTCCACACCTACCTGCAGAGCCTCGACGTCGAGCGGGCCGGACTGCCGAGTGCCTTCCAGGCCAGGCTCGCCCGGGCGCTCGAACACTACGGTGTCACCGAACTGGAGCGCTCCCCCGCGCTGGAAGCCGCCGTGTTCCGGATCTTCCTCGCCCAGCAACGCGCCTCCGCCGACGCCACGGTCGTCGCGACGCTGCTGCGCGCCTGGCTGCGGGAGCCGCCACCGGACGAGACGCTGCGCGAGCCGGCCGGTCTGGCCCTGGAGCGGCTGGTGGCCGCGACCCAGGTCCGCTTCCCGGTGGTCGCCGACCTCGCCCGCGGCGTGGTGTTCGCCTGGTTCGCCCAGCCGCTGCTGCGCCGCAACCGCGCCCTGGTCTACGCCCGGGTCCGCAAGCACCTGCGCCACCTGGACGCCCAGCCCGACGCGGCGGACCGTGCCGAGCGGATCGCCGAGATGGTACGCAGCACCGAGCCCCTGGTCCGGCTGCTCGGCCAGCGGCTCGTCCGCGACGACCTCGACAACGCGGTCATGCTGGAGGTGCTCACCCGGCGGTACTACGGCAACAAGGGGCTCACCGGCGTCGACACCCGCCAGGTCGCGGGCTGCACGTTCGTGGTCGCCCGGCGGGCGGACTCGAGCCTGGTCTCCGCGGCGGTACGTTTCGACGCGCTCGGCAGCGCGCTGCGCGGGCTCGCCGAGGTGGCCGGCGGCGAGGACTCGGTCGACGCCGACCTCTACCTTGCCTGGGAGAACCAGCCGACGGACTTCGACGCGATGGCGGCGGGGCTGCTGGAGGTCATCGGCGCGCATCCGCTGCCGCCGCAGGTCCGCCGGCTCACCACCACCGTCGCGGGGCGGCACGGGGCGGTGATGCACCACCACTTCACGTTCCGCCCGTCGCCGACCGGGATGGCGGAGGAGCGGCTGATCCGCGGCCTGCACCCGTACATCGCGCAGCGGATGCAGTTGGAGCGGCTGCGCGAGTTCGACCTGACCCGGCTGCCCTCCTCGGACGAGGAGGTCTACCTCTTCCAGTGCGTGGCCCGGCAGAACCCGTCCGACGAGCGCCTCGTCGCGTTCGCGCAGGTGCGCGACTTGACGGAGCTGCGCGAGCAGGACGGCCGGCTGGTCTCGCTGCCGACGACCGAGGACACCGTCGCGGCCTGCCTCGACTCGATCCGCCGGGCACAGGCGCGTCGACCCTCGAAGACCCGCTTCAACACCAACCGGATCGTGATCTACGTCTGGCCGCCGAGCGCTCTCACCCGGGAGGAGATGGAGATGCTCGCCGGGCGGGTACGCCCGACGACCGCGGGCGCCGGCTTGGAGGAGATCCTCTTCATCGCCCGGCAGCGTGACCGCCGGACCGGCGCGCTGACCAAGATCGCCGTACGGATCTCCTTCGACGCCACCGGCGGAGCCGAACTGACCGTCGGCGACCCGCCGGTCGACCCGGTCGAGCCGCTCGACGACTACCGGCTGAAGGTGCTGCGGGCGAGCAGCCGCAACACCGTGTACCCGTACGAGCTGACCGGCCTGCTCGGCGACTTCGTCGAGCACGACCTCGACGGCGACCACGCGCTCGTACCCGTCGACCGGCCGAAGGGCCGCAACAGCGCGGCGATCGTCGCCGGTGTGGTCAGCACACCGACGGTACGGCACCCGCAGGGCATCACCCGGGTGGTGCTGCTCGGCGACCCCACGAAGTCGCTGGGTGCGCTCTCCGAGCCGGAGTGCCGTCGGGTGATCGCCGCACTGGACCTGGCCGAGCGGATGCGGGTGCCGCTGGAGTGGTACGCCCTCTCGGCCGGCGCCCGGATCTCCATGACCTCGGGCACCGAGAACATGGACTGGGTCGCCGCCGCACTCAAGCGGATCGTCGAGTTCACCCAGCACGGCGGTGAGATCAACATCGTGGTCGCCGGCATCAACGTCGGCGCGCAGCCCTACTGGAACGCCGAGGCGACGATGCTGATGCACACCAAGGGCATCCTGGTGATGACGCCGGACTCGGCGATGGTGCTCACCGGCAAGCAGTCGCTCGACTTCTCCGGCGGCGTCTCGGCCGAGGACAACTTCGGCATCGGCGGCTACGACCGGGTGATGGGGCCGAACGGGCAGGCGCAGTACTGGGCGCCGAACCTGACCGCCGCCCGGGACGTGCTGATGTCGCACTACGAGCACACCTACGTCGCGCCCGGCGAGGAGATGCCACGGCGCGCACCCAGCAGCGATCCGATCGACCGCGACATCTCCGACTTCCCGCACGCCATGCCGGGCAGCGACTTCAGCACCGTCGGCGAGATCTTCTCG
The DNA here is from genome assembly GCF_036421995.1 of Plantactinospora veratri. Lineage (NCBI taxonomy): Bacteria > Bacillati > Actinomycetota > Actinomycetes > Micromonosporales > Micromonosporaceae > Plantactinospora > Plantactinospora veratri. Next base: position 40,639 of record NZ_JAZGQL010000027.1, read on the forward strand.
GCAGCGGCGAACCCGGACCGGAAGAAGCCGTTCGACATCCGGACGGTGATGCGGGCGCTGGCCGACCAGGACCACCCGGTGCTGGAGCGCTGGGCGGGGATGGCCGACGCGGAGACCGCGGTGGTGCAGGACGTGCATCTCGGCGGCATCCCGGTCTGCCTGCTCGGCATCGAGTCACGCACGGTGCCACGGCGCGGCTTCCCGCCCACCGACGGCCCGGACACCTACACCGCGGGCACGCTCTTCCCGGCTTCCTCGAAGAAGGCCGCGCGGGCGATCAACGCGGCCAGCGGCAACCGGCCGCTGGTGGTGCTGGCGAACCTCTCCGGCTTCGACGGCTCGCCCGAGTCGATGCGGAAGCTGCAACTGGAGTACGGCGCCGAGATCGGCCGGGCGATCGTCAACTTCCGTGGCCCGATCGTGTTCTGCGTGATCTCGCGATACCACGGCGGCGCGTTCGTGGTGTTCTCGAAGGCGCTCAACCCCGAGATGACCGTACTGGCACTGGAGGGCTCCTTCGCCTCGGTGCTCGGCGGGGCGCCGGCCGCTGCCGTGGTCTTCTCCGGTGACGTCGACGGTCGCACCGCCGCGGATCAGCGGGTGCGGGACCTGGAGGCACGCGTCGCGTCCGCGTCCGGCGCCGACCGTGCCGCGCTGACCGCGGAACTCGACGAACTCCGCGCGTCGGTGCGCGCGGAGAAGCTCGGCGAGGTGGCCACCGAGTTCGACCGGGTACACAGCATCCAGCGCGCCGTCGAGGTCGGCTCGGTCGACGCCGTCATCCGGGCGGCCGAACTGCGGCCACGCGTGATCGAGGCCATCGAGTCACGTCTGCCGCGACCGGCCGGGGACGGCATTCACCCCGGCCAGGACGCGACCGGGGCGGCGCTGGCCGACTGAGGCCGGGGCGACGCCGACGAGCCGTACCCGAAGGGGTCACTCGCACCCGTCGGCGTCGCCACGCCCGTACCCCTGGCAGCAGTCCGGCCGGTGCGCGTACACCCGCAGGTCCATGCCGCCGACCCGCTGGTGGTCGCCGGTCCGCTCGTACAGGCACGCCCGCCACACCACCGTGGCCCCGGACACCTGCACCCGCTGACCGCCGCCCGACCCGCCGAGCAGCACCACCCACTCCCCCGCCATGCCGCGCAGCGTAGCCGCAACATGAGGTGTTTACGCAGCTCAGGCGGGTTGCTGTGAGCTGTCCGGCAGGAGTCGGGGCGGTCCGGTCGCTCGGCGGGCCCGGTCAGCGCGCGGTGACCGCCGGGCGTCCCCGCCCGACCTGCTCGACCTGCTCGACAGTCTCCAGGACCTGTGGCACACCGAGTACCGCCAGCGCCGGGTGCACGCCGCCCTCCGCCGACACCGGTCCCGCCCCGGGTCGTACCGCGTCGGCCCGGCCCGGCGCGGCCGGGTCCTGCTTCCGGGCGGCCGGAGCGGGTCGCGGTTGCCGTTCCGCCATCGGCCCGGCCCAGAGGACCCGGTGCCACGGCCGGTCGACCGGCGGTCCCCACAGCGCCGGTGCCACCGGTCCGAAGAGCAGTACCGACGGTGTGCCGTATCCGGTGGCGAGGTGGCCGATGCCGGTGTCCCCGGCGACCACCAGCCGGCCGTGTGCGACCAGCGCGGCCAGCTCACCGACGTCGGTGCGCCCGGCCAGCACGGCCGACCCGGGCAGGCCGGCCCGGCCGGCGACCTCCTCGGCGAGGCCACGTTCGCCGGGTGAGCCGGTGACCACCACCCGGTGTCCCCGGCGGGTCAGTTCCCGGGCCACCGCCGCGAACCGGTCGGGCGGCCAGCGCCGCTCGGCGGCCTTCGCACCCGGGTGCACGATGCTGGCCCCGACGGGCAGACCGCCCGGCGCCGGCCGGTGCAGCGCCAGGTCGGACGGGTCGGTGGCGATGCCGTACCAGTCGAGCAGGCGGCACCAGCGGTCGACCTCGTGCTCGTCCGGCCGCCAGACCGGGCCCACGTGGTGTCCGGCCTCGGGGCAGGCGAAGGCCATCAGCTGCCGCGGCTGGGCGGCGCGCAGTAACCGGTGGGACTGCGGTCCCCGACCGTGCAGGTTCACCGCCACTTCCGGAGCCGCCGACGGCCACCGGTACGGGCCCAGGCCGTCGACGTCGAGCTGCTCGTCGATCCCGCCGACCAGCTCGACCAAGGGCCCGAGCCAGCGGGGTGCGGCAAGCACCAGCCGGTCTCCGGCGAAGGCGGTACGGAGAGCGCGGAGTGCCGGTACGGCGGTGGCGAGGTCGCCGATGCCGAGGGCGCGCAGCACCAGGATCACGGGTACGAACTCTCCCGGTCGGCGCAGACCACCAGCTCCCGTACGGCGCAGCCGGGCGGCTGGGAGAGCGCGAAGAGTACCGCGTCGGCGACGTGCCCGGGGTCGTTGAGTACCGCGTCCGCGCCGGGCCGGTACTGCTCGTCCCGGCCGTCGAAGAACGCGGTGCGCATGCCGCCCGGGACGAGCAGGGTGACCCCCACCGTGCCGGCCAGCTCGGCGGCGAGGGCCCGGGTGAAGCCGACGACCCCGAACTTCGCCGCGCAGTAGGCGGTGGCGTCGCTGACCGCCTTGACCCCGAGGGTGGAGGCGACGGTGACGACGGTGCCGTGCGAGCGTTCCAGCGCGGGCAGGGCGGCGCGGACGACCGCGGCGGTGGCGAACAGGTCGACCGTGACGACCCGTTCCCAGACCTCGGCCGGCACGTCGGCCAGCCGCCCGGGTGTGTCGACCCCGGCGGCGGTGACCACGCCGTCGAGGCCGCCGGCCTGCTCGGCGAGCTGCCGGGTGGCCCGCTCGGCGGCCCGGGTGTCGGCGAGGTCGCACTCGATCCACGGCACGCCGTCGGCCGGTGCCTGCCGGTCCAGCACGTACGGCCGTCCGCCGGCCTTCTGCACTGCGGTCACCACGGCGGCGCCGAGTCCGCTGGCGCCGCCGGTGACCAGGATCGCCTTGCCGGTCAGGTTGTTCATCGTCGTCCTTCCGCGAGTTGACGGCCGCCCGCCCGGGCGGCGGCGATGGTGCCGGTGGTGGAGCGGCCGTCGAGGTATGGCACGAGTACCGTCTGGCCGCCCCAGCGCCGTACCTGCTCGGCCTCGGGCAGGTCCGGCTGGTCGGGGTCGGCGCCTCGGGCGTAGTCGCCGCCCTTGACCCAGATGTCCGGGCGGAGCCAGGAGAGCACCGCCTGCGGTGTCGGCTCGTCGAAGATCACGACGGCGTCGACGCAGTCCAGGGCGGCCAGCAGGCCGGCCCGGTCGGCCTGCGGGGTGAGCGGTCGCCCCGGGCCCTTCAGCGCGGCGACGCTGCGGTCGGAGTTGAGGCAGACGACGAGGCAGTCGCCGAGCCGCCGGGCCGCCCGCAGGGTGGCCAGGTGGCCGGCGTGCAGGAGGTCGAAACAGCCGCCGGTGGCGACCACCGTCCCGCCGTTCGCCCGGATCCGGGTCAGCACGGCGGAGGCTGCCTCGCGGCCGCCAGCGTCGACCCCGGACACGCCGGCCGGCTGCCCGCCGCCCACCACCGCGCCTGCGGCATCGTGCACCCCACCCGGGCCGGCGTCGGCCGTCCTACCCGCGCCGGCTGCGTCGTCCGTCCCGGCCGCGGCGGCCGGTCCGGGAAGCCTGGCGGGTCCGCCGGCCGCGACATAGCTGGAGGCGACCCGGACCGCCTCCTCCACCGCCTCCGACAGCAGCGCCCCGTCGGCCAGAGCCGCTGCGGCGGCGACGGCGAACCGGTCACCGGCACCGCAGGTGTCGCCGGTCGCGGCCACCGGCGCGGGTACGACCAGCGGGGCCCCGCCGTTGTGGCAGAGCAGGCTGCCGTCGCCGCCCATCGTGACCGCGACCGCGGCGGCACGCCACCGGTCCCGCAGCAGCCGGGCCGCCCGGGCCGCCGCGGACAGTCGCGACCCCGAACCGGCGTCGCCGGTGAGCCGGAAAAGCTCCCCCTCGTTCGGGGTCACGAGGCGGCTGCCGGGCACCGCCGCCGCTCCGCGCGGGTGCGGGTCCCACACCACAGGTGCGGTGCTCCCGGCGAGTGCCTGGCGGATCGCCGACAGTCCGGCCACGCCACGCCCGTAGTCACTGACCAGGATCGCTCCCGCCCCGGCCAGGACCTCCAGCGCGGCGTCCGGCGGTTCGCCCGGAGGCTGGGCCGCACCGCCCCGGTCCAGCCGGAGCAGCGTCCGGCCGCCGGTCCGCAGCCGGATCTTCTCCGGAGTCGCGCCGGGCAGCGGCAGCGGATAGAGCCGTACGCCGGCGGCGGTGAGCAGCGCGGTCAGCCGAGCCCCGGCCGGGTCGTCGGCCAGCGCGGTGACCAGCGCCACGTCGTGCCCGTCGGCGGCGGCGAGCAGGGCGGCGAGCCCGGCCCCGCCCGGCCGGTCGGTGGCCGACTCCTCTGCCAGGACCGGCACCGGGGCGTCCGGGCAGAGCCGGTCGACCCGGCCGTCGACGTCCCGGTCCAGCAGCGTGTCGCCGACCACCACCAGTGGGCCGCTCACGAGCACGCCTCCTCGGTGGAGAGCACGGTGAGCAGCCGCCGCGCACCGGCGGAATCCCGCCCGTTCTGTGCTCTGGGCGGCGGCGCCGCACCGTCCCGGGCGGCGACCGGCCGGCCGTTGCCGTTGCCGGCGGGCCGCAGCCGGGACAGGGCCTGGTCGACGTACGAGCAGAGCAGGTGGGTGGAGACCAGGTGCAGTTCCTGCACCACCTGCGGTTCGGGCGACGGTACCGCCAGCACCTCGGCGCAGGCGTCGGCGAGCGGGTTGGGCGCCGGGCCGGTGAACGCCCAGCAGGTCAACCCCGCCCGCCGGCCGGCGTCGGCCGCCGCGAGCAGGTTCTCGCTGCGGCCGCTGGTCGACATCAGCAGCAGGACGTCGCCGGGCCGGCCGTGCGCCCGTACCTGCCGGGCGAAGACCTCGGCGAAGCCGTAGTCGTTGCCGATCGCGGTCAGTGAGGAGGTCTCGGCGGAGAGCGCGATCGCGGAGAGCGGGGCGCGGTCGTCGCGGAGCTTGCCGACGAGTTCGGCGGTGAGGTGCTGGGCCTCGGCGGCGCTTCCACCGTTGCCGGCGGCGAGCAGCCGCCCGCCGTCGGAGAGGATCCGGGCGAGCTGGCCGCCCCACCGGCTCAGCCGCCGGGCCGCGTCCCGGTAGCCGGGCAGGGCACGGGACAGCTGGGTCAGGTGCGCGTCGAGAAGCAACTGTTCGGACATCAGGCCACCGCCCCGCTGGTCTGGCGCGTACCGCAGACGGCGGTGTAGACGGCGCCGAGCCGCGCCGCCGTCCGGGTCCACGAGTAGCCGGTACGGATCCGTTCCACGGCGGCGAGGCCGTAGCGGCGGCGCCGGTCCGGGTCGGCCAGCAGGTGGCGCAGCACCGCGCCCAGCGTCTCCGGGTCACGGGGCGGTACGAGGTCGCCGGTGAGGTCGGGCACGACCGTGTCGGTGAGACCGCCGACGGCGGTGCCGAGCACCGGTACCCCGCAGGCCATCGCCTCCAGCGGAGTCAGCCCGAAGGGCTCGTACCAGGGGGTGGCGACGAGGATGTCGGCCGACCGGTACCAGCGCGGCATCTCCGCGCGGGGTACCGCCCCGACCAGGCGTACCCGGTCGGCGACCCCCTCGGACTCGGCCAGCGCACGCAGCCGGTTGGCGAACCCGTCCTCGGCGAGCCGGGCCGCCGGAGGACCGCCGATCAGCACGTACTCGGCATCGGGCACCGTCCGCAGCGCCCGGACGACGTCGAGGAAGCCCTTGCGTTCGACCAGCCGGCCCACGCCCAGCAGCCGGGGCCGGCCCGGCTCGCGGCTGGCGGCCGGACCGTCCGGGGTGAAGACGTCCGGGTTGACCCCCGACGGCACGACGCTGATGGCGGAGCCCGGGACGCCCATCCGGGTCAGTTCGGCCACCTCGTCGCGGCACTGCGCGACGACCCGGTCGACACCCCGGCCGAGCATCCGTTCGTATCTGATCCGCTGTGGCGGGCTGGTGTCGGCGGTGCCCTGGTGGCGGCGCTTGACGGTGCCGAGGGCATGGTAGGTCTGCACCACCGGCACCCCGGTCTGCCGGCCGGCGACGAGGGTGGCGAGACCACTCATCCAGAAGTGCGCGTGCGCCACGTCGGGCCGCCAGAGTCCGTCCTGCCAGTGTCGGACGAGCCAGCGGCCGAAGTCGGCCATGTACGGCAGCAGCTCGTCCTTCGGCACCGGCTCCGGTGGGCCGGCCGGCACGTGCAGCACGCTGACCCCGTCCCGCATCGGCACCACCGGGCCCTGGTGCGGCTGGTCGCGTCGGGTGTAGACGTGCACGTCGTGGCCCTGGTCGGCCAGGGCGGCGGCGAGTTCGGCGACGTGGGTGTTCTGGCCGCCGGCGTCCGGGCCGCCGAGTTCGGCGAGCGGACTGGCGTGTTCGGAGACCATCGCGATGCGCATCATTCCTCCTGAAGCAGTCGGTCCCAGTCCGCGAGGAACCGGTCGAGGCCGTAGCGGGCGGTGGCGGCGTGCCGGGCCCGTTCACCCATCGCCCGCGCGGCGGCCGGATCGTCGATCAGCCACGCGGCGGCCTCCCGCAGGGTGTCGAGGTTGGTGGAGAGGACCCCCGCCTCGGGCGGTACGGCGGCGACCGCCTCGGTGGTGGCCAGTACGACGACCGGCATCCCGATCGTCATCGCCTCCAGGAGGCTGAGCCCGAGCGACGTCCAGCGGCACAGGTGCAGGTAGGCCCGGCGTCGGGCGAGCTGCTCGTGCAGCCGCGCCTGGGGCAGGTCGTAGGTGCCGAGGCGGTCGCCGGACAGACCGACCGCCTCGGGGAGCGCGTCGACGCCCATCCCGAAGACGTCCAGCGGGGCCACCGTGGCGAAGTGCGGGAACAGGTCGGTCCCGGTGACCCGCCAGCGGCGGACGGGTTCGTTGGTCACCACCGCCAGCCGGTCGAGGCTGCCGTCGTACCGCACCGGGGGTGGGACGATGCCGTGCTCGATCACGGCGGTGCGGGTGGCGCCGGTGTCCCAGAACAGGGCGTTGAAGTGGGTGACGTGCGCGACGAGCAGGTCGTCGCGGTCGGCCATCGGGTGCCGGGTGTTCGGTACGTCGCCCTTCGGGGTGTTGTGCTCGACGTAGATCGCCGGCAGGTCCCGGCCGGGGCGCCGGCCCAGCCAGCGTTCGGCCAGCTCCAGTTCCTCCGGCCGTTGCAGGATCACCAGGTCGACCGGCTCGGTGGCGAGCCGCTCCGGGCGCAGTTCCCGCACCGTCGCCGGCCAGTCGTACGTCCGGGCCCGGCCGAGGCCGTACGGCCCCCGGTCCGGCGTGACCGGTACCAGGTAGCGGTGTTTGCCCTGGACGAACGCGGTGGTCCAGGAGCCGTGCACGTGCCACAGCAGGATGTTCACCCTGCTCCTCCTCCTGCTGTCGGGTTGCCGGGACCGGGACCGGAACCGGCCCCGGCCGACGGTCGTGGCGCCGACGGTCGGGATGCTGGCGGTCGGGGTGCGAGCAGGTCGACGGCGGCCACCACGGCGGCCGGGTCGAGTCCGGCCAGGCAGGGGTGGCCGGGCAGCGGGCAGACGCTGGCGCGGCTGTCCCGGCACCCGGCACCGGCGTCGCCGAGCCGCACCGCCGGTACCCGGTAGGGTGCCCACTGTCCGAACGGGACGGTGGGTGCGAAGAGGCTGACCACCGGTGTGCCGACCGCCGCGGCCAGGTGCGCCGGCCCGGTGTTGCCGACGACCAGACAGGCGGCGTGGGTCAGCAGCGTGGCCAGCTCGCCGAGCGAGGTACGGCCGCCGAGGTCGACGCCGCCGGCCGCCGCCACCCGTGCGGTCAGGTCCCGCTCCCCCGGGCCACCGGTGACCAGTACCCGGTGACCGGCGCGGGTGAGCGCGGCGACGATGTCGGCGCAGCGCTGCGGCGGGCAGGCCCGGGCCGGCACCGACGCACCGGGGTGCACGACCACGAAGCCGGCCGGCAGGTCCACGGGCGGTCGTCCGGGCAGCGCGTCGGCCCGCAGCCGCAGCGTGGGCTCGTCGCCGGCGGGCAACTCGAAACCGGCGGCAGCGGCCAGCGACAGCGCCCGCTCCGCCTCCGGCACCCCGGTCGGCACGCGGTGGCGCAGGTCCAGCAGGCTGCCCGGATAGTCGTCGCTGATCGCACCGACCAGGGGTACCCCGGCCATCCGCAGCAGCAGGGCCAGCGGCAGGGCGGACTGGTGGAAGGAGGTGAAGATCAGCGCCTGTTCCGCGTCCACGGCGGCGAGCCGGGCGGTCAGCTCGCGCATGCCGTCCGGCTCCACCGGGGCCGGTGACGGGTCGATCCAGGGCAGCGGCCACTCGATCAGCTCGTCGACGCCGGGCAGCAGCCGCGCGGCGGCCCGGCCACGGGGGCCGCAGAGCATGACGACTCGATCCGCACCTGCGGCTACCGCCCGGATCGCCGGCCCGGTGACCAGGACGTCCCCGGCCGAGTCGCTCCGCGCCACCAGCACCGTGCCCCGTCGCGCGCCGGCCCGGCGCGCCGCCGTCGACATCCGGCCGGTGGTCGACCCGGCGCGGAGCAGTGCCTGCCGGTGGAGCAGTTGGTCGACCGCGTCGGTCAGGTCGGCGGCGACCGCCGGGGCGGCCGCGACCTCCTCCGGTCGGGTCACCGGGGTCGGTACCAGGATCCCGGTGGCGCCGGCCGCGAGGGCGGCGGTCATGTCCCGGCCGATGTCGCCGATCACCACACAGCGGCGCGGGTCGGTGCCGAGCGCGCGGGCGGCGGCCTCGACGAGTCCGGGTGCCGGCTTGCGGCACCGGCAGCCGTCGCCGTCACCGTGCGGGCAGATCTGCCAGGTGTCGAAGGGGCCGAGCAGTTCCTCCACCCGGGCGTTGACCGAGGCCAGCTCGGCGGCGGTGAAGAGGCCACGGGCCAGTCCGGACTGGTTGGTGACCACGCCGAGTCGCAGTCCGGCGGCGCGCAGCCGGGCCAGTGCCGCCCCGGCGCCGGGCATCGGGCGTACCTTGTCCGGGTCTCCGTTGTAGGGCACGTCCTCGACCAGCGTGCCGTCGCGGTCGAGCAGTACGGCGTCGAAGAGAGGACCGGGCAGCCGTGCCGGCCTGGTCATCGCCGCCCACCGGGGTACCGCCGGAGCGGGCGTGGCAACTCGTCGCGGTGGCGCCACCAGCCCCGCAGCCAGTGGGCGACGGCGAGCGGCGGGATGACGGCGCTGGTCAGCAGCATCGTGCCGACCTCCGCCGGGGTACCCGGCCCGGGTGCGATCCGCGCGTATGCGAACCGGGCGGTACCGGCCAGCCAGGCGGCGCCGGCCAGGGCGGCGACGGTGGTGAGCGGGCGGTGCATCCGGGAGCCCTGTGCGGCCACGCCACCGGCCAGGCTGGCGGCGGCCAGCACCGCCGCGCCGGTCAGGGTCGCGTGCCGGTGTCGTCTTCCCACTGGTATGCCCAGTTCGGTCCGCCAGCCCGGGCCGTAGAGCCGGCGCAGCAGGGCGTCGTCGGCGTTGCCCCGCTGGGCGCGCAGGCTGATCCAGCGGCTCTCCGGTCGTACCGGGTGGCGGACGGTGCGGGTGCCCCGGAGCAGTCGCCAGCCTGCCAGCCGTACCCGGTGGGCCAGCTCCGCGTCCTCCCGGTAGGCCCGGGGGAACCGTTCGTCGAAGCCGCCGACGGCGGCGAGCGCGACCCGCCGGTAGGCCATGTCAGCGGTGATCCACTCGCCGTCGGCGAGGCCCGCCGTCACCCGTTCCCAGTCGGTCGGCCGGCGGTCGGCCGGCAGCGGCACCCGTATCTCGCCCTGCACCCCGCCGACCCGGTCCGGCACGGCGAGGTCCGTCCGGAGCCGCTCCAGCCAGTCCGCTGCCGGCAGCACGTCGTCGTCCAGGAACGCCACCCAGGGATGCCGGGCCGCCCGCCAGCCGAGGTTGCGGGCCGCCGCCGGGCCGGCGCCGCGGCCGCGCAACACCTTCGTGTACGGCGCGAGTGCCCCCGGTACGGCCAGCTCGGTACCGTCGGTGGGCCGGTCGTCGACCAGGAGGATCTCCAGTTCGGTGTTGTCGTGCACCTGCCGGGCGAGGATGTCGAGCAGGTCGGCGAGGCTGTCCCGGCCGAGGGTCGGCACGACGATGCTGATCACCGCCCTGCTCCCAGGTCGCCTCGGTGCACGGCGTACGGGCCGATGGCGAGCAGGTCGACCGGTGCCGAGCCGAAGAGTTCCATCGCCTCGCGCGGGGTGTCGACCATCGGCCGGCCGGCGGTGTTGAGGGAGGTGTTGACCACCACCGGCAGCCCGGTCCGGCGGTCGAACTCGGCCAGCATCTCGGCCACCAGCGGTTCGGTCCCCGGGTCGACGGTCTGCACCCGGGCGGTGCCGTCGACGTGCACCACCGCCGGGATCCGGTCCCGCCACTGCGGCGCGACCCGGTGCACGAAGAGCATGTACGGGCTGGGCAGTACGCCCTCGAAGATCTCGGCGGCCCGTTCGGCCCGGACCATCGGGGCGATCGGGCGGAACTGCTCCCGCCCCTTGACGTCGTTCATCCGGCGGGTGGTATCCGGGTCGCCGGGGTGGGCCAGCAGCGACCGGTGACCCAGCGCCCGTGGCCCGTACTCGCTGCGCCCCTGGAACCAGGCGACGATGCCGTTGTCGGCGAGTACCCGGGCCGCCTCGGCGGCGATCGAGTCGGGTCGCCGGTACGGCAGCGCCGCCCGGCGCAGTTCGGCCTCCAGTTCCTCGTCGGTCCAGCCCCGGCCGAGGTCGACCCCGGGCATCGGCGCGGTGGTGTCGCCGAGGACGCTGTCGAGGTGCAGCGCCGCGCCGAGCGCGGTCCCCGCGTCTCCGGCCGCCGGCTGCACCCACACCCGCTGGTAGGGGCCCTCGGCGGCGATGCGGGCGTTGGCCACGCAGTTCAGGGCGACCCCGCCGGCCATGGTCAGCGTGCCGGGGCCGTCGGCGGCGTCGTGCAGCCAGCGGGCCAGGTCGAGGATCACCTCTTCGAGCCGGGCCTGCACGCTGGCGGCGAGGTCGGCGTGCTCGCCGGTCATCTCCGCGTCCGGTGGGCGCGGCTTGGCCAGCGAGGCCCAGTCGATCCGGTCGACGGTGAAGCCGCCGTCGTCGGTCACCCGGACCAGTTCGCGCAGCAGCCCGAGGTGGCGGGGCTCGCCGTAGGAGGCGAGGGCCATCACCTTGTACTCGTCGCTGGAGTGCAGGAAGCCGAGGTGCCGGGTGAGGTCCTCGTAGAGCAGTCCCAGCGAGTGCGGCAGCTGCTGTGCGGCGAGCTGTTGCAGCCGCCCCTCGCGGTAGACCCCGCCGAGGTGGCTCGCGGTCTCGCCCCGGCCGTCGAGTACCAGCACCGCCGAGCCGGTCGCGCCGGCCGGGTCCGGGGGCGCGGCCAGCCCGGCCGAGGCCGCGTGCGCGACGTGGTGCGGCACGAACCGCACGATCTCCGGGTCGAGGCCGGGCAGCACCTCGGCGAGGAACTGCGGCGCTCGTTTGGCGTACTCGATCCGCAGCCAGTCCCACGGGTCGGTCAGGCCGAGCTGGCTGGCGTCCCGGCACAGGCCGGGGTCGAAGGAGTAGGCGACGGCGTCGAGGCTGGCGGCGTCCAACCCGGCCTGCCGCAGGCACCAGGCGGCGGAGAGTTCGGGCAGCTCCCAGGCGGAGAAGGGGACCGGCCGCTTTCCATGCTTGCGCCGGCTGAACCGCTCCTCCTCCGCTGCGGCCACCACCGTACCGTCCACGACCAGTGCGGCCGCCGGATCATGGAAGATCGCATTGATCCCGAGTACGCGCATGCGGGCGCTCCTACCCGGCTTGGGGTGCCCTCACACCGAAGATCAGCAACTTCCCGAAAGTGGTCGATGTCCTAATAGTCCGTTGGCTGATTCGGCTGTCCGGCCATCGCCACCGACCCGGGCTACGAGGCGCGGTGCTCCGGGTAGCCGTACAGGTCGAGCAGGCGGGTACGGGTGGCCTGGAGCCGGTCCAGCATCACGGCCATGAACCGGCGGTTCAGCTCGTACCCGAGCGTCGTGTCGTCCGCCATCAGGTGCCGTACCCCGGACGCGTCGAACTCGACGGCCCGGACCGGCTCCACCACCACCGCCCCGAACTGCCAGCGCTGCGGCGCGAAGAGCCAGGACCAGCCGAGCACGTCGCCGGCGCCGAGGGCCTCGATGACCACGTCGCCCCGGCCCGGCGTCGGCAGGTCCAGCACCACCTGTCCGGAGCGGAGCAGCCAGAAGCGCGTCGCGGAGCGCCCCGCCGCGAACAGCCGGTAGCCGCGATTGCGGTACACCGGATGCGCGTAGGCGGTGAGCCGGTCGAGCCAGGCCGGGGCCAGGCCGTCGAGGAAGGGCTGTTCGGCCAGCAGGTCGCGGGTGCTCGTCATGACTTCCCCAATCGCCGCTCGGGTACGCCGTTCCATCCGCCGGGCGGTTCCTCCCTCCATCACACACCGGCCGGCCGGAATCGGACAGGGCCGAAGGACCCACCGGTACGGGGACAGGGTCACCTACCGAACCGACCAACGACCCTACGCGGGAAGCCTCACGCACTGTTACGGTCGGTGCTAGGAGCCCGGTCAGCGAAAATTGTTCCGGGAAGTCCGGTTGGAGGAAGTCATGAACGCTCGTCCCATCATCGTCGGCTACGACGGGTCCGACGGCGCCGGCGCCGCCCTCGGCTGGGCCCTCGACGAGGCGGCCCGCACCGGCGCGCAGGTGACGCTGCTCTTCGCGTTCGAGTGGCCGGCCGTCGCGAGTACGGTCGCCCCACTGGCGACGACCTGGCCGGACCAGGGTGTCCGGGACGACGCGCAGAAGATGCTCGACGCCGCGATCCTCGACGCCTTCCAGACCCACCCGCAGGTGCACGTCACCCGCACCGTCGCGGACGGTCCGGCCGCGCTGCTGCTTCGGGAGCATTCCCGGGAGGCAGGCCTGCTGGTGCTGGGCAGCCGTGGGCACGGCGGCTTCACCGGTCTTCTCCTCGGCTCGACCAGCGTGGCCGTGACGGCGCACGCGCACTGCCCGGTCGTCGTGGTACGGGGCGAACGGGAACGGCCGGACGGGCCGGTCGTGGTCGGCGTGGACGGTTCGAGCTGCGCACTGCTGGCCCTCGAGTACGCCTTCGCGCAGGCGGCGGCCAATGGCGCCGAACTGCGGGTGGTCCGGGCGTACCAGCCGGTCGCCTCGGGCGGGCAGCCGTCCGGATCCGGCTCCGAGGAGCAGGCCGGTGCCGAGCGGGCCGAACTCGACGAGATACTCGCCGACGGGCGGCGCAGGTACCCGCAGGTCCAGGTGACCGTGGACGTTCTCCCCGGCCCGGCCGGTGGGGTCATGGTCGACGCGAGCCGGGACGCCCGACTGGTGGTCGTGGGCTCCCGGGGTCGCGGCGGCTTCGGCGGGCTGCTGCTCGGCTCGATCAGCCAGCAACTGCTGCACCACGCGCACTGCCCGGTCGCGGTGATCCGGGAACTTCCGACGACCACCGACTGAGCACGCGGTCGGGAGGCAGCGGCCGGTGGCCGGCACACCGCCGCGCCGGGCCTTGTCACCCGTCGGGTGGCCGGGTGACAAGGCTCGGGCGTGGATCAGCAGGACAGGTTGGCTCCGGCCGGCACGCCGAGGATGCCGACGAACTGCTGGTACCTGCTGACCCGGCTCTGCACCTGCCCGGGGTTGCCGCCGTTGCACTCGATCGAGCCGTTGATGCTGCGGATGGTCTCGCCGAACCCGGCGCCGGTGACCATCGCGTTGTGCGCGGTCATCCGGCCCGGACCGTTCTGGGTCATCCAGTACCAGATGGCGGTCTTCCAGGCCACCGCCGCGTCGTTCTGCACCAGCCAGGGGTTGGTCAGCAGCGGCAGGCCGAGGGCGTTCCCGGCGGCGTTGTAGTTGAAGTTCCAGCTCAGCTGGATCGGCCCGCGCCCGTAGTAGGCGGCCTGCCCGGCGGGGCAGCCGTAGGGCTGGCCGGCGTCACAGTAGTGCGGGTAGTTGGCGGTGTTCTGCTCCACGATGTGCACGAGCCCGCCGGTCTCGTGGTGCACGTTCGCCAGGAACGCGGCCGCCTCCTGGCGCTGGACGGTGGCGTTGCCGGTCCGGGTGAACGCCGGGTATGCGCTCAGGGCGGCGACCAGTCCGGAGTACGTGTAGAAGGAGTTGCGGCCCGGGAACATCTGGTTGAACTGCGCCTCGCTCACCGCGAAGCTGCCTCCCGGTGGCGGAGTGGTGCCGCCGCCGCAGGCACCGAGGTCCCGCCAGACGCCGGTGGTGCCCGGTGGCGCCTCGTTCTGGGTCCACCAGTTCGCCTGGTAGTTGCGACCGCCGTGGGAGACCTGGTCGCCTCCCCAGTAGACGGCCGAGGACTGCCACGGTGCCGCGCAGGCCGCTGCCGATGCCGGGCTCGACGGGATGACCGCCACGAGTCCGGCGGCGACGACCAGCGCCGCGAACGCGATCAGAGCGCGCAGTCTCGACATGGTCACTCCTTCCTGGGTACGTGCGGGCCGGTGGGCGCCGCACATCGATGGAGGTGACCGTAACACGTTCTGTTCACAAACCTTACTAATCTATCAGCATGCTTTACTAATAAGTCTGCTGACACGTGCGGGCGCGCGGGTGATTTCCTGCGACCACCGGCCGGACCACCCGGCCCGGTCAGCGCCGGGCAGGCTCCACCGGGCCGCCGGTACGCAGCGACTCGACGACCGCCTCGGCCGCCGCCACACCCCAGCACGCCTCCTCGACCGGCATCACGTCGGGCTCGCGCCGGCCCGCGAAGACCGCCAGGGCGTACCCCACCTCGCGGCGCAACGCCCCGCCGACCACGCCGTCCTCCTCCGGCCAGAGCGACAGGTCCGGAACCTGGACCCCGGCCGGGGTCCACTCCACCAGCGCGTCGCTGACCAGCCGAGCCTTGAGAATCCCGTCCAGGCCGAGCACCTCGACCTCGCCGACGATGGCGCCGTCCAGGGTCAACGGGCCGTCGTCCAGGGTGCCCGGGGCGGCCGCCGGCACCAGCCAGGCGGACTCCACCGTCGCGATCACCCCGTTGTCGAACTCGAGAAGGGCACTGACCACACTGGGCGCCGCGTCGCCGGCCGCACCGCTGCACATCGCCGTCACTCGGCGTACCGGGGTACGGGCGAACGAGATCGCCAGGTCGATGTCGTGGATGCAGGATTCCCAGACCGGATGCACCCGGTCGCCGAAGCTGAGGAACCAGGCGCGGCTGAAGTCCCGGCGCAGCCGCAGCGCGCAGGGTGTGCCGACCGCGCCCCGCTCGACGCCGGCCCGCATCCGGGCCATCGGCGCGGTGAACCGGGAGATGTGGCCCGCCACGACCTGCCGCTGGTGCGCGGCGGCGGTGTCGGCCACCCGCCACGCGTCCACGCTCGACAGGGCCAGCGGCTTCTCGACGAAGACATGGCTCCCCGCCTCCAGGGCGGTCAGGGCCAGCCCGACGTGTGACGCCTCGTCGGAGGCGATCACCACGACGTCCGGGTGGATCCGGTCGAGCAGCGCGGCGAGGTCGCTCCCGGTCTCCTCCACCCGGTGCGCCCGGGCCACCTCGGCGAGCCGACCGGGGTCCGGGTCGGCCAGGCCGACGAGCCGGGCGCCGGCCTCGGTCCAGACCCGGGCGTGCAGGGCGCCGAACCGGCCCACACCGGCGATGGCGACGGTCGGTCCGGTCATGGCTTCCTCCCGAGGATGGTGCTGGACGGTTCGTGCGCGCCGGAACCAGGGCTTCCAGCAGCGGCGGCGCCTTCGCTGCGGCCGGTCGGACCGGCCGGGCCGGGGCCGGTGGACCCGGCCGGATCGCCTGGGCCGGGGCCGGTGAGCAGGTCGAGGGTGGACGGCTCCTTCGCGCCGTGCCCGGTGAGCACCGCGACGGCCCGCGACCCCGCCGGAACGGCGGAACCGTGCAGGGCCGCCACGGCGGCGGCCGCCGCCGGCTCCACGAAGAGCCCTCGGCGGGCGAGCGCGCGACCCGCCTCGGCGATCGCCGGTTCGTCGACGGCGACGAGGGCGCCGGCACTGTCCCGGACGGCGGCCAGGGTGAGCAGGCCCTCGTCCTCGTAGCCGCGCAGCGCGTCGGCGATCGCGGTCGCGGCGGTCGGGGCGACCGCGAGCGGCTCGCGCAGCGACGACTCCCAGTCCGCCGAGCCCCAGGCGCGGACCAGGGGCGCACACGCCTCGGCCTGCACCCCGACCATCCGGGGCAGGCCGGCCGTCACGCCCGCGTCCCGCAGGTCGGTGAAGCCGAGCCAGATGCCGCGCAGCAGCGGACCCGCCCCGACCGGTACCACCACCACCTCGGGTACGCCGCCGAGATCCTCGACGAGTTCGGCCGCGATCGGCCGGTACGCCTCGGTCAGCAGCGGGTTCCGGTACGTGGTGGTGACGTTGAGCCAGCCCTCGTGCTCGGCGCGGGTCGCCGCGGCGTACGCGTCGCTGTAGTGGCCGTCGACCAGCTCCACCTCCGCACCGTGCGCCCGGGCGGTCTGCACCTTCGCCCCCGCGTTCGAGCCGGTGGCGCAGAAGACCCGGCAGCGCAGTCCCGCCGCCGCCGCGTAGCTGGCGGCCGAGACGGCGGCGTTGCCGGTCGAGGCGAGGACCAGACCCTCCAGTCCCCGGTCCAGCGCGGCGGAGGCGGCCAGCGCCATCGCCCGGTCCTTGAACGAGAGCGACGGGTTGAGCGACTCGAGCTTGACGTGCGCGTCGACACCGTCGAGCCGCAACGGCAGCAGGGGCGTCGCACCCTCGCCGAGGGTGACGGCGTGCCCGGCCCGGGGCAGCATCCCGGCGTACCGCCACAGTCCGCTCCCGGAGCCGGGCCGGCAGGCGGCGGCGGAGACCGGGGCCAGCTCCAGCACCAGCGGCGATCCGCAGGCCGGGCAGCGGTAGGCGGGAAAGCCGGTGCTCCGGTCACACCGGAGACAGCCGACGGTGAAGTCCCTCATGGTGCCGCCACCGGTGTCGACGGTGACTCCGCTGGCGCCGACGGTGGCTCCGCCGGTGCCGGACGCGGTTGCGGGGTCCGGTCGGCCGGGTCGGCCTGCGGGTCGGCGGTGGCCTGGGTCGGTGCACCCGGCCAGCCGAGCTGGCCGGAGAGGTCCGCCGCGGCCGCCCGGACCTGCGGGCCGAGCCGGCCGGCGGCCCCGGCGTCGAACCGGGTCGCCGGGGCCGAGATGCTCAGCCCGGCGACGACGTGGCCGGTGTGGTCGAAGACCGGGGCCGCGACGCAGCAGATGCCGAGTTCGCTCTCCTGGATGTCCCGGGCGTAGCCGTCGACCCGTACCCCGGCCAGCAGCGCGTCGACCTCGGCACGGTCCAGCCGTTCGCCGGAGAGCCGCTGGTGCGCGTCGACCACCTCGTCCACGACGTGCGCCGGTGAGTGGGCGAGGATGGCCCGGCCGATCGCGGTGGTCAGCGCCGGGTTGGTCTGGCCGACCCGGCTGTGCATCCGGACCCGGGACGGACTGTCGATCTTCTCGATGTAGACGACGTGCACCAGGGCGAGTACGCCGAGGTGGCAGGTCTCGCCGGTAAGCGCCGAGAGCGGCCGCATCACCCCCAGCGCCTCCTGCCGCAGGTCGAGCCCGTCCAGATAGGAGCGGGCCAGCGTCATCGTGCCGGCGGCCAGCGCGTACCGGCCGTCGGCGGTCTCCCGGACCAGCGCGGTGCCGCGCAGCACACCGAGCATCCGGTGCAGGGTGGTGGCCGGAATCTCGGTCGCCTTGACGAGTTCGGTCAGCGACGCCCCCGAGGGGCTCTCCGCCAGCGCCGCCAGCACCGCCACGGTCCGTTCGACCGCCCGCAGACCGTCGGGTTTCCGCTCGTTGTTGACCATCTTCATGCCCTCATCCCGGCGTCGGTCTCCAGCGGGCGCACCGACAGCATCCGCTGCGCCATAGCACAGTAGACCTCGGCCGCGCCGCGTAGCTGGTCGACGAGCACCCACTCGGCCAGGGAGTGTGCCTGGGCGATGTCGCCCGGTCCGCAGACCGCCGCCGGAGTGCCGGTGGCGGCGAGCAGCGCGGCATCGGTCCAGAACTGCAACCCGACCGGCTCGGGGTCGGCGGCGACGGCGCAGAGCATCCGCAGGTGCGGGTCGTCGGGCGGGCAGTCCAGCGGGGCGTGCACGAAGGTCGACGTACCGGCCATCTCCTCGACCGTCGCGTCCACCCGGGAGTCCGCCCGGCGCAGCTCCGCCACGACCTCGCGCAGCTCGGCGAGTATCTCGTCGTGCCGCTCCGACGGCAGCCACCGGCGGTCGAGTTGCACGACGCAGGAGGCGGGAACCATCGGCGGGCGGTCGCCACCGGCCACCACCCCGACGTTGACGGTCGCGGGCCCGAGCAGCGGATGACGGCGCCGGTCGAGCCGGGGTACCAGGTCCCGCTCGACCGCCGCGATGAACCGGGCCGCGTGGTAGACGGCGTTGACCCCGTCCTGCGGCACGCTGCCGTGCGTGGCGACGCCCCGGAACGTCGCCTGCGCCCACATCGCGCCCTTGTGCGCCCGCCCGACCCGCAGCATCGTCGGCTCGCCGACGATCGCGAAGTCGGCGCGTACGCCGGCCTCCACCAGCGCCCGCATTCCCGGGCTGCCGTTCTCCTCCCCGGCCACCCCGGTCAGCAGCAGTTCGCCGTCGAACGTGACGTCCGGGGCGGCGAGCAGCTCGACGACGGCGATCATCGCCGCGAGCGCGCCCTTCATGTCGACGGCGCCCCGGCCCCAGAGCCGGCCGTCGGCGACCCTGGGCCGCAGCGCGTCCGGCATGCCGTACGGCGGCACGGTGTCCAGGTGGGCGTTGAGCATCAGGGTCGGGCCGGGGCGGGTGCCGGGTACCCGGGCGATCACGTTCGCCCGGTCGCCCCGCACCGGTTGCAGCCGCACCTCGGCGCCGCAGCCGCGCAGCCGGTCGGCGAGGTAGTCGGCGACCGCGCGCTCCTGCCCGGGATGGTCCTGGTGGCCCTCGATCGCGATCAGCCGGGCGGCCTCCGCCAGCACCGCTTCCGGGTCGATCCGCCCGATCATGCGGCACCACCGGTGAGGGCCGGGTCGCGGTGCAGTTCGGCGACGGCCGCCGAGGCGGCGGTGTAGCGGTGCCGGGCCTGCCGGTAGGCGGCACGGTGCTCGTCCGGGGCGGTCAGCGGCGCGCTGTCGTCGAGCACCGCGCAGGCGGCGGCGACGTCCGGCCAGATCCCGGCGCCGATCCCGGCCAGCGCGACGGCGCCACGTGGCGAGGCGTCCTGGCCGAGCCGTCGTACCGGCGCGTCGCAGGCGGCGGCGAACGCCTCGCACCAGACCTGCGAGCGGGTCACCCCGCCGCCGACCCGGATCTCGGTCGCGGCACCGGCGCCGTCGAGGAGTTGCGCCACGGCCGCCGCACAGGCGTACGCGACGCCCTCCAGCGCGGCCCGGGCGATGTCGGCGGGTCCGTGTTCCGGAGCGGCACCGAGCAGCGCGGCCCGGACCGCCGGGTCGTGGATCGGGGCGCTGGCGCCGAGCAGGTACGGCAGGAAGGTCAGTCCTGCGGCGCCGGGGCGGCTCTCCCGGGCCAGCCGGTCCGCCGTGCCGTCCGGCACCTCCGGGGCGCCACCGGCGAGCAGGTTCCGCTCGGCCCAGCGGATCGCCAGTCCGGCCGCGTACGAGGAGACCATGCCGAGGAAGCCGTCCTCGCCGGCCCGGGCGAAGACGAACCGGTCGACGCCGGCCCGCGGCTCGGCTACCGGGGTGACGATCTGGGCGGCCGTGCCGACGTTGACGTAGACCCGGCCGTCGGCGACCGCCCCGGCACCGAGCGCGGCGCAGGAGACGTCGCCGCCGCCGGCCACCACCGGGGTACCGGCGGGCAGTCCGGTCGCCTCGGCCGCCTCGGGTCGGACCGTCCCGACGATCTCCGCCGAGCCCTGCACCCGGGGCGCCAGCCGCTCGTCT
The DNA here is from genome assembly GCF_036421995.1 of Plantactinospora veratri. Taxonomy (NCBI): domain Bacteria; kingdom Bacillati; phylum Actinomycetota; class Actinomycetes; order Micromonosporales; family Micromonosporaceae; genus Plantactinospora; species Plantactinospora veratri. Next base: position 60,564 of record NZ_JAZGQL010000027.1, read on the forward strand.
GCCCCGCAACTGGCCCACAACCGGGGCTCCCACCGGCGCCGACCCACGTCGTAGAGCAGGGTGCCGGCCGCGTCGGTGGGGTCGGTGCCCCAGTCGCCGGTGAGGTGGTGCCGCAGCACGTCCTTCGGCTGGACCATCCGGACGGCCCGGCGTACCGCCTCGGGTTCGTGCCGGACCAGCCAGGCGAGCTTGGGGGCGCTGAACGCCTCGACCACCGGGTTGCCGGTCAGCTCGCCGAAGAGGTCCCCGCGCTCGCGCAGGTCCCGCACCTCGGCGACGGCCCGCCGGTCCGCCCAGGTCATCGCCGGCCGTACCGGACGGTCCCGGTCGTCGAAGAGCGCCACCGCGTGCATGTGGCCGCTCAGCCCGACCCCGGCCACCGCGCCGGGGTCGAGGTCGGCGAGCGCCTCCCGGACCGCGCCGGCCGCCGCGCGCCACCAGTCGGCCGGGTCCTGCTCGTGCCGGCCCGGCCGGCCGGTGTCCGACGGGTAGTCCCGGTAGGACCGGGCCGCCGTGGCGCCGGTCGCGGCGTCGACGGCCACCACCTTCACCCCGGTGGTACCCAGGTCGATGCCGACCAGCAGGGCGTTGCCCGGTACGGCGCCGGTCAACGGCTGCGCCGGGGGACGAAGCCGAACTCCATCAGGTATTCGAGGGACTCCTCCGCGACCCGGTCGAAGTCGGCGAGCCCCACCCCGGCCGGCTCGCCGACGCCGATGTTGCCGCCGACCTGCCAGCCCTCCCACTCGACGCTGACGTACCCGTCGAAGTTGATCTCCGCGAGCGCCTCGTACGTCTCCCGGAAGTCGACCAGCCCGCCGCCGAACCAGATGTGGTTGCAGTGCACGATCGTCGGCAGCCCGACCTCGTCCTTGATCTGCACGATGTCGATGTACGGGCCGAGCCGCTTGATCGCCTGCTTGACGTTCATGAACGGCTTCACCGCGACGTAGAAGGCCCCGGTGTCCATCGTCATCCGCAGGTTGCTCGCGCCGACCTCGTCGAACATCCGCTCGATCAGCTCGACCCGGTTGAGGATGGTGCCCTGCAACAGTTCGATGCTGACGTTGAGCCCGAGCGTCGACGCGTGCGCCGCCACCTCGGTGATCGCCTCCCGGCACTGCCGCCAGGCGTCCTTGCGGCTGAGCAGGACGTTCAGCGGCGGGTCGTAGTAGCCGTCGCCGATCAGCGTGCAGACCGACTTCGCGCCGAGTACGGCCGCCGCGTCGAGGGCCTTCTTGAACGACTCGATGCCGCGCTCCCGGTCGAACTCCCGGGGGCTGACGAACGTGGTGTGGTGGCCGAGGTAGCCGATGTCGATGCCGACCCGCTCCGCCGTGGCCCGCACGTCCCGCAACTGCTGGTCGTACTCGGCCTTCGGCGCCTCCAGCAGCTTCGCGAAGATGAAGTCGACACCGTCGTAGCCGTACTTCGCGGTCTGCTCCACGCACCAGGTCGCCGGCTTGTCCCCCCAGGAGTTCCAGGCCGGGCCGGCGGCCTCCAGCCGGCCCCAGGGCATGTTCGGCCAGACCTCAAAACTGATCTTCACCGGGTCTCTTCCCTTCCTCAGGTGTGCGACGGGCTACAGGTGCGGGACGATGTCGGACATCCGCCGCGCGGCCTCGCTGTTGTGCTCGGCGGCGCCGGGCATGTTCGCGCTCATGAAGACCTCCGGCGTCTCGCCGCGCCGGATCTGGATGCCGAGCGCCTCGACGATGATCGCGTCGAGCAGGGCCAGACCGACCACACTGGACGACGGGCCGGCGGACGGCAGCCCGGGGCCCAGCTCGACGAGCGCGTCGCCGGGCGGGCAGTGGTTGTCGACGACCACGTCGGCGATGTCGTGCAGCCGTGGACCGGGCCGGGAGATCGCCGAGGCGTACCGGCGGGAGGTGATCGCGATCAGCGGCAGGCCGCGCGCCTTCGCGGCCCGGGCGACCTCGACGGGCAGCGGGTTCGCGCCCGAGTTGGAGACGACCAGCAGGACGTCGCGGTCGCCGTCGAGCCGGTACCCCGCCAGCACCGCTTCGGCGTGCCCGTGCTCCCGTTCCAGCACGGTGCTGCGTACCGCGCCCTCGTGCAGCATGTGCGCGGGCTTGAGGATCGGGCAGACCCGTACCGCGCCGCCGGCCCGGTAGAACGCCTCCTCGCCGAAGATGTGCGAATGTCCGCTGCCGAAGACGTAGAAGAGGCCCTTCGCGGCCCACGACCGGGCGACCAGTTCCGCGGCCCGTCGCACCGCCGGCAGTTCCTCGGCCAGGGCGCGGCCGAGGACCTCCTGCACGCGGGCCGCGTACCCGGCGGCGGTGACCTCCTGTGCCGACCACGCCGCGCCCCCGGCGGGCGCCGTGCCGCTCACTTGACCGCTCCCGCGGTCAGGCCGCCGACGAAGTAGCGGCCGGCGAAGAGGAACGGGACGATCGCGGGAATGACCGTGCAGACCGTACCGGCCATCAGCAGCCCCCAGTTCACGGTGTACTGGCCCATGATCGCGCTCAGCCCGATCGGCAGGGTCTTGAGCTGGTCGCTGACGATGAGCTGCGAGGCGAACACGAACTCGGTCCAGGAGAAGACGAAGGCGTAGACGGCGACGGTCGAGATGCCCGGCGCGAGCAGCGGCAGGACGATCCGCAGCATCATCCGGACCGGGCCGGCCCCGTCGACGGCGGCGGCCTCGTCGATGTCCCGGGGGATCGCGAAGAAGAAGCCGCGCAGCAGCCAGGTGCAGAACGGTGCGGTGAACGCGACGTTCACGATCACCAGCGCGTTCCTGGTGTCGATCAGCTCCACCGCCGCGAACGCCTGGTAGAGCGGCACCAGCAGCAGCGTCCCGGGGATCATGTACGCCACCAGGATCGCCCCGGCCAGCTTGTTGCCGCCCGGAATGCGCAGCCGGTAGAGCCCGTACGCCGCCGCGAACGACACCAGTACGGTGCAGAGCGCGGTGGAGAGCGCGATGACGAAGCTGTTGGTGAGATAGCTCGGATAGTCCGTCGCGGTGAAGAGCTGCCGGAAGTTGTCCAGGGTCGGGTTGGTCGGAATCAGCGTCGGCGTCGTACGCAGGATCTCCTCACGGTCCTTGAACGCCGAGATCGTGATCCAGTAGAGCGGGCCGAGCACGATGGCGGTGAGCACGGTCCAGGTGACGAGGCGCGGCAGCCGCGCCCAGGACAGCCGGGACGTCACCGGCGGCGCGGATGTCACGAGTCCTCCTTCGGCTTCGCGACGCGGATGTAGAAGAAGGCGAGGGCGGCCAGCAGGATGATCGTGATCACGCTGACGGCGGCGGCGTCGCTCGCCTGGAACTGGTTGAAGGCCTTGTTGTAGATGAAGATCGGGGCCGTCGTCGTCGCGTCGGCGGGCCCGCCCTTGGTGACCAGGTAGATCGAGTCGACGATGTTGAACGACCAGAGCGACCCGACCAGCCCGAGCGCGAAGAGCACCGGCTGGAGCAGCGGGAAGGTGATCCGCCAGAAGATCCGCCAGGCGTCGGCGCCGTCCACCCGGGCGGCCTCGTAGATCTCGCCGGGGATCGTCCGCAGCGCGCCGAAGATGACGACCGCGCCGAGCGGGAACCAGTGCCAGCTGTTCATCAGGATCAGCGCCGGCATCGCCAGCGCGCTGTCCCCGAACGGGCTGCCCAGCCCGTCGATCCCGACCGCGGCGGCGAGCTTCGGCACGATGCCGTAGTTGCTGTTGCTCAGCCACTGCCAGATGACCGCGACCGCGACGGTCGGGATCACCCAGGGGATGAGCACCCAGGTCCGGGAGGCCCGGGCCCAGCGCCCGGACCGGCCGATCAGCAGCGCGGTGCCGAAGGCGATGAGGGTCTGCACCAGCAGGTTGCCGGCCAGCCAGATTCCGGACCGCCCGATCGAGGCCCAGAACGCGCCGTCGCCGAACGCCTCGGTGTAGTTGTCGAGGCCGACGAAGTTCGAGCTGCTGCCGACGACGCCCTGGTCCTGGAGGCTGAGCAGCACCGTGTTCAGCAGCGGATAGCCGATCACGCCGAGCATGAGCAGCACCAGCGGCGCGACGAGGCCGTACCCGAGCAGGTGCGTGTGCCAGGGCCGGCGACGGCGGGCGGCCGTCGCCGGCCGCCCGGCCGCCCGGGTACCGGGGATGACCTCCCCGGTACCCGGCGCCGCGCTGCGGCTGCTCACTTGGCGACCGCCGCACGCATCTGCTCGTCACCCCACTTGGCCGCCGCCTCCGGCGACTCTCCGCTGCTGTACATCCGCTGCACGACCTGGGCCAGGATGTTCTGCCCGGAGATCTTGCCGACGGAGTCGACGTACTGGCCGTCGACGAAACCGAACAGGGCACCGGTCTTCGACTGTTCGAGCATGGCGTCGACGCAGCCCCGGTACTTCTGGATGACCTCGTTGCTGGTCCAGGACTCGGCGGTGGCACCGTCGGCGGTCAGCGGCAGGAACAGGCCCGGCTCGGAGTTGAGCAGGGTGCCGTAGTTCTCCGGCTGGAGGACGTACTTCAGGAACGCCTCCGCACCGGCGGCCTTGGCGTCGTCGCCCGACATCACCATGGCGGCGTTGGAGTAGTAGATGCTGCCCGGCTTGCCGCCGGAGTCCGCGACCGGGATCGGGGCGCAGCCCAGGTCGCTCGCCGGACGGCCCGACTCGGACTCGAACGGCGCCAGGTACTGCCCCTTCTCGATCGCCATCGCCGCCGCGCCGCTGTTGAACGCCGCCTGCGGCTCGCCCCAGGAGTAGTTGCCGCTGTCCGACGGCGACTGCTTGAGCAGGTCCCGGTAGAGGGTGAGGGCCCGGACGGTTTCCGGGGTGTTGAAGTTGATCTCACCGGTGGGGGTGAAGAAGTTCCCGGCCCCGCTGGTCAGCATCAGGCTGTAGAGCACCTGGTCGGTGGCGAGGTTCTTGCCGGCCGGCAGCGCGATCCCCTTCTGGTTGCCCTGGGTGAGCTTCTGGGCGTCCGCCAGCAGTTCGCTGGTGGTCTTCGGCGGTTCGTTGATGCCGGCCTTGGCCAGCAGGTCCTTGCGGTACCAGAGCATCTGCACCATGCCGTAGAGCGGGACGGCCCAGTACTGGTCGTCGTCCCGGTAGGGTGCCTTGGCCGCCTCGCCGAAGGTGTGTGCCTTGTCGAGTTCCTCCACCAGCGAGGTCACCGGCCGGACCGCGCCGAGCGGGCGTACGTAGGTGGTGAAGTCGGGGATGGTGAAGAGGATGTCGGGCTGCGTCTTCGACTGCACCGCGCCCGAGATCTTCGTGTAGATCTGGTTCCAGTCCTGGACCTGCGCCTGGACCTTGTATTCCGGGTTCGTGGCGTTGTAGCCGTCGATCAGTTTCTGGAACCCCTCGACCCGGTTCGGTGGCTGTTCCATGTGCCACAGGATCAGTGTCTTGTCGTCACCGGCTGGCCCACTCGAACCGCCGCACGCGGCGGCCGAGAGCCCGACCACCGCGGCCACGGCCACAGCGGTCAGCCGCTTGACCTTCCCGTACCTCATGAGCTGGTACTCCTCTCACGGCCTTCAGGTGTTCCGCGAGCTTCCGGATCGTCACGACTCTTCGTGCGGCTGACGACGACGCTGCGGACTAGACGGACCGAGCGGTGTTGGAATAATGTTCCGGACCATACCGAGGCGGTCTAGACCAGTCAAGAGCAAGGGAGAACCGGGTCTGGACCCGACCTGGCCGGGTACGGCCGCCAGCCGGAGATACGGGATGCTCACTTCATGTCAACGCCGAAACACGTCGCGATCACGAACGCTCTCCGCGAGCAGTGCCGGAACCTGCCGGTCGGGTCCCGGCTGCCCTCGGAGAAGGATCTCGCCGTGCGCTTCGAGGTCAGCCGGATGACGGTCCGGCAGGCGCTCGACGCATTGGCCACCGACGGACGGGTGGAACGCGTTCCCGGCCTCGGCACGTTCGTCCGCCGGCCCACCGTGGCCATGGGCCCCAACCTCTCCTCCTTCACCGAGGACATGCGTTCCCGGGGGCTGCGGCCGAGCAGCCGCCTCGTGGCGATCGAGGAGGTCGCCGCCTCCCCCGAGGTCGCCCTCGACCTCGGGGTCGAGGTGGAGAGCCCGGTGATCCGGCTGGAACGGCTCCGCTTCGCCGACGACGAGCCGATGTGCCTGGAGGACGCCCACCTGCCGGCCCGGTTCCAGCGCATCCTGGAAGCCGCCGAACTGGAGGGGTCGCTGCACGAGGTGCTGGCCCGGGCCGGCGTGGTGGTCGCGGCGGCCCGACGCCGGGTACGCGCCGTACCCGCACCGTCACGCGACGCCCAACTGCTCGGCCTGCCGGAACACGCCCCGGCACTGGAGATCGTCGACGTCTTCTACGACACCAACCGCCGCCCGGCGCAGCGTTCCCGGTCCCGTTACCGCCACGACCGCTACGAGGTCATGTCCGACCTGCACCGCCCCAGCAGCGAACCGAGGGAGACCGCCAAGTGACCTGGACCGCCCACACCAGCCCCGACCTGCCCGAACCGGCCGGACCCTACAGTCACGTCGTCGACACCGGCACGCTGGTCTGGACCGCCGGCTTCGGACCGCAGAACCCGGCCACCGGCGTCGTACCGGAGGGGATCACCGCGCAGACCGAGCAGGTGCTCGACAACGTCGAGGACGCGCTGCGCACCGTCGGACTGGGCCTCGGCGACGTCGTGAAGGCGACCGTGCACCTGCAACACCTCGACCGGGACTTCGCCGCCTACAACGAGGTGTACGCCAGGCGCTTCCGGCCGCCCTACCCGGTACGGACCACCGTCGGCAGCACCCTCGCCGGGATCCTGGTCGAGATCGACGTCGTGGCCGTACGCCGCGACCCGACGCGGGCGAGCTGAGCACGATGGGCGCCGTCCCCCTGGTCGACTCCGTCTGGCTGGTCGGCAGCGGCAGCCATCCCGACGCCCGCACCGACCCGCACGACTGCCACTGCTACCTGATCTGGGACGGCACGGGCGGCGTACTGGTCGACACCGGGACCGGCCTGGGTGCGCGGGCCTGGCTGGCCGCCGTCGCCGAGGTCTGCGACCCGGCCGCCCTGGCCGGCGTCGTCGTCACGCACTACCACGCCGACCACGCCGGCGGCGCCGCCGCCGCGCGGGCCGCCGGGCTGCCCCTGCTGGCCAGCGCCGAGACCTCGGCCGCGCTCGCCACCGCCGACGAGTCGCGCAGTTCCCTGGCGGTGGCCCGGGCGGCCGGGGTCTACCCGTCCGACTACCGGCTCGCGCCGGCCACGGTGGACCGGGTGCTGGCCGGCGGTGACGTCGTCCGGGCCGGCGACCTCGACATCCGGATCGTCGACGCACCCGGGCACTGCGACGGCCACCTCGTCGTACTGCTGCGGCGCGCCGGCCGCACCATCCTGTTCAGCGGGGACTGCCTCTTCGCCGGTGGGCGGGTGAGCATGCAGGCGATCCACGACTGCCGGCTCGACCGGTACGCCGAGACGGTGGTCGCACTCGCCGGGCACCGGGTCGACGTACTGCTCCCCGGCCACGGCGAGCCGGTGCTGACCGGCGCCGGGGTGGAGATCGCCCGGGCGGCCGAGTCCTTCCGGCGCCTCGTCCCGCCGCCGAACGTCCTTACCTCCTGACCGTCCGGTGCTCCGGTGGGCCGCACCGCCGACACGCTGTCGGTGGGCGGCCCTAGACTGCGGCGCCATGGCGATGGTGAGTTTCGTCGACGAGACGACCGCGGGCGAGCGCGGCGCCGCATGGCACCTGGAGATCTTCGAGGAGCGCCTGCCGCTGCGGGAGGTGATCCGGCGACGCGTCTTCCAGGAGGTCGCCGAGCACAACGCGAAGGGCGGCGACCTCTTCCGGGGTCTGGTGCAGCCGACCGACACCGAGCGGACGCTCAACGGTTTCAAGCTCCGGCAGCCCCGGCGGATCGACCCGGACGAGCAGGCCGATCGTGCGCTGGAGGCGTTCTCCCGCAACGGTTTCATCGTCCTCGTCGACGACCGGCAGGTCGACGAGCTGGACGCGGTGGTGGAGCTGGCCCGGGGCACCCGGATCACCTTCCTCAAGCTCGTACCGCTGGTCGGTGGCTGATGCCGGTGCCGATGCTCCACTGCGGACCGGACCGGCCGGCGACCGAAGCCGGCGAACGGATGGCGGAGCTGGCCCGGCGCGGTGACGTCGAGGGCCTCGTTGACGAGACCATGGCCTACACCGCCGGCTACACCGGCGACTGGGGCAGGGAGAGCCGGCACGTCACCGACGCGCTCGGTCTCGTCGCGCCCGAGCGCAAGCCCGAGCTGCTGATGGCGATCCTCGACCGTTGCTGCCTGGTCAGCGAAGCCGAGCAGCGCCGGGTCACCAACGAGCTGTTGAAGATCCTGGTCAAGCCCTACGGCAAGATCGACAGCCCGGAATCGGCCGCCGTCGCGCTCGCCTTCGCCGCCCGGCACACCGCCTTCTTCGGTGGCGACGAGCTGCGGCAGATGGCCGAACTCCTGCGCGAAACCGGGCGGTCGCTGCCGCCGGAGGTCGTCGCCGTGATGCGCCGGACCGTCGCGCACGGCTACTGGGGCTCGGCCGACGCGCTCAAGCCGCTGCTCGACAAGCTCGACGCACCGGCGCTCAACCCCGGCGAGGCGTGGGCCGACCGCGCCCTCGCCGACGTCGCCTCGCTCGAGGCGGACCAGGCCCGTCGCTGGCACGTGCTGTTCCGGCGCGCGGCGACCGCGACGAGCGCCAGACCGTCGCAGAAATGGGAGGCGGCGGCCCGCGAACTGCTCGACGGGCTGGCCGAGCCCGGTGCCCGGCTACGGCGCTGGCTCGCGCTGGTCGGGCAGCCGCGCACCCTCCGGCTCAACCGCACCCAGTGGGAACACGACGTCAACGAGTCCTTCGACCAGTTCAACACGACGCCGCTGCGTGGACTGGTCTGGCTGCTCTCCTTCCTGCCCGAGCACCCCGAGACCGCGCGGCTGCTCGGCGCGCTCGTCGAGACGTCGCTGCGCAAGGTCGCCGGGCTCGGCCCGCGCAGCCCAAAGATCGCCAACGCGGCGGTCCACGCGCTGTCGCGGATTCCGACCGAGGAGGCGCTCGCCCAGATCGCCCGGCTCGCCGCCCGGGTCACCTTCAAGGGCACCCTCAAGGAGCTGAACTCGGCACTCGACGCCCGGGCGGCGGCGCTGGGGTTGACCCGGGACGAGGTCGAGGAACTCGCCGTGCCGGCGTACGGGCTGACCGAGGTGGGGGTGCGCGTCGCGCACTTCGGCGACGCCTCGGCGACCCTGGACGCCACCTCCGGGACGGTCACGGTCACCTGGCGCAACGCCGCCGGAAAGACCGTCAAGGCGGTACCGGCCTCGGTGCGGTCCGCCCACCCCGAGGAACTCGCCGATTTCAAAGCCGCCGTCAAGGACGTCGAGAAGATGCTCTCCGCCCAGGCGGAACGCCTCGACCGCCAGCTTCTCGCCCAGCGGGTCTGGCCGTTCGGCGCCTGGCGCGCCCGCTACCTCGACCACCCACTGGTCGGTACGCTGGCCCGCCGGCTGATCTGGCTCGTCGACGACGTGCCGTGTGCCTTCGCCGACGGTGCCCTGCGCACCCACGAGGAGAAGGAGATCGTGGCCGGCGAGACGGTCCGGCTCTGGCACCCGATCGGCCGCGAGGTGGCCGAGGTGCTCGCCTGGCGCGCCTGGCTGGAGACCCACCGGGTCACCCAGCCGTTCAAGCAGGCACACCGCGAGGTCTACCTGCTGACCGCCGCCGAGGAGAACACCCGGGTCTATTCCAACCGGTACGCCGCGCACGTGCTGCGCCAGCACCAGTTCCACGCCCTGGCCGCGGCCCGGGGCTGGCGCAACAGGCTGCGGATGATGGTCGACGACGCGTACGAGCCGGCCACCCGCGAGTTGCCGCAGTGGGGGCTGCGCGCGGAGTTCTGGATCGAGGGCATCGGCGACGAGTGGCAGGACGACACCACCGAGTCGGGGGCATACCTGCGGATCGCCACCGACCAGGTCCGGTTCTATCCGATCGGCGCACCCGAGCACTACGCGCACGCCGGTGGCGGCGGCTACGAGCAGTGGGTGTCCCAGGACGCGCAGCCGACCGACCCGGTGCCGCTGGCCGAGATTCCGCCGCTGGTGCTCAGCGAGATTCTCCGCGACGTCGACCTGTTCGTCGGCGTCGCCAGCGTCGGCAACGACCCGACCTGGCAGGACGGCGGGCCCGGCGGACGGTTCCGGGAATACTGGGCGTCCTACAGCTTCGGCGAACTCAGCGGCACCGCGCAGACCCGTCGGGAGATGCTCGAACGCCTCGTCCCCCGGTTGGCCGTCGCCGAGCGGGCGCAGGTGGAGGGCCGTTTCCTGGTGGTCCGGGGCGACCTGCGCACCTACAAGATCCACCTCGGCTCGGGCAACATCCTGATGAGCCCGAACGACCAATATCTCTGCATCGTGCCGAAGCAGACCGCCGGCTCCTCGACCGGCGACGTCTTCCTGCCGTTCGAGGGGGACCGGGTGCTCGCCGTCATCCTCAGCAAGGCGCTGATGCTCGCGAAGGACACCCAGATCACCGACCCCACCATCACCGGGCAGCTCCGGCGCTGACGGCCAGCCGCGATCCGGCGTCGGCCCGTACGGTGGGTGCCGTGATCACCTGCGTCGTGCACTACACCATCGACCCCGCGCAGATCGAGGCGTTCGAACGCTTCGCCCGCGCGTGGATGCGGCTCGTGGCCGAGCACGGAGGTGTGCACCACGGTTACTTCCTGCCCGCCGAGGGGGCCAGCGACCGGGCCGAGGCCCTGTTCAGCTTCGAGAGCCTGGCCGCCTACGAACGCTACCGGGCGCGGTTCGGTGTCGATCCGGAGTTCGTCGCGGCGGACCGGATCCGCGACGAATCCGGTTGTGTCGTGCGGTACGAGCGGACCTTCATGCGTCCGCTCCTGCCGACCGACTGAACCCCGACCCTCGACGGCCGGACCGGTCAGCCGGGCTTGATCTGCGCGAGCTGCACCAGGAGTTGAACCAGCCGGTACGCCTCGGCCATGTCCTGCGCGGTGAAGGCGAGCGTACGGCCACCGGCCGCCCGGGTGACGCCGGGCACCAGGGTGGCCAGGTCGACGGTGTACGGGCCGTACAGGTCCAGCTCCACCCGTACCGGAGTGCGGGTCGGCACGGGGCGGACCCGCTGGCGCCCCCGGACCGCCTCGGCGGCACCCCGGCGGATCCGGTCCCGGGCCTCCTGGGGGTGCAGCGTCTCCGCCGCCGCCTGGCCCAGCGCCCGTTTGACCTCGACGGTGACCACCTCCGGCACCAGGTCCCGGAGTTCGGCGCAGGCCGCGTCGTCGCCGCTGAGCAGCACCACCGGTACGCCGTAGTGGCCGGCCACGGCGGCGTTGAGCCCGATCTCGCCCACCGACCCTCCGTCGAGCCGCACGTCGAGTACGGCGTCGCTGATGGTGTGGCCGAGCACGGCCGGCCCGGCACCGGCGCGGGCGTGGTACCCGACGAAGAGCAGCGCGTCCGCCCCGGCTTCGAGCCCGGCCACCATGCCCAGCGGGCGCGGCTTGCCACGGATCAGCCGGGCCCGCCGGTCGAGTTCCTCGGGCAGCAGGTTGCGGAACGGGCCGTGCGAGTCCGCGACGCGGACCTCGGCGCTCGGCTCGGCGTCCAGCACCCCGGCGATCGCCGCGTTCACCTCGGCCGTCATCAGCGCCCGTCCGCGCTCGTAGTCGTAGCCGCCCGGGTTCGTCTCGGTGGGATGCACGATCCCGGAGACACCCTCCAGGTCGGCGGAGATCAACACCTTCAGCCGGTTCGCCATCACACCACCGTAGTCAGGTGGCGTCGACGACCATGACGTCCCCGTGCCACCACGCCAGCCGACCGGGCCGTGGCTTCGTAGAGTCTTCGCAGTCGACGGGGAGTGGGGAGACGGGCATGTTCGACGACACCGGACTGCTGCGACCGCAGGAGGAGCGGGCGTACCGGCTGCTGCTGCGCCTCTCCGCGGCCCGGCCCGCCGATCTCGCCCGACTGGCCGACGTGCCGCTCGACGAGGCCACCGGAGTGTTGGAGGGCCTGCGGGGCAAGGGACTGGCCATGGCCCGACCCGGCCCGGACCCGGTGTTCGAGCCGCTGCCGCCGGACGTCGCGCTCGGCAACACCCTGCTGCGCCGGCAGGAGTCGCTGGAGAGCGCCCGCCAGGCGGTGGCGGCGCTGACCGAGGAGTACCGGAGCAGCGCCCGGCGCCGCAACGCCGACCATCTGGTCGAGGTGGTGGTCGGTGCGGCCGCGTTGCGTGACCGGCTGCGTGACCTCCAGGACTCGGCCCGGGAGGAGATCCTCTGGTTCTGCCGGGCCAATCCGCTGGCGATGTCCGGCTCGGAGAACGCCGAGGAGTCCGGGGCGCTGGCCCGTGGGGTGCGCTACCGGGCGATCTACGAGCGAGCCCTGCTGGAGGCACCCGGTGAACTGGAGAGCATCGCGGAGAGTGTCCGCGCCGGTGAGGAGGCCCGTACCCTGCCGACGTTGCCGGTCCGGATCGCCATCGCCGACCGGTCGACCGCGATCTGCCCGCTGGTGCCGGACGACGAGCGCGACGTCGGGGAGCCGACCGCCGCACTGATCCGGCGCAGCGAGCTGCTGGATGCCCTGCTGGCGCTCTTCGAGAGCCACTGGGACCGGGCCACGCCGATCCGCTGGGACGCCGACCGGGGTGGACTCGCCGACGCGGCACCCGACGACGCCCTGGAGGACGGCGAGCGTTTCCTGCTGTCGCTCTTCGTGGCCGGCTTTCCCGACAAGTCGATCGCGTCGCAGCTCGGCGTCAGCCGGCGGACCGTGCAGCGCCGGCTGGAGCGGTTGATGGCACTGGCCGGGGTGGACACCCGCACCGGGTTGGCCTTCCAGGCCGCCCGCCGGGGCTGGCTCTGACCGGTCCGGGGCGGGACGGCACCCTGCCGTCCCGCCCGGAACCCGCTCAGCGCAGGCCGTACGCCCGGATCACGGTCTGGGTGACCGCGTTGCCGGACCGGTCGGCGGCCCGGACCCGCAGCGAGACCGTGCCCTTCCCGGCCGGAACGCTCGCCCGGTAGGCGTTGCCGTGCCCGGTGACCCGGACGGTCCGCCAGGTGGCGCCCTCGTCGAACGAGACCTCGGCGGTCAGGCTGGTCCCCTTCGCGGTGGCGTGACCGTCCTGGTGCCGGACGGTCAGCCCGACGGTGTGCGGCCGGCCGCTGGCCCGTCCGGTCAGGTCGACGGGCGCGGCGTAGTCGACCTGCAACAACGGCAGCGGTCGAGCCTCGTCGCCGGGCCGCTGACCGGAACGGAACTGCCACACCGTCTCGGTACGGGTGCCCCAGACCCACTCCTCGCCGGTGCGCTCGGTGGTCAGGGCCAGCCGGTAGCCGGCGTCCGGCCCGGTGGTGGGTACGTCCCGGCGGGCGTCGGGCAGCTCGGCGAGCAGCTTCCCGTCGCGCCACAGCGTGGCACCGACCCGGGACGCCTCGCCGATCGTGTAGTGGCCCTCGGCGTCGACGAACTCGGGGACCCGCAGCCCGAGAGTGTCACCGGTGCGGGTGGAGACCAGCTCCGGTATCCCGCGCGGCGAGGCCGGGCGGACCACCGGGGCGAGCCAGGTCTGCTCGGCGCTACGGGCACGGTAGCTGGTGGGCCGCTCGGCCATCCCGCTCTGTAGCGCGCCGAAGTCGTTCCACGGCCACTCGTGGCTCACCCGGTGCTGCCAGACCGAGTCGCCGGTGGTCACCCACTCCTCGCGCTCCTTCGGTGTCGCCACGAACCGGGACGTGTCGTTCCATGCATAGGTCTGCCAGGGGCGCCATCCGAACCGCTGCTCCTTCGCCCAGGGGAATCCGCCGTTGTCGGCGTACCGGGTGGTGATCCGTGTCGAGTTGGCCGGGGTAACCCGGTAGACGATCCGGTCCGGGATCCGGTTCCGTTCCACGTGCTGTACGTCGTAGAGGTAGGGGCTGGAGGTGGTGAGGGTCAGGGCCAGCGTCGCCCCGCCGCGCTGCGCCCGCCCGATGAGCCGCCGGCCGTCGTCGTTCGCCACCGCCAGCATCGGGATCGGCTCCCGGTCACCGGTGGGCCGCCACACGGTCCACGCCGACCAGTCCGCCGGACGCACCATCAGGGTCGCCGCCGCACCGGCCCGGGCCGCCGCCGCGGTCACCTCGCTCTCGCTCGGCGCGTCCTCGCCGCCCGGTTCGTTGGCCGACTCGACGAGTACGGCCGCGCCGCGCACCTTCGCCTCGGCCAACTCCTCCGGGGTGCCCCGGCCGGCGTAGACGAGCGGGAACCGGCGGGTGCCGTCGTACGCCGGGGACTGCCCGGTCAGGTTGACGTCGAGTGGGCCGGCGACTCCGGCGACCTCGGCACGCACCATCGGCGCGACGAGCTGCCACCGCGACGAGAACTCGTACCGGCCGCTGGTCAGTCTCCTGGTCGGGGTGACGTTGACCTGTTGGACCGTGCTGAAGTGCATGGTGCCGTGGCTGATCTGCCGACCGGTGCCGGTGACCCGGTGCGAGTAGTAGCTCAGTACCGACTGCTGTTCGGCCGGTCGGGGTGTCTCGATCCGGATCGGGGTGCCCCGGCGGGCGTCGAGCAGTACCTCGAGGTCCCGGTCGACCCGCAGTTCCGGGTCGGTGATCAGGGTGGCCTGCTCGTCGAGTACGCCGCCGTCCTCGATCAGCGCGTGCAGCAGGTAGGTACCCTCGCCGACCTCGATGGTCTTGGTCTCCCCCTCCCACAGGAAGTTCAGGTTGTCCCAGCGGTAGCTGTCACCCATCAGCGCGACGACCGGCACCGACACCGGCTGGCCGGCCCGGCCGACCGCGCGGAGGGTGACCCGGTGCCGGGGGCCGTCCAGGCTGATCCCCACCGCCGTGCTGACGAGCATGCCGCCCGGGCCGGTCGCGGTGATCCAGCCGCCGAAGAGTCCCCGGTCCAGTTTCGCCAGGTCGGCCGTGACCGGCACCTGCACCGAGCCTCCGGCCGGCACGGTCACGGTGCGGGAACCGGTCGTGACGGCATCGGTCTCCGGCACCTCGGTGGTGACGTTCTCCAGCTCGACGGCGAGGTCGAGGGTCACCGGCGCCGGCCCGTCGTTGGTGTACGTGACGACCTTGCCGACCGGCACCGCCGCCGTACCGGCCCGGGCGGTGGCGGCGCCGTCCGGGTCGGTGTGCAGGCCGAAGTCGACCTGGCCGCTGGCGTACACCCGCTGGCCGGTCGCCCGGGCGACGTCCACCCGGCCGGTGCCCTCCTCGAACACCGACAGTTCCGGGTTGCTCCGGGCGGTGCTGACCAGCGCGTCCTTCAGCCGTGCCGCCGACCAGTCCGGATGGGCCTGGGCCAGCAGCGCCGCCGCGCCCGCCACGTGCGGGGTCGCCATCGAGGTGCCGGAGGCGGCGGTGTACCGCTCGTCGACCGGGCGCCCCATGGTGGTGCCGGCGGCGCGGGCCGCCACGATACCCACGCCCGGGGCGGTGATCTCCGGCTTCAGTCCCTCGTCGCCGAGTCGCGGGCCCCGGCTGGAGAACTCGGCGAGCGACTCGTCCCGGTCCACCGCACCGACGGTGAGCGCGGACGGGGCCGCGCCGGGCGTCCCGACGGTGTAGTCCGCGCCCTCGTTACCGGCGGCGACCACGAAGAGGGTGCCGGTGTCTGCGGTGATCCGGTCCAGTGCCTCGCTGAGCGGGTCGGTGCCGTCGGTCGGGCCGCCGCCGAGGCTCAGGTTGACCACCGCCGCGCCCTGCTCGGCGGCCCACTCCATCCCGGCGATGATCCAGGAGTCGTAACCGCTGCCGTCGTCGCCGAGCACCTTGCCGGCGAGCAGGCTCGCGCCGGGGGCCACCCCCTGGCGGGTGCCGCCGGATCCCGCGCCGGTGCCGGCCACGGTCGCCGCGACGTGCGTACCGTGGCCGTGCCGGTCGGTGGGGTCCGGGCTGTCGCTGAAGTTCCGGGCCGCCGTCACCCGGCCGGTCAGGTCCGGGTGCGTCTGGTCGACCCCGGTGTCCAGCACCGCGACCTTCACCCCGGCACCGTCCAGGCCGGCCCGCCAGGCGGTCGGGGCGCCGATCTGGGCGACGCTGCGGTCGAGTACCGGCCGGACCCGGCCGTCCAGCCAGATCCGGCTGATCCCGCCACCGAGGGCGGCTGCGGAGCGGGCCGAGCCCGGATCGGCCGGTGCGACCGTCCGCCAGAGACCGGCCAGCGAGTCCTTCCCGGCGGCCAGCGCGGCGCCGCCGATGCTGGGCAGCGGCCGGGCGTCGGTCGTACCG
Organism: Plantactinospora veratri; assembly: GCF_036421995.1. Lineage (NCBI taxonomy): Bacteria > Bacillati > Actinomycetota > Actinomycetes > Micromonosporales > Micromonosporaceae > Plantactinospora > Plantactinospora veratri. Next base: position 76,825 of record NZ_JAZGQL010000027.1, read on the forward strand.
GCGAGGGCGCGGACGGTGTCGGCTGTCGGGTCCTGGTAGCGGACGATCAGCGGCAGGCTGGCCGTCGCGCCGTCGGCGTACCCGTCGACGATCAGCTCCTGCACGTCGAAGAGGTCCTCGTCCAGGATGCCGGCCGAGACGTACGGCACGACGTCGCTGGGCAGTACCCGCAGCCCGCCGTCCACCTCCTGGGTGTGGAAGGTGATCCGTTCACGTCCGGCCGCCGGGCGGACCGAGGCCGCGTACCGGCCGTCGCCGGCCGGCGAGACCTCGACGACGTCGCCGGTGACCAGGGTGACCCGCGACCCTGCGCCGGCCGTACCGGGCGCGGCCACCGGCCCGGTCGCCGGGGCGGACGGCGGCGCGGCGCTCGCCGGCGGCGGCCCGGCGGCGGTGAGCGCGAGTACGGCTGCCAGCACGGCAGCGGTACGGCGCAGCGGAGATGACATGGCGGGGTCTCCTTCGACTCTTTCGAAGACGCCGTCAACGGCGACAGTCGGAGTCTGTGGCCGGAGCATTTGCCCGGTCAGCACCCTGCGGTGCCGCAGAGGCGACATGGCGCCAAGTGGACACCGGGCCGCCACTGCGGGTACCTGCGGCGTTCACCCAGCGGGTACCTCGGTTGGGCCGCCCACAGTACAGCGGTGAATGTACTATCGCGTCGTGGAGACACTCACGCATGGACAGGTGCTGGCCCGATTCGGTCACGCACTGTCGGATCCGACCCGGGCACGACTCCTGCTGGCCCTGCGCGACGGCCCGGGTTACCCGGCCGAACTGGCCGACCTGCTCGGCACCAGCCGACAGAACCTGTCGAACCACCTCGGCTGCCTGCGCGGCTGCGGCCTGGTGGTCGCCGTACCGGAGGGCCGCCGGACCCGTTACGAGCTGGCCGACGCCCGGCTGGCGCACGCCCTCGGCGACCTGCTCGGCCTGGTGCTGGCGGTGGACCCGGCCACCTGTCCCGACGCCGCGACCCGGGGTTGCTGCTGATGGCCGCGCCGCTGCGGTCGCAGCCGGCCGGCCCGGCACCGGCCCGCCGCGCCCTGCTCGCCCGGCGGATCCGGCTGCTGGTCGCCGCGACCATCACCTACAACGTCGTCGAGGCGGTGGTGGCGATCACCGCCGGCACGCTCGCCTCGTCGACCGCCCTGATCGGATTCGGTCTGGACTCGGTGATCGAGGTTTCCTCGGCGGCGGCCGTGGCCTGGCAGTTCGCCGGCCGGGACCCGCAGTCCCGGGAGAGGGTCGCGTTGCGGATCATCGCGATCTCCTTCTTCGCCCTCGCCGGCTACGTCACGGTCGAGTCGGTACGCGCCCTCGTCGGTGGCGCCGAGGCAGCGCACTCCACCATCGGTCTCGTCCTGGCCGCGCTCTCGCTGGCCGTCATGCCACTGCTGTCCTATGCGCAGCGACGCACCGGCCGGGAACTCGGCTCCCGCTCGGCGGTCGCCGACTCCAAGCAGACCCTGCTCTGCACCTACCTGTCGGCGGTACTCCTGGTCGGGCTCGGCCTGAACAGCCTCTTCGGCTGGTCCTGGGCCGACCCGGTCGCCGCGCTGGTCATCGCCGCCGTCGCGGTCAGGGAGGGACGGGAGGCCTGGCGCGGCGACACCTGCTGCGCCGTACCGTTCAGCGCGCCGCCGGGGACCGACCGGGCCGTCGTCGCCACCACCGGCGACGCGTGCGGCTGCCAGCCGGGTTGCTCCGGCGGCCGGAACTGACGCCGACGGCGCACCGGCCGACGGCGATCGACCGAGCTGCCGGTCGGTGACTGGCCCACCGACCGGCTGCTAGCGTCAGACACCGTGACGGTTGACGATCCGACCGACCTGCGGGTGACAGTGGACGGCAGCCTCGACGAGGTGCTGTCGTTACAGCGGTGGCTCGGCGAGCAGGACGACTTCGCCGGTCGGACGCGGTTGCTGCGGCACGAACCGGGGCCGGGGCAGATGGGCGCGGTGCTCGACACGATCACGATCGCCGCGGGCGGCGGCGGTGCGGTGACCGCTCTGCTCGGCACGATGTCGGTGTGGATGCGCCACCGTAACGCCAAGATCACCGCGACCGTCAAGAAGGGCAACCGGAGCGTCACGATCACCGCGGACCGGGTCCGGGCGGCGGACCTCGCCCAGTTGAAGGAGATGGTGGCGGAGTTCTCCCGCACCCTGGACGAGGGCTGAGCCGAACGATGCCGAGCAGGGAACTCCGGCTCGCCGACCCGGACCGGTCCCGGGTGATCCTCGTCGGTACGGCGAACTACCGGTACGGGCTGCCGGAGATCCCGCCGGTGACCGGCAACGTGGAGGGTCTGGCCCGGGTCTTCCGCGACCCCCGGCTGGGCGGACTCGGCGAGGAGAGCTGCCACACCCTGGTCGACCCCAGCAAGGACCTCGCGATCCGGCAGGTCGCGGCGTGGTGCCGGGAAGCCGACGACGTGCTCGTCGTCTACTTCTCCGGGCACGGCCTGGTCGGCGAGGACGGCGAACTGCTGCTCGCCTGCGCCGACACCGATCCCGAAATGGCCGAGTACACCGCGCTGCCGATCGGCCTGCTGCGTAAGGCAGTACAGGCGAGCCCGGCCCGGACCAGGGTGCTCGTCCTCGACTGCTGCTACTCCGGACGGGCGATCCGGGCCCTCGGCGGTGCCGACGCCGACCTGCTCGGCCAGGTGGAGGTCTCCGGCACCTACACCCTCGCCTCGGTGCCGGGCGACCTCCAGGCGCTGTTCCACGAGGGCGAGCGCTACACCGTCTTCACCGGGGAGCTGATCGCCACCCTGCGAAACGGCATCCCCGACGGGGCCCCGCTGTTGTCGGTCGACGCGGTATACCGGCACCTGCTGCGCAGGATGCGCGGCAGCGGCCTGCCGGCACCCAGGCAGGTGCACAGCGACACGGCCAGCGACCTCGCGCTGGTGCACAACGCCGCCTACCTCCGCGCCGATCCGGTGTCACCGTCCACCGGTCCGCAGGGGGATCCGTTCCGGCACGTCGACCTCCTGGTACGCCGGGCCGGCGAGGAGGGTCGGGACCGGTTCGTACTCCGCGAGGCCGCCCGGGACCGGCGCTGGCCGGCGCTGGCACGGCTGCGGATGGCGGCCGAACTCGACCACCTCGGCGAGACCGGAAGCGCCCTGGAGACACTCCGCGACCTCGGCGTCGACGGTGATCTGCACCAGGTGCTGAAGAGGATGCGCGAGTTCAGCTCGCTGGTGGCGGAGAACCGGATCTGGGCGGCGGAACTCGTCGACTCCTGGGACGTCGGCAGCACCGACGACCCGGATGCGCTGTGGGGACTGATGATGGCGATCTGGTTGTCCGCGAGCGGGTTGCCGGTGCAGGCCCAGACCGCCGCGGTGGCCGAGCTCGCCGGTCACGGGTACGCCGATCAGGCGCGCAGCGTACTCAGGGGGATGTTGCGCAAGCGTGGCCTACCGGTCGCCGACCGCCGCGCCGTACAGGCCGCGTTGCAGGGACTCTGAACCGGCCTCAGTCGCGTTCGCTCACCAACCCGGGCAGCAGCCGGTAGACGGGTTCCTCCAGCGCCCGGTCCCGGACGGCGGCGGAGCCCCGATCGGCCAGCGCGTTCCGGTGTTGTCGGAGCGCCTCGCGCCGGATCACCCGCATGACGTTCGACACCCCGCCCAGCACGACCGCTCCGCCCGTCCAACTCAGCGCGTCCGCCCACTCGGGACCGCCGCCCAGGGCCCGCACGAGGCCGGGCAGGGCGACTATCGGGGAGAAGAGCAGGACGCCACCGAGCAGGACGGCCCGGACGTCGATCCGGGTCTGGGACATCGGCACCGCGTACGCCCCGGCGAACCCGGGGTGGCGCCACATCAGTGCGATGGTGTGGCCGATCGTCAACGCCGCGATCCCGGCAGCGGTCGACCCGGTCGCCAGCAGCGACACCGCCCAGCCCGGCATCGTCTGCCGCCACAGCGCGACGACGCCGACGGCCAGCAGCACGGCCCACATCATCCCGGTCGTCCAGAGCCCGTGCACACTCCTCGCCGCCTGCGGTTCTTCGCGGCGCAGCACGTGTCGCACGAGCGGGATGTGCACGGCCACCCCGGCCGCCACGACGGCGAGCACCGTCGCAGTCATGATCAGCGAGGACTGATGCTCGCCGACGTCGTATCGCAGCACCGCACCGGTGACCGCCGCGGCGCCGAGCAGCGCCACCCAGGCGCGCCAGCGGTCGTCGCTGCGCACGCTGATCATGATCGCCACCACCGCCGAGCCCACCAGGGTCACGGCGGAGTTCAGCAGCGCGGGCCGCAGGTCCGGCGGCATCCAGGGCGAGACCGACTCCCAGAGCAGTCCACCGGTGACCAGGGCCAGCGACAGCGCGGCCTGCACGACGGCGTCGCCACGGAACAGGGCGCCCACGAGCAGCCACGCCACCAGCACCAGCGTGCCGGTCTGAATCGCGTCCCGCACGACCCTCACCACCTCCGTACGATGCCCGGCAGCAGCCGGTAGACCGGCTCCGACTCGACGAGTCCGCGCAGCGCCGAGGCGACGTGCGGGCTCTCCGGCGGCTCCGGGCGGTACCGGTGCGAAGCGGCCCGGTCCAGCACCCTGCGCAGCATCTCGCCGCCGGCCACCACGCAGCCCGCGCCGAGGACGAGGAGCGCGACCGTGACCGGCGCGGGTGGCCGGAGAACATCCGGGATCGCGACCGGAATCCCCAGCGACGTCAACGCACCGGCGCCCGCCGCACCCCAGCCGACCAGTTCGACGTTGGCCGCTCGCCTGGTCCGCGACCACCGCCGGGCCCACGCCTTCGCGAACGGGCCGTTGCGGACGAGGATCACCACGAAGGTCGTGAGTTGCAGCGCGACGACGAAGCAGGTGAAGCTGAGAAACAGCAGGCCGAGCGCGGGCCAGAGCCATGGCACCAGGAGACTCGCGGCATTGACCAGGATTCCCGCCAGCGCGGTCAGCATCACCCCCCGGCACAACCGCCGGATCGGCAGGTACGTCCCCACGGCGACGTACGGTCGCAGCACCCACAGGTCGGCGAGGATGTGCAGCGCGATCAGCACCAGGGCGGCCGTCAACGCCCCCAGTACGATCCGCAGTGCCGAGTCGGGGTCGGCGAACCGGGATGCCGCGAGCGACGTCAGCGCGAACACCAGGGCGACCACGATGCCGCCGGCACCGTCGAGGCGGCGACGCAGGCCGAACGGGATGGCGACGGCCGCCGCCACGACGACGACCCCGAGCTGATAGGTCAGCACCGCCTCCTGGTCGGCGGGCATCCATCCGACGGCTTCCTCAAGGACCAGTCCGACACCGGCCAGGAGCAGGCAGGTGCCACCAACGCTGGCCGCCCGGTATCCGGTCCAGCCGACGAACGCGAGCAGCACCAGCACGAAGCCGATCCCAAGCGACGTCCCCGACATCGGGTCTCCGCGTCCTCTCGGATAGCCCACCGCGACGATGCGCTCACCAACGGCCAATCGTATCGTGCGGCGATTCCATCGGCGCTGCCCGACGCGGCGGTGGAACCGACGGCTCCAGGAGTGTCATGTCGGCACCCTCAACCACCCCGCCGGCCGGGCACGGCGCTCCGCTCAGCCGGTGCCGCCGCCGTCGGGACGCCGGTCGGCACCGGACGGGTCCGCCGCACCACCGGCGGAGTTCGTGGCCTCGAAGCTGTCTCCCGGCCTGCCGCCGGCCCGGCGTACCTCCCGCTCCGCGTCGTCGTGTGGCAGCCCGGTCGTCCCGAGCAGGTCGGTGCCGATCGCGCGGACCTGTGCGACCACCACGCTCCCGGAGAAGCCCAGCCCCTGCCGGTAGGCGGCGCTCGCCTGCTCGACGGCTTGGCACACCAGGTGCGACGCCTTCGGCAGCGACCCACGGCGGAGATCGCGTTGCACCACCCTCGCCGCCTCCGCCAGCCCGCAGAGCGAGGCCACGAGTTCGGCCGGCGCCGGCTCGTCGTCGCGGAGCAGCGTCACCGCCCGCCGGGTGAGCACCCGGGCGTTGCGTACCGCCCGTTCGAGGTATTCGGCGGCCTTCACGTACCGCTGCAACGCGGCCCGCGACCGCCAGCGCAGCGGTGCGATGGTGGCGGCCTCCCGACCCTCGGGCAGGACGTCGTAGAACTCGTCGAGCTTCTCCTCACCACGGGTCAACGCGGCCAGCGCCTCCTGCACGCGGTCCTGGTCGCGCTCCGCCAGGCCGCGCGCCGTCCCCGTCAGGCTGTCGACGAGTACGTCGAGAGCCGGCCGAGCCACCCGCGACACCACGGTCACCGGATTCACCGGCAGGAGCAGGGCCATCACCGCCAAAGCCACCGTGCCGCCGATCAGCGCGTCGATCAGCCGGGTGAAGTAGATGCCCTCGGTCGGCGGCCGCAGCGTGGCCACCAGTACCGACGAGGTGGCCGCCTGGGAGACCACACCCGCCGACCCGCCGGCCAGGATCGTCACCATCATGACCAGGGCGACCCCCACGCCGATCTGCCACGAACCGGTGCCGATCAGATAGATGAGCCCGTCGCCGACGGCGATGCCGGCGGTCACCCCCAGCACCAGTTCCACCGCCCGGCGCAGGCGCTGGCCGGACGAGATCCCCAGGGTGACCATGGCCGCGATCGGGGCGAACACGGGCTGCGGGTTGCCGACCAGTTCCGCGGCCAGGAACCAGGCCAGCGCCGCCGCCACGGCGCTCTGCACCACGACCACCTCGATCGCCCGCAGTTGGCGCCACCGTTCGACCAGCGCGCCGCGAAACTTCCGGACCCGCCGGGTGCTCATCACCGCCACCCGGACGGTCTGCGGGCCACCACAGTTGCCACAATAGGAAGGAAATATGACGGCAGCGGGCTGATCTGTCATATGGCAACCGCGTACCCGACGAGAGCGGCCGATCCGGTCAGGTAGTCCCTTTCCGGGCCCGGAGTCGAAATCTCCTCGTCCCCGCGGGCCGGTCGCCAAAGAGTCGGCCGGCGAAGCAGCGCCGCCGACCAGCGCTTGAAGTGGTGCCGGGCGGGAATGCTGGGCCGGTAGGCGGACGATCATGACGAGCGAAGCGTGAGCGCGACCGGTACCGGCAGCACCGCGCGGACTGCCCGCCGCGCGGCGCACGGGGAGCGCGCTGCGGCGGGTGCGGACGGTTGCCGGGCGAAACCACCCAGGAGTGAACCAACCGAGAGACGGATCATGGCACGGATCGTCACACCGTACGGGCGGCACTCCACCGCCGAGGAGGTCATCGCCGGGATCGACCTGTCCGGACGCCGAGCCGTCGTCACCGGAGGCGTCTCCGGCATCGGTCTGGAGACGGCGCGGGCGCTGGCCGGCGCGGGGGCGCAGGTGACGGTGACGGCCCGGGACGACAACGCCGCCCATGCCGCCGCCGACATCGCGGCGTCGACCGGAAACCCCGACGTGCGGGTGGTACCCCTGGAACTGACCAGCGTCTCGTCGATCCGGACCTTCGTCGACGACTGGGACGGACCGTTGCACATCCTGGTCAACAACGCCGGCATCATGGCCCTGCCCGAACTGCACCGGACACCGCAGGGCTGGGAGGAACAGTTCGCCGTCAACCACCTCGGCCACCACCTGCTCGCCGTCGGACTGCGTGACGCGCTGGCCCGGGCCGAGGGCGCCCGCATCGTGTCGGTCAGTTCGGCTGCCCACCACCTCTCCCCCGTGGTATTCCAGGACATCCACTACCTCTCCCGCCCCTACCACCCGCAACAGGCGTACGGGCAGGCCAAGACCGCCGTGGCCCTCTTCGCCGTCGGCGCCGGCAGTCGCTGGGCCCGGCTGGGGATAACCGCCAACGCCCTCAACCCGGGCGCGATCGCCACCGGACTTCAGCAGTACATCGGCGGCGACCTGGGTGTTCCGGTCGATCTACAGAAGAGCCCGCAGCAGGGCGCGGCCACCTCCGTACTGCTGGCCACCTCACCGCTGCTCTCCGGCGTCACCGGCCGCTACTTCAACGACTGCGCCGAGGCGAGGCCGGTCAGCGTCCCGCCCACCGACCAGGCGGAACTCGCCTCGTCCGTCGCCGACTACGCGATCGACCCGGAGAAGGCCGACCGGTTGTGGCGGATGTGCGACCGCATGGTCGGCTGATCCGGGGCAGCGGAACGGGGGCGGCACCGGTCGGCGCCACCCCCGTCGCGGTTGCTGCTACCTGGCCGTACAGGTCAGGGTCGGTGCGGTGTTCGTGCCGTTCCAGGAACCGTTGAACCCGAAACTGGTGCTGCCGTTGGCGCTCAGCGCGCCGTTGTGACCGGCGTTCGTGGCCGTCACCGACGACCCCGACGAAGTTATCGTCGCGTTCCACGAGTTGGTGATGCTCTGGCTGTTGGGCCAGGTCCAGTTCACCGTCCATCCGGAGATCGCGGCGTTGCCGGCCCGAACGGTGACCTGGGCGCCGAAGCCACCCGACCACTCGTTGGTCTTCGCGTACGTCGCGGTGCAGCCGCCGTTGCCCGACGGCGGCGGGGTGGTCGGCGGCGGGGTGGTCGGGGGCGGGTTCGTGGGGGGTGGGGTGGTCGGCGGCGGGTTGGTCGGGTTGCCGCCACCGCCGAAGATCACGTCACTGCACAGGTAGTACGGCTGGTCGAGGTGGCTCGCCTGCCAGATCGTGTAGACGACGTGCCGCCCGGTGCGGTTGCCCGCGTTCACCTGGGCCTCGTACAGCCCGGTGGTCGGGTAGCTGCCGGTGCGCAGCACCAGGTCCAGGCTGCCCCAGGTGAGCGGCTGCGTGGTCGGGTCGAAGCCCTGCTTGGTGATGTAGATCAGCATGTAGTCGGCACCGTGCCGGGCCCCGTCGGTCAGCGTCAGCGTGAAGTTGTTCGGCATCGGCTTCGCGACCCATGCGCCGACCGCGTCGAGCGAGGCGTACAGCCCGCCCTGGGTACGACCGCCGCTGCAGAGCTGCCCGTCCGGGACGGCGGCCTGGTGGTTGCCGCCGACGTTCTCCCGGAACAGGCCGTTCCAGTTCCACATGGTGTTCGGGTTGGCCTGCCAGGCCTGGGCGCACATCGGGTCGGTCTGCGCCATGTTGGGGTTGAGGTGGTCGTCACCCCAGCGCTCCCAGCACCCGTAGTTCCGGGACGGCGGGTTGGTGACCGATCCGTGCGCCGAGGCCGGGCCGGCCTGGTTGACCACGACCATCGTGAGCCCGGTGACGAGGACAGCGACCGCACCGAATATCAGACGGCGGGCTCTTCGTGCAGCTTTCATCTGTGCTCCAGCATTCCGCCGACGCCTGTGTCGCTCGACGGGATGCCCTGGCCCACGAGGAAACACGCGCCGACACCAACGTCATTGATCTCGGAACCGCGGGCAGGACGACTGCGCTGCCTGCGGCGGCGGGGTGGCTCCCGCGATGATCGTACTAGATACATCTAAATATGTGAATCTCATTGCGGGAGTTTCCCCGGGCCCCGCGAACCCGCCTCGCCGTCGTGCGCCGACCCGGCAACGGGCGGACTCGTCACCGAGGGCCGGCGGGTCGGTGGTGCAAAGCATCCCCGGCTGTCAGGATCACCGCCATGGGCATCACCCGTCGTACCCTGGTCAGCGCCGGTCTCGCCGCCGCCACCGCCACCCTCGCCGGCTGCGACCGCCCCGACGGGGCCGGGTCGGACGCGGCGTGGGGCGGCGCCGGCAGCAGGACGCGCACGACCGGAGGCGGGAGCGGAGGGGCCGCCGGCACCGCGCCGACCGGTACGTCGACCCCCGGCGGCGCCCCCGGGCCGGCGAGCGCGCCGGAACCGGTGCCCGGCAACCGCCTCGGCTACGCGGCGGACGTGACCGCCCTGCTCAAGCGGCAGCTACCCGCCACCGCGAACACCTTCCAGCACAGCGGCTTCCCCGGCGCGGTCGCCACGGTCCTGGTCCGAGGGGTCGCCACCGTGCACACCGCGGTCGGCGAGGCGCTGCGCTACGGCGCCGGGCCGAAGCTTCTCCCGGCTGGTCAACGGGTCCCGATGCGCCCCGACTCGATCTTCGACCTCGCCTCGGTCACCAAGGTCTACACCGCCATCCTGCTGCTCCAGCAGGTGGACCAGGGCCGGGTCGACCTCGACGCCCCGGTCCGCCGCTACCTGCCGGACTTCAGCGGTACCGGCAAGGACAGGGTCACCGTCGAGATGCTGCTCACCCACACCAGTGGCCTCCCGGTCGGCGCCAAGGTCACCGGCCTGCCCGACAACACCGCCCGCTGGAACGCCGTGCTGAGCACCCCGCTGCTCGCCGGCGCGACACCCGGCGACACGTTCCGCTATTCCAGCGTCGGCCTGATGGTCGCCGGCAAGATCGTGGAGAAGGTCACCGGCCAGCGCCTCGACCAGGCCCTGAAGACCAACCTCACCGGGCCGCTCGGCCTGCGCGACACCGGCTTCAACCCCAACACCTGGCTCTCCGCCACCGCCAGATCCACCCGGCTGGTCGCCACCGACGCCCGATCCTCCCGAGGTCTGCTGCGCGGCACGGTGCACGACGACGTCGCCAACCACCTCGGCGGGATCGCGGGACACGCCGGCATCTTCGCCTCCGCCACCGACGTCGCCGCGATCGGCCAACTCCTGTTGGGCGGCGGCACCTACCGGGGTACCCGGATCCTGGCCGCCGAGACCGTGGCCCGGATGCTGCGCAACCACAACGCCGGCAAACCCGCGGTCGACCCCGACCGCCCGCACCGCACCTCCGCGCACGGCCTCGGCGTCGTCCTCGACCAGCCCTGGTTCATGGGCGGGCTCTCCTCCCCGCACACCTTCGGCCACACCGGCTTCGCCGGCCCCTCGCTGCTGGTCGACCCCGCCCGCAAACTCGTGCTCGCCCTGCTCACCAACCGGGCCCACCCCAACTGGAGCTGGGCGGACCCCGACCCGGTACGCGCCGCCGTGGCGGACCTGCTCGCCCGGTCCGTCAGGTGATCGACAGCCCCGCCGCGACCGCACCGGTACGCGCCAGCGTCCGGAACCGCAGCACACCCGCCCGACGCGACGCGGCGGCCGTGGCACCCGGAGGAGCCGCGGCCGCCACGTGGTCGTGTCGGAGCCGTCGTCACCGCCGGGGCGGGATGGCAACGCCCTTGCGGTAGTTCTTGCCCCGGCCGTCCGGACGGTAGTTGTTCTCGACGTTGCCGGCCGCGTCCACCGAGAACCAGTGGATCCTGGTCCCGTAGCGCACGGTCAGGGTCTCGCCGCCCTCCCGGATGCCGGCCGAGCCGTAGAGCGTGGACGAGTACGTCGGCTTGCGGCCGTCCAGGGTGTAGAAGACCGCCGCCGGCTCGCTCACCTCGAACCTGACGTCCACCATTCCAGGCGTGGCGCTGCGGGTGACCGAGAGGCCGCTCTCCGGTCGCCTGCGGTCGGTGTCGAAGTCCCGCGCCACCCGCATCAGCTCGACGAGTCCGTTGGCGAACTCCATCGTCTCGTCGTGCGCCTCGGCCCACTCCGGCTGGAACGACGTGCCGACCTCGAAGTTCCAGGCGTAGATGCCGTACTTGTACCAGAGCATGTCGCCGGAGTTCCCGGCGGCCGAGTAGAGCACGTCGGAGATCGGGCCGGTACGGGCCGGCGTGACCGCCATGTTCCGGTGCCGCTTGATCGAGGTCAGGATCCGCGACGAGGCGCCCCAGAAGAACGACTCCTCGCCGAGGGTCGGCCGGGGCGCCGAGATGCGGCCCGGTGTGGCGTACGCGCCCGGCGACCACATGAAGTAGTTGCCGGAGGAGTGCAGGTTCATCGAGAACTTGATGTTCGGTCGGGAGGCGAGCCAGTCGAGGTTCCGGTTCTCCGGCTCGGACAGCTCGCCGGGGCCCGCGTAGGTGCCGCTGGTGCAGCTCGGCGACGCGCCCGAGTAGCCGTCGAAGAGGCTGTACTCGGTGTAGTTCCGGTTGTTGTCCACGCCCCAGGAGTTGCGGCCGAGCGCGTCCGCCGACCCGGTCTGCGGGCAGTGGTTCGTCATGTTCTTGCGCTGCGAGTTGAAGTCGTAGAACGAGTAGTGCCCGCCGTCGGGGTTGATCGACGGGGCGATCCAGATGTCGAGGTTGTCCAGCAGGTCCCGGGTCCGGCGGTCGTGGCCGTAGTTGCGCAGCAGCCGTTCGGCGGTCTCGATCGTGACCAGCGGCGGCACCCACTCCCGGGCGTGCTCCTGGGCGTACGCGAGGACACCCAGCTTGGAGCTGTTGCGGTGCTTGCCGATCCGGATCGCGTACACCGGGTGCGGGTCACGCGAGACGCTGGCCGGCGCGCTCAGGCCGTCGGTCAGCGGCGTCGACGCGGCCGGCGCCACCACACCGCCGCCGGTGTCGCCCCGATAGGTGTACGCGACGACCAGCGATCCGGCGGTGGCGTTCAGCGCCGCGACGACCTCGGCGGCGGTGCTGGTCACCGCGCCGGAGGCGTCGGTGCCGAGGCTGACCCGGATGGCGTTGCCGGTCACCTGCACCGACAGCGCCTGGTCGGCGGCGCCGGGGTCGGCGAACTCGACGGTGATGTCGTTGCCGCCCTCGTGCCCCCACGCCTTGGAGTCGACCGCGACCCGGCTCGAGTTGGCGGCGCCGAGCACCGCCTGCGCCTTACGCCGGTAGCCGTTCGTCTTGTGCGGCAACTCGACGATCTCGGCCAGTCTCGGGTACTGCTCGGCGAGCTGGTGGATCCGGTCGTAGAGTTCGGTCGGGGTCAGGTAGCTGGAGACGAAGTCCTTCTGGTAGCCGGGACCCTCCGGGTTCTCCCTCGGGATGGGCAGCCACTGGTTCACCTTGGCCACCGCCACGTCGCCGCTCGGGCTGGTGATCTGGATGTAGTTCGGCCGGGCCGTCACCGTCGAGGCGCCACGGTGGTAGAGGTACACCCCGGCATCCACGAAGCGGGAGATGGTCTGGGTGCCGCCGGAGCCCATCGGGGTGCCGGGACCGCTGTCCCGGGTGACGGTGAGGGCGTCGGTGGCGGTCTGCCCCTGCGCCCACTTCGCCTCCACCGACAACACCTGGTCGGTGCCGGAGGTGTAGTAGTCGGCCCGGATGATTTTGACGTCGGCGGGTGCCTGGGCGCCCCGGCGGGACTGGGTCTCGCGCAGCGCCTCGTTCTCCGCCGCGTGGGCGGCGATGGTCGCGTCACGCTCGGCGATCCGTCGGGCCGAGTCGGCGGGGGTGAAGAGCACCTCGCCGAGCCGGTAGCCGCTCGCCCGCAACGTGGCGACCTCGTTCGGGGTGACGACGGCGTGCACCACGATGCCGCTCGCGGTCCGGCTCACGTGGTGGTCGAGGTCGACGCCGGTGGCGACCAGCCTGTCCAGCTCGTCGCTGTCGGCGAGCAGGACCTCCACCACGCTCGTCGCCTCGCCCGCGAGCCGGCCGAGATCGGGGTGTCCGCTGGTGTCGGATCCGGATGGGGTCGGGGTCGGCGCGCCCGCCGTGGCCGGGCTGACCAGGAGCAGGCCGGCGAGGGCGGCCGATGCCGCGACGACGACGCGGCGTCGCCAGCCGGGGCCAGGAAGATCTGACATCGCGTTGCAACCCTTTCTGCGCAGTTCTCCCCTTGTGGGACCGGCCGCCGGGGAGACGGCGGACCGCTGGATGACACGCAGGATGCAACAGCCGCCGGGACCGGCGGCGATCGTTGCCTACTGCCCGGGCTGGATAATCTTGAAGCTGTCGTGATCGTCTTGTCAATCACCGACCACAGAGGAACGGTTACGCTCCGTCAGCTCGCTCGGTTCCCGCCCGGCGCGGCAACGTTCCGGAAAAAACCGAACCGGCCCAGGACGATGTCCTGGGCCGGTTCAGACTCGACTGTCGGTCGTGCCGATCAGGCGATGTTGATGTCGCTGCACCACATGTAGGCCTGGTCGAGGTGCGACGCCTGCCAGATCACGAAGAGGATGTGGTGTCCCGTGCGTCCCGAGGTCGAGACGTTGAACGAGATGTTCTGGGCGGGCGCGTACCGGCCGGTCGTGGTGATCAGGTCGAGGTTCCCCCAACCGAGGCGCTGGGTGGCCGGGTTGAACCCCTGCTTGGTGACGTAGGCCCGGAAGTAGTCAGCGCCGTGGCTGGCCTGGTCGTACAGCTGGACGGTGAAGCTGCGGCCGACGTTGGTCGTCTTCCACGCTCCGGGCTGGTTCAGGCTGTTGTTCCTGGAGAGGCCGTTGCTGCACAGCTGGCCATCGGGGGTACTGCCCTGGAAGTTGCCGCCCAGGCCGTCCCGCAGCGCGCTCATCCAGTTCCACATGGTGTCGGGGTTGGCCTGGAACGCCTGGTAGCACATCGGGTCCTGTTGCTGCATGGCCGGGTTGGTGTGGTTGCTTCCCCATGCCTGCCAGCACTTGTAGGCGCGAGATGCCGGGTTGACGATCGTGCCGTGAGCTTGGGCCGCGCCGGTCCAGGCCAGCGAGCCGGCCACCATGGCGAGCACCAGGACGAGCGCTCGGAGGGACTGGTGGGCGGCGGACCGGGGTCGCCGGCCGGACTGGTCGTGGTGGTGTGAACGCACTGTACATCCTCCTTCATCGGCGCTCAAGATCGGTCTGGGAGCGCTTCCAGAAGTATTACAGCTACGAAACGAAATATCAACGATCGTCTATTAGTGCCGCCGTGGGTCCAGTTCGCCGGAGTCGCCGCTAGTGCAGCCTAGTCTGTCGGGTTGCGACGGTCTGTGGCGATCCGGCAAACAACGACGCCTTCGACATAAGCCCAGGTCGCGGGCGACGACCACCATCACCGGGAGCATCCGACCCGACCCGCCACGGCGAGGATCTCGACGCGACGACCGTTCGACCCTACCTCCCGGACCACGGCCGCGCCCGCTGGCCGCACCTCGTCCGCTACTGACGGTCACCCGGTCGGCGGGACGTGCGCCGGAACTCGTACTGCCGCTGGAGTGCTCCGTACTCCACGAACCGGTGCTGAAGCGTCGCGCCGTTGCGCTCCAGAAGCCTCGTCGAGCGTTCGTTGGCGTCCTGGGTCACCGCGATCAGGATCTCCTCTTCCATTTGCGAAAAGAACCAGCCGACCAAGGCGTTGATCGTCGCGGACGCCAGGCCCCTACCCCAGAAGGCCGGCCGCAGCTGGTAGGAGATCTCCCAGGGGCCGCGCTTGCGAGCCAGGTCGCCGCTGCCGGCCAACTCGCCGGTGGACCGGTCGATGATCACGAACCGCCCCCAGGCCCGTTCGGCCAGGAGCCGAGCGGCCCTCGACGCCGCGGTCGCCGGGTCGAGCGCTCCACCGAGGAAACGCCGCACCTCACCATCCGTGTAGAGCCCGGTCAGCCCGGCCAGATCCTCGGCAGCGGGCCGACGGAGAAGCACGGGGCCGGCATCGAGCGGGGTGGGCAGCCAGACGACCACCGCATCATGATTGCACCGCCGGCACGCGGGCGGGCGCGGCAGCCACACCCACCAGCAGGTCAGTGGGTTGCCAGGCCGAGAACGCCGAGCGCGGTGGCGAAGTCGGCGGCGCCAACCAGATGACGGATGCCGCACTCGCACAGCTCGACCCGACGGCCGGCCGCGTCGAAACGCCCGGTCACCCACTCGCCGGGCTGGTGCGCGGCGAGGCCGGAACAACATCGGCTCCGGATCGGCGATCGGCTCCCCGATCGCCGCCTGCGACGCGCCGAGTGGTCGTGCGGGGTCGTCGGGTACCGCCTCGGCCAGCGCACTCGGCAGATGATCGAGGGCGTATGCGATCGCTCCGGCCAGGGTCGGCGGGGTCGCTCGCCGGCGAGGTCCATCATGGTTAACATGACCGGTGTTCAGTGGCGCGAGAGCACCCGCAGCGGCGACAACGGTGGCGAGTGCGTCGAGGTCGCTGACAACCTGACCGGCGTCGTCGCCGTGCGCGACAGCAAGGACGAGGTCGGACCGGTCCTCGCCTTCCCGCCGTACGCCTGGTCCGCCTTCGTCGTCGGAGTCAAGACCGGCGTCCTCCCCGCTGACCGCCGCGCCGCAACTATGATCCAGTAATACCAGGGGCAGATCAGGCTTGTTACGCGCCGTAACGCCTCGGGCCGCACATCTAACGGGCTAGTCATTCCTGCAGCGCCCGCTCATGCCGAGATCAATGCACCGACGGCCTCGATCAAGGTTGTGCATGGGGTCCTACCGTGTCAAGATCCATCAAAAGGTCGACCGCGACCATTGATTCACTGGAAACCCCGTTGCACTGGAACACTATCCTGATTGCATGTCCGACGACAGCGGCAGCGATTCGAATCTGCAAGCACTTTTAGCTGAATTCGCCGCACTACGACAAGAGATCCTTGATCTCAGCGCCCAACGACACAATCTGCTCATCTACCAGATCACGACAGCGGGGGCACTTTTCGGATTCGCCTTATCCGGCGCGAACCGGACGACCCTCTTGCTAATCCTACCCGTCTCGACATACTTGCTGTATTCGCGGTATGTGCTTATGAGGCGAGATATTGCTCGCCTCGGCCGATACATCGAAACCGAGCTCTCCCCTCGGGCGCCCGGCGGCCTCAACTGGGAAGAGTTCAACCGGCTACGTTCTCGAAGGAGTTCGGTGGGCCTTCTGCAGCCAACTTTCATTGCGTTCCCAGGAATATCGGCACTGGCACTCACGGCTGCGACACCCGCGATATTTGAGGAACTAGTGGAGTCCTCCAAGGCTCAAGGCGTGGGTCTCCTGATCGTTTGGTCGGTTGGCCTTGTCTTGACCTCGTTCATTGCATATCAGGTCTGGGAGAACAGCGTGCGTCCGTTCTTGCTCCGCCGCGATTCTGAGCGTCGCGACTATGGGCGCTGATTCACTGCCGCCTCGACTTGCACGCGCACTGCAACGAGCCCGCCAGGCCCGTACGCGACATGCGGAACCACAGGAACTGAAGCGCTCACCGTCGAACCGTAATACTTTTCCTCCTCGCTTCTCGCGGCAACAGTTGCGAAGCCGGCCATGCAGACGTGTTCGCCACGGTTGCCAGGACGCAGAGCAGAGCGGACGTGGGCTCACGATGGACCGCCGGGTCAGGAGCGTTCCACCGACCCGGCCGCCGCCCGGCGACGCACGATCCGGGCTGGCACGCGCACCGGATGGCGGTGTGGCAACTGCTCAGGCGGATACGGAGTCGGCTGGGCCGCCTCAACGGGCAGCTTGCGTTGCAGGATCGCGCGGTGCAGGGCCGTCAGCTCGTCGCCCGGCTCCATCCCGTACCCGGTGATCAACGCGACCCGCGCGCTGCGGTAGGCGGCGAGCGACCCCGCCAGGTCACCACTGCGGTAGCAGGCGACCATGAGCTGCCCCCAGGCGCGCTCCCGATGCGGATGGTCGCCGAGGAACTCGTGCAGCAGCGCCCGGGCCGCCTCGTACTCTCCCGCCCGGACCAGCACGTCCGCGTACTCCTCGGTGGCGGCGAACCGCTCCGCCTCCAGTACGGCGGCACGGGCGGCCAGCGGGCCACCCTGCGACACGTCCTCCAGGGGCGCTCCCCGCCAGTACCCGACAGCACACCGCAGGGCTCCGCCCGCCCCCGCCAGATCACCGACCTCGGCCGCGCGCCGCCCCTGCGCCAGCGCGGCCCGGAAGCTCGTCACGTCGAGAGTGAAGCGGACCCGGGACGGCGGGACGATCCGCCATCCGGAATCGTCACGCACCAGGTCGGCGCGGTCGGCCAGCCACGCCCGCAGCCCGGACAGGTAGGTGCGCAGGTTTGCCGCTGCCGACCGTGGTGCCTCCCGGCCCCACAGTTCGGCCACCAACCTGGTACGTGACACGGCGCCGCCGTCGAGCAGCATCAGGGCGAGGATGCGGCGCCGGTTGCCGACCGGCGCTGTGACAGGCTCCCCGTCCTGACGGATGTCCAACGGCCCCAACAGTCCGACCGCGAGTTCCATCGCGACCGCTCCCTCCCCCGTTGCCGCAGAGCACCGTCCGTTAAGGATCACACCGGGGGCGTGGAAGAAGCGTGGAAGGGACGTGGAGCCGCCCCGGTAACATCAACAAGTTCCACTGCCGGGCCGAGAAGCCTTCGAAGTGCGAGGTCGGGATGCTGTTGGTTTCGGTGCTGGGACCGCTGCGGGTGCTGCGCGACGGCATCCCGGTCCGGCTCGGGCCGCGACAGGTCGAGGTGCTGTCGATCCTGCTGCTCAACCGGGGTACGTCGGTGCCGGCCAACCGGATGGTGAACCTGCTCTGGGGCGACGGAGTTCCGCCCGGGGCACCGGCCACGCTGCGCAGCCACGTGTCGCACCTACGCCGGGCCCTGCGACCGGACTCCCCCGGCGCCTCCGCCATCATCAGTGGCGCCGGCAACGCCTCGGGCCGGGGGTACCGGCTGGACCTGGCTCCGGACCGGCTCGACGCGCACCGGTTCGAGCAGGAGTACGCGCAGGCCCGCCAACTTTTGGGTGCGAACGACGCCGAGGCGACGGCCCGGGCGGTGACCGTCCTGCACGACGCCCTGGGGCTCTGGCGCGGCCCGGCCTTCGCCGACGTGGCCGACCGGCCGTTCGCGCTGAACGAGGTCGCCCGGCTCGGCGCACTGCACCGCTCGGCCCGGCTCGCCCACGCCGAGGCGCTCGCCTCGCTCGGCCGGTACGGCGAGGTGGTCGTCGAACTCTCCGGCGTGGTGGCCGAGGAGCCGTACGACGAGGGATTGCGCCGGCTGCTCGCTGTCGCCCTCTATGCCGAGCAGCGGGTGGACGAGGCCGCCGGGCTCTGCCGGGCCGGTCTGCTCCTGCTCCGCCAGCGCGGCATCGACGCCCCGGGACTTCAGGAGTTGCAGCGCCAGATCCTGCGGCGTGACGTGCCGCTGCACCGGCCGCCGGGCAGCGCCGCCGGCACCGCTGCCGTGGTCCCGGAGCCCGCCGCGACCGGACCGGCACCAACTCCGGCCACCCCGCCCGGCACGGCCAGCGGAATCGAGACCGGTGGCGGGAGCGGGGAACGGGTCTCGGCCGGGTCGGTCGCGCCGCACCTGCTGCCGCCGGACCCGGCCCGCTTCGTCGGCCGCGAGGCGGAACTCGACGACATCCGGCGCCGGCTCGACGACCTGACCGACCGGGCCGAAACCCTGGTCATCACCGGGCCGCCGGGGGTGGGCAAGTCCAGCCTGGCGATCCGGGCCGGGCACGCGGTGGCGGACCGGTTTCCCGACGGCCAGTTGTACGTCAACCTGCGCGGCTTCGACCAGACCGGCTCGGTGCTCGGCCCCGGTGAGGCGATCCGGGGGTTCCTCGACGCGCTCGGCGTACCGCAGCAGCAGTTTCCGGTGACCGAGGCGGCCCAGGCCGGCCTCTACCGGGCGAGGCTGGCCGGCCGGCGGATGCTGGTGGTGCTGGACAACGCCCGCGACGCCGACCAGGTACGCCCACTGCTCGTCGGGTCGCCGGGCTGCGCCGTACTCGTCACCAGCCGCAACCAGCTCGCCGACCTGGTCGCCGCCGAGGGAGCGCACCCGCTCGGCCTGGATCTGCTCTCCGAGCCGGAGGCCCGGCAGCTGCTGGCTCGTCGCCTCGGCGACCAGCGGGTGGCCGACGAACCCGTGGCGGTGGCGGAGATCGTGGACCGGTGCAGTCGGCTCCCGCTGGCGCTGGCGATCGTGGCCGCCCGGGCCGCCGGCAACCCGCGCTTCCCGCTCGAATCCTTCGCCGCCGAGCTGCGCCACGCCGATCAGGGCCTGGACGGGTTCCGGGCCGGCAGCCCGGCCACCAACATCCGTACCGTCTTCTCCTGGTCCTACCACACCCTCAGCCCGGCGGCGGCCCGGCTGTTCCGGCTGCTCGCCCTGACGCCCGGCCCCAGCATCACCGCACCGGCCGCGGCCAGTCTCGCCGCCGAGCCGGCGGACCGGCTCCGGCCGGCCCTCGCCGAGCTGGCCGCCGCCCACCTGGTCGCCGAGGTGGCGCCCGGCCGGTACGCCTGGCACGACCTGCTGCGGGCGTACGCGGTCGAGCTGGCCGGCGGCGATCCGGCGGAGGAACGGCAGGCCGCCGAACGCCGGCTGCTCGACCACTACCTGCACACGGCCCGCGCCGCCGACCGGCTGCTCTGGCCGCAGCGGGACCCGATCGCCATCGCGCCGCCCTGCGACGGTGTGGTCGCCGAACGGCTCGTCGACCAGCAGTCGGCACTGGCCTGGTTCGCCGCCGAACACGCCGTACTGCTGGACGTGGTGGCCCGGGCTGTCGACACCGGTTCCGACGCCCCCGCCTGGCAGCTCGCCTGGACCCTGGTGAACTTTTTCGACCATCGTGGACACTGGGACGACTGGTTGGCCACCGTCGGTCGGGTGATGCCGGCGCTCGACCGCCTCGGTGACCGGTCCGCCCAGGCACACGCGCACCGGCTCCTCGGCGCCGCGTACGTGCGGTTGCGGCGCCACGACGACGCGCGGGCGGCGTACCGGCGGGCGCTGGACCTCTTCGGCGAACTCGGTGACACCGTCGGCGAGGCGTTCACCCATCGCAGCCTCGGCTGGCTGGCCGAACGGCAGGGCGATCCCGCGGGCGCGCTCCGCGCCGACCTGCGGGCGCTGCGGCTGTTCCAGCAGGTCGGCCACCTGGACGGCCAGGCCAGTGCACTCAACTCGGTCGGCTGGTGCCAGGCGTTGCTGGGCCGGCACCGGGAGGCGATCGAGCACTGCGAACAGGCGCTGCTGCTGCACCGCAAGAACGGCAACCGGGGCGGCGAGGCCAGTGCCCTGGACAGCCTCGGCTACGCCCACCACCTCCTCGGCGACCACGCGGCGGCGGTCGGCTATCTGCGGCAGGCGGTCGAGCTGTGCCGGGAACTCGGCCAGTGGACGCAGGAGGCGGAATCCCTGCACCGCCTCGGCGACGCCCAGTACGCCGCCGGAGCCGTACCCGAAGCCCGCCTGGCGTGGCGGGCGGCGCTGGCGATCTTCGACCGCCTCGGCCGTCCGGAGGCCGGGACGGTCCGGGACAAGCTCGACCGCTAACCTTTTCGGTGCGGCCGGTTGTCGATTCCACTGCTCAGGTTGATGAGCTGAGCAAGACATTGATATTGCTCGAAGCATTGCCGAAAAGGTTTTCGTCCGCCATGGTGTGATGTGAGCCCCGCGACCACACCCTCCGGACCGCCGGTTCCGACAGCGCCCCGACGACGACACAGGCCGCTGACCGCCCCCATCGGACCGTCCCGCCGTCGGTGCCCGATCGCCGGGCTCCAGTACGCCGG
Organism: Plantactinospora veratri; assembly: GCF_036421995.1. Classification (NCBI taxonomy): domain Bacteria; kingdom Bacillati; phylum Actinomycetota; class Actinomycetes; order Micromonosporales; family Micromonosporaceae; genus Plantactinospora; species Plantactinospora veratri. The sequence continues at coordinate 97,971 of NZ_JAZGQL010000027.1, forward strand.
GGAGTGTCGAGGCGCATGTTCCACACCGGCCCGCCTCCGCCACCTCCGGCCCGGACAACGGAAGGACGACCGAGATGGCAACCGAACAGAGGCGACCACCGGCACGGTCGAGACGCCGTGGCTGGCGCATCGGCCTGACGATCGGTGTGGTGGTGGCGACCGTCCTCGCCGCGGCCACCGTCGCACCACCGGCCGCGTCCGCCGCCCCGCCGAACGGAACCGTACGGGTCTTCTGGCTAAAGCCCGCCGACGTGGCGTACGACCAGCGCTATCCGGACGGCATCGCGAACGTGATGCGGGAGGCCCAGCGGTACTACCGGCAGGAACTGGGCCGGACGTTCCGGCTGAACGATCCGGTGGTCGAGGTCGTCACCGGGGACCAGCTGCGCACCTGGTACGAGAACACCCCGGCCTGCGGCGCGAAATACTGGTGGACCGTCTGCAACATGCAGGCCGAACTCAGGCGCAAGTTCGGATTGGGCGCACCGGACAACCGCTGGATCAACGTCGGTGAGATCAGCGCCGAAGGCGAGGGCGCCGGAGGCGGCGGCGGCAACGGCTGGGTCATCCTCAGCGGCCACGACGCCGACGGCGCGGCGGGGATCAACGGCAACATGAACCGCTGGTACGGCGGCATGGTGCACGAACTCGGTCACGCCCTGGGCCTGCCGGACTCCACCTACACCGACGGCACACCGATGTCGGCGTCCTTCTACAACTACCCGAACACGCACTTCAGCCAGGCGCAGAAGGACAGGATCCTCAGCGGACGGTACGGCGCCTTCCTCTCCTGAAGAGTGCCGGCTTGCGCGGGCTGGAGCCCGACGCGCCGCTCGATGGCGAGGCGGAGCGGATCCGGAGCCGACGCACGCCGCGAGCCCGCCCCCGGCCAGCTGCCGGAGGCGGGCTCGCTGTCATCGCGGCACAGCGGGAGAGGACTCGCTCGCCACCCCGGTTCGGCTTTAATGGTCCTGTGCCGACGCGCCGTACCCGAGTCCTGGTGTATCTCGCCGCCGCCGCTGCCCTCGCCGTAGCGGCGCAGGCGCCCGGCTGGCTCGCCGCGCGCCGCGACGCCGCCCCGGCCGAGATCGTCCCTGGCCAGGTACGGAATCCGTGGCTCTGGCAGGCGACCGTCGGCCAACATCCGGTCGGACCTGCCTCGGTGCTCTTCTTCACCGCGAACACCCGCTATCTCGAGTCCACCGGTGTCGTGGTCGGCCGCGACGGCGGCTACCGGCTGCTGCCGATCAACGTCGGCGAGGGGCATGGGCTGCTCTCACCGGACGGCCGCTGGTATCTGCGTCCCGGCACCGGCCTCCTGCTCGACCTGCGCAGCGGCGACCAACGGCGTACGCACCGGCCGGGGTCCCGCCCGCTGGCCTGGTCCCCGGACGGCAGGTCGGTGGTCGCCACCCGGAACAACGACGACCAGGTGATCACGTACGGGCCGGACAACCAGCAGCTCAACGATCCGGCGAAGCCGGACGACCTCCTCGTCGTCGACCCGTGGAGCGGGGTGGAGCGGGTACTGCCGGTCGGCGTCTTCGCCAGCCACAGTGCGGCGGCCTGGTCGCCCGACGGCTCGTCCCTGGCGGTGACCGGGCCGGTGGACCCGACCGCGCAACTGGCCGAGCGGGAGTGGCTGACGGTGCTTGATCCGATCAGTGCCGCGGTGCGCTGGCGGGTCGAGCTGGGCGAGCGGCAGCGGCTGGCCGGCCGGGCCGCCTGGACCCCGGACGGCCGGCGGATCGCCCTGCTGACCCACGACGGCTGCACGACCCGCTGCGCCGACACCGCCGAGACGCTCCGCCGCTCCTGGCGAATCGAGTTCCTCGACGCCACCACCGGCCGCCCGGTGGGCGACCCCGTCCCGGTCACCGGCTCGGCCACCGAACTGGTCTCCTGGCGCGGCGCGGACCCGGTGGTGGAGCGGCAGTCGCCGGAAGCGGACCACGAGAAGCGACAGACGGCGCTCGCGGCGGTCACCGCAGGCGGTCCGGAGCAGGTCCTGCTGACCGCCCCGGCCGGGGTCAGCGACCTGGAGGTACCCGGTGACCTGCTGGTCCGGGCCGCGTTCCGCGGTTCGGATCCGCGTCCCTCCCCGTTCGCCGCGCCGCCGTGGCTGGTCACCGCTCTCGCCGTCGGGTTGCTGCCCACCGTCCTGGTGCTGCTGCGCTGGCGGCGCCGGAGGCGAGCCGCGATGCGCTCGACCGCCTAGCCGACCGCGTACGCCTTCCCATCGGCGCCGACCGCGATCCGGCCCTGCGGCCTTACTCCCCCGCACTCCCCGGGAGAGTCCACCATCTTCGTGTCAACCGTCAGGGTCTGGTTGACTATCCGGCTCCCTGCCGGATCTTTCAGGTCCACGGTCACCTCGACCGGGCCGGACGGCATGTCGGGAATGTCGACGAAGCCCGATTCCTCGCCCGTCGGCTCTGCGCGTGCGGCACAGACGGAGTCAGACTCGTTCCCGGTACAGGCTTCGTCCGCGATTCGGGAACTCGGCCGTAGCGTGACCGGCCGCGTCTGGCAGGAGCCGCTCCAGCACAGCGTCAACTCCCCTGTTTCCACCCGTCCTGCAATCGCCGCGTCGACGGTGAGGCCGATCCCCTCGGGGACTCCAATCAGATGGCACGTCTGCTCTCCGCTGCCGGAGCAACCCGACAGCGCCATGACCATCAACGTCGCGGTCAGCAGAGGTCTACCGCTCGGCATAGGCACTCCAATGGGGTCAGTACCGGGGCATTGACGACACGGTTGCCGGGTATCGTCGCAGACGGCTCGGGATCATCGACGTTCTCGTCCGGGCGAGCACCTCCCCGGGCTAGCTGTCGCGCCAGCGGACCCGGGTCGGGCGGGCGCCGGTGGCCGCGTACTCCAGGGCAGCGTCGCGGACCGCGCCCGGGGTCACGCTGGCGAGCTTCGGACCGCAGGCGATCGGATCGCCGCCGTAGTCGAACTCGATCCGTTCCACCTCGGCCGGCCACGACGGCAACTCCGGCTCATAGCCCAGACTGGGGTGAGGCCCGGTCCAGTAGAGCAATCCTCGCACCGGATGCCCGAGCCCGAGCTGCAACGACGGCAGCCCCGGCGGCCTGCCCGGCCGGAAACCCGGCTCCAGGAACCTCGGCGAATACAGCCCGACCACCTGTGGCCCGGTCGAGATCACCGCCAGTCCGGCCAGCAGGGCATCCAACTCGGCGGCGTCGCCCACCGCTCGCCAGCTGCCCAGCCCCCACCCCACCGCCACCATCACCCGGCGGCTCCCGCATCCGCCGAGGACGCCCCACCATCACCCGGCCAAGCGGGTCGGGGCAGGTCGTCGAGCCGGCCGGCCAGGACCAGCCGCTCGTATGCCCACCGCCACTCGTCGCACCGGCTCCGGCCACAGCGCACGCAGACCCCGAGGTCGGGATCGTTGGCGTGCGTCCGCATCGTGTCCCGGAAGTGCGCCGCCATCTCGTCGGAGACCTCGACGGCCGCAGACGGCCGATCGACCGGTCGATCCGTCACCGCCGACCACCACCAGCTCGACCGGGTACGCCGACCAGCGCCCCAACCGCAACACCACCCCACCCCGCCCTCCGGGCGGCTCTCGCAGACCAAGACACCTGTGCCCTCCCGACGTCGTCCGCACCTGTCGACTGGATCGGCACCGAGGCGGGCGGGGTCGGTCGGAAGGACGTACATCGCGGAGACCGGTGGCCACAGCACCCGCCCCGGGCCGTGAGTGGATCCTGTACGGAGGACGCACCCCGCCAGAATGACGCAACGTTGGTACGACATATACGCAAAGCTCATTGGTTCGATAACCTCGTCGGTATCTGTCCGACGCGAACCGGCAACCCTCGTGGGGGTCCTGACATGTCCAGCAAAGCCCCGCCAATCTGTGGCCGGTGTGGCACGCGGCTGGCGAAAGACAATCGCACGAACGTCTGTCGGCGATGCGGCGGCGAGGCCAGTGGTTATCTCTTCGCTCCGCCACCATTGCCGTCCGGGTTCTGGCGGGCCAGGGAGTTACGCGACGCTTTTTCCGAGCGCCACATCGGCCACGTGATCAGGGCCTACCGGCATCATCCCCACCACGGACCACGACCGCTGCCCCAGGACCTCGTCGCTGGCTGGATGAACCTGTCGCAGGCTCAGCTCAGCCGTCTGGAAAACGGGCCAGCGTTACGCGACCTCGATCGGCTGGTCGACTGGGCGCTGCTACTCGGCATGCCCGCAGAGATACTGTGGTTCGCGCTGCCCAGCAGTGCACCAGCACAGTCCCAGCCTGGACCGGACGGCATCGCGCTTCCCTTCGTGCACGTGCTCCGTGCCGTCGATCGAGAGGTCGGCGGCGCTCACCTTTACGCAACAGTCGCGGCCCACCTCGCTCAGTACCCGTCCGCGCTTCCATCGACCGGTGCGAGTTCACGAACGCACCCCGGATCAGAATCCGTGGCGTCCCTTGCCGAAATGGCGGCCTGGATGGCGTTGGAAAGCGGCGCCAGGACGATGGCCCACCGGCATCTGTCCTACGCGGTTGCCAACGCCGTCGCCAGCGGTGACAGCCAACTCGCTGCCCAGGTCTGTGCGAGTCTCAGTCACTTCGCTCGCCAGGATGGCAACGCGCAGGATGCGGTGGCACACGCCGACGCCGGGCTGGTACATCTCCGGAAGGGACCACCACACGGCCCTCTTGAAGCTCGGCTACAGGCAGTCCGCGCGTCCGGGTTGGCGGCAGGTGGCCGCCCCGTCGACGCCGTAGCGGCGGTCATGGCCGCCGAGACTGCATTCCAGGGCACAGTTGTCTCCTCCTCACCCTGGTTGAGCCCATTCGACGAAGCATCCCTCGCCTCGGAGGCGGCCCGGTGTTTTCTCCAGATAGGCGACTTCGCTGAGGCGGCCCGACAACTACACCAGGCCCTCGCAGGTCGCAAGCACGGTCACGTACGTAGCCGTGCTCTCGCCCAGATCACGCTTGCCACCGCCCTGCTTGGCCAAGGGCGGCCGGACGAGGCGTGTGCTCTTGTCCGCGAGGTGCTCGCAAACACCACGAACCTCGGCTCGGCAGTACTCCTCGACCGGCTGAAACATGTGGCGTTGCTGCTCAGGTCCCAAACCGGGCAGTGCGGCGACGTTCCGGAGTTGATCGAGCGGCTTCGACAAGCTGTGCTCGACCGCGCGTGGATCGGCACCACCGGGGCCTTGCACGAGCCACCAGCAGTACGTCGGCCGCGATGACCAGCGAAGAACGGCCACTGTACGAACGCGACCGGGCAGCCTGGCGTGAGCACCTCGCCGAGGGTAACTCCAGGCAGGCCCGCAAACGGGTCGGCGCGGACGCCCTCATCCGGAACGGTCGGGGTGAGATCCTGCTGGTGGATCCGAGCTACAAACCAGACTGGGATCTGCCGGGCGGCATGGCCGAGCAGAACGAACCGCCGCACCAGGCTGCTGAGCGTGAACTGCGGGAAGAGTTGGGTTTGGAGCTTTCGCTCAACACGGTGCTGGTGGTCGATTGGGTCGCGCCGCACGGTCCCTGGGACGACAGCCTCATGTTCGTCTTCGACGGCGGAGTCCTCGACGATCGACAGATCACTTCGCTCCACGTGGCGGATCCGGAGATCAGGGCTTTCGGATTCGTCTCCGTGGACCAGGCGGCGACGTTACTCAGGCCGTACGTCTGGAAGCGGCTCGATCGGGCACTGACTGCCCTCACCGACGGAACGGCGGGCTATCTGCATACGTCGGTGAGCGACTGGCCATCCGGATGACCACGTGCTGTGGGAGCTGGGCAGTCATGGCCTGGCACACCGGTAACCGTGCCGGACTGACGGGTTCGGGACACCCCGGCGATACCCGTCCGGCTGTCCGTTCGACGATGATGGCCCGGTGGCTGACACGTTCTCGTATGCCGACGCCGTGCGTCTGCTCGGCGGCGGGCGCAGCCGGGTCGTCACCGCCCTGGACAATCTGGCCGGCGGGCTGCTGCTCGGCGGGTCGCTGCTGGTGCCCGGACTGCTCGCGCTCTTCGATGCCAAGGCGGAGTTCGCCCGGCTGAGCCGGGAACTCGTCAGCAAGGCCAGCGAGCAGTGGCACCGGTTGGGCAGGTACGACCGTACCGAGCGGCTGGCTGCCGCGCACTCCGTGCTCGTGGTGACCGCCTACTTCGAGGCGCTGGCCGAACTCGACCTGCCGATCTCCTTCGCCGAGCTGGAGCTGACCCGCGACGAGCAGTTGCTCCTCACCGGTCACAAGATCCAGGGCGCCGTACGCTCACCGCTCACGGCGTTGTTCGCCTCTCCGGTGCCTCGGCCGGCACCGCACGAACCGTACGGGGAATTCCGCGGCCCGCTCCGCCTGATGTACGAGGCTGTCACGGTACGACTGGTGGGTTTCCTGCCCGGTCTCGCCGCCTGGGAGCGGCTGCGACCCTCGGCTCGGACCGCCTTCCTGATGGGCGTGGAGCCGCTGCCCGAGCGGGCGATGCGCCGGTACGACGAGCTGTTCGGGCAGCTCGCGACCGACTTCCCCGAGGTGGCGTTCTGGTCGCAGCTCCGCGAGCACGAGGGGACCCGGGCCGAGGTGCGCGGGGTCCTGGCGGTGCTGCGCGACGCGCGGGCCGACGTACGGGAGTTGGGCATCTCGCTCGCCGGGCTGGAACGGGCGCTCGCCCGGATCGCGGCCGGCCGGACCGCCGCCGACCTGCCGGCGGCCCTGCGTCGCGCCTACACCGACACCCTCGACGACTCCGTCGTCGAGTCCGGTGAGGTGCCGGACTGGCTCTCGGTGCCCGCCCTCGGCCAGGCGTACGTGCCGCCGCTGTGTCGGGTCGCGGAGTTGGTCGGTGACGACGCCAGGCCCAGCGACGAGTGGTGGTGGACGCAGCAGCCGGTCCGGGACGACCTGCCGGAGTTCCTGTTGGGCTACCTCACCTCGCCGCGAGCCACCCGGACGCCGCTGCTGGTGCTGGGCCAGCCCGGCTCCGGCAAGTCCGTGCTGACCCGGACGCTCGCGGCACGGCTGCCGGCCGCCGACTTCCTGGTGGTCCGGGTCGAACTGCGGAACGTGTCGGCCCTCACCGACCTCCAGGACCAGATCGAGCGCGCGGTCCGGGACGTCACCGGTGAGCGGATGGACTGGCCGGCGCTGGCCGGCGCGGCCGGCGGTGCCCTGCCGGTGGTGCTGCTCGACGGTTTCGACGAACTGTTGCAGGCCACCGGGATCAGCCAGACCGACTATCTGGACCGGGTGGCCCGGTTCCAGCGCCGGGAAGCGGTCCAGGGCCGGCCGGCGGTCGTCGTGGTGACCAGCCGGACCAGCGTGGCGGACCGGGCGGTGCCGCCGGACGGTACGGTCGCGGTCCGGCTGGAGCCGTTCGACGCCGAACGGGTGTCGGCCTGGCTGGACGTGTGGAACGCCGTGAACGCCGAGAACTTCGCCCGGCGCGGCGTGGCACCGCTGGCCCCCGACACCGTGCTCGCGCACGGGAGGCTGGCCGAGCAACCCCTGCTGCTGCTCATGCTCGCGCTCTACGACGCGGACGGCAACGCGCTGCGCGCCGCGGGCCAACTCCGCCGCGACGAGTTGTACGAGCGGCTGCTGGACCGGTTCGCCCGCCGCGAGGTGACCAAACACCGGGCGGGACTGGACCGGTCGGAGCTGGACGCGGCGGTCGCGGCCGAGCTGTACCGGCTGTCGGTGGTCGCGTTCGCGCTCTTCAACCGGGGCGCGCAGTGGGTCACCAAGAAGGAGTTGGACGACGACCTCGGCGCGCTGCTCGGCCCGGCTCCGTCCAGCCCACCCACCGAGCACCGGCGCGCTCCGCTGCGCCCGGCCGAGATCGTGCTCGGTCGGTTCTTCTTCGTGCACCGTTCCCGGGTGGCCGACAACGCGACAGCCGGCGACGACGAGCTGGAGACGTACGAGTTTCTGCACGCGACCTTCGGCGAATATCTGGTGGCCCGCCTCGTCTGGCACGTCTTGGCTGGCATGGTGGCCGCTCGGCAGGCGGCGGCCGTCGCGCCCTTCGGGATGCCGTTCGGCGACCCGCAGCCGGTGGACGACGGCCGACTGCACGCGCTCACCTCCTGGGCCGCGCTGTGCGGCCGGGCGCCGGTGGTCGAATTCCTGGCGGGAATGATGTCCACTGTGGATCAGCAGCGCCGGGACTGCCTGGTCGAGCTACTGATCGGCCTGTTCCGGGCGGCCAACTGGGCGCGCGCCGAACACCGGTACGACAGGTACCAGCCCCGTCCGGTGCCGGTGCCGGCCCGGCACGCGGCATACTCGGTCAACCTGTTGCTGCTCACCGTCTGCGCCGCCGGTACGCTCCCCGGCAGCACCCTGTACGGCGTCGGCACCAGCGTCGTGCCGTCCTGGCACCGGCACGTGTTGCTGTGGCGTTCGCAACTGCTCTCGGCCGACTGGACCAGCTTTGTCCGGACCATCGCGCTCGACCGGATCGGTATCGGCGAGAACCGGGACATCCAGCTGCGGCTGGCCGGACCGGACGAGACGCCACCACCGATCGATCTCGGCTGGACGATGGGCCAGGCCTGGCCCGACCAGCAGCCGGAGCATGTCCCCCGGGTTGTCACCTTCCGGTGGGGTGCCCGGGAGGTCAACCTGCTCTGCGGGGTCGGCGAGGACATGACCCAACACGCGCTCGACCCGCTGATCGCCCGCCAACCCGACGCCGTCAAGGTGGCTAGGGTCGGGCCCGCAGCGCAGTTGCGTTCCGAGGCGCACGAGCTGGTCGCGCTCCTGCTGACCCCGCTCTCCGAGACCACCCCGACGGAGCGTCTCTCCGTGTACCAGCGGTGGCTCCGGGTGTGCGAGTTCCGGCCCTTCGAAACGCTGCCGCTGACGCTGCTGCTGGAGCGGCTCGCCGCCGACACCGGCCTACCGGCGCCGGTCGCGGCCACGATCCTCTCCAGCGCGACGGGGCAGGCGCGCCAGGGGTACTTCCAGGCGCGCCCGCTGCCGCCCGAGCCGTACCTGCGCTGCGTCCGGGTGTGGCTGGGTCGGCACGAGGACGTCGATCGGGAGCTGGCCCAGCTCTTACGGCACCTCCTGCCGGACCTGCTGGTGGAGCGGAATCACCCACGGCCGGGGACACCGACGGCCGAGCATCTGACGGCCGTCCTCGACGAGTTGGAACGACTCGACCTGCTCGACGAGGCCGGCGTGGACCCGACCATGCCACCGATGCTGCGGGCCCTCGCCACGATGACCGGCGACCCGGCCGGGCCCACCCCGCCGGGCTGACGTCGGGCCGGCCGGCCGGACGTCAGCCGGCAGCGGTCGTGGTCGACAACACCGTGGCCCGCTGCATCAGCGCGACATAACCGTCCTCAAGGGAGGGCGCCACCGGCGTCGCGTCCGGACTCGGCCGGGTCGGGCTGACCACCCGGTAGTGCGTGCCGTCGGTCCGGCCGATCGCCGAGACCACCACCCCGACCGTCGGCGCCGGACCGGAACTGGTCACCTCCCAGGTGGCACCCTCACCGACCCGGACCAGATCGGTGACCATCCCGGTGTAGACCACCCGACCGGCCGCCATCACCGCCGCGTGCTGGCAGGTCTGCGCCACGTCCTCGACGATGTGCGTGCTCAGCAGCACCGTACGATGCCCGGCCAGCCCGGCCAGCAGGGTCCGGAAGCGTACCCGCTCCTCGGGGTCCAGCCCGGCGGTCGGCTCGTCCACGACGATCAGCGCCGGGTCGCCGAGCAGCGCCTGCGCGATGCCGACGCGGCGTCGCATGCCACCGGAGAAGCCCTTCATCCGCCGGCCGGCGACGTCGGTCAACGCCACCAGTTCCAGCAGCTCGTCGACCTGCCGCCGCCGCGCCCGGGTGTCGTCGAGTCCCTTGAGCAGCCCGACGTAGTCCAGGAACTCCCGAGGTGACAGGTCGGGATAGAGACCGAGGTCCTGCGGCAGGTAGCCGAGCCGGCGTTGCACCGCCAGCCGCCCCGCGCCGGTGGTCAGGTCCTGCCCGCCGACCCGCACCCGGCCGCCGCTGGGTGGCAGTACTCCGGCGAGGATCCGCATCAGCGTGGTCTTGCCGGCACCGTTCGCGCCGAGCAGGCCGTACATGCCGCCCGGGATGTCGAGGTCGACCGAGTGCAGCGCGGTCACTTTGCCGAACCGGCGGGTCAGACCGGTGGTCTGGATGTCCATGCGAGGTGAGCCTTTCGACAGGCGGACGCGTCAGGCGGCGTGCCGGCGACGGGACAGGAGGGTGTGCGTGACCAGCAGGGGCGCCACGCCGAGCAGGACGAGCAGGGCGACGCTGAGCAGCGCGCTACCGGCGCCGGGCTCGGGGCGCAGGAAGGAGAGCCAACCGGGTACGCCGGCGAAGAACGCCAGCTCGCCGGAGAGCCAGCTCGCCTGGTAGTCGCCGATCGGTGTGATCAGCGTGCCGGTCAGCGAGGGCAGGAAGTCCGGGGCGAGCATGTTGCCCCAGAACCAGTAGCCGACGAAGAGCACCCGGAACAGCGGCGCGGAGATCGCCAGCGGGCAGGTGAGGGCGAACCCGGCGACGAAGGCGAGTCCGGGCAGCATGATCACGGCGAACGCCAGTACCGCCCAGCCGAGCATCAGCGGATCGCCCCGGTGCACGGTCTCGTACCCTCCGGCGACCACCATCGCCAGTAGCGCCGGCAGCGCGGTCGCGGCGAGCCCGCCGAGGTATTTCCCGGCCAGCAGCAGTCCCGGCCGGACCGGCAGGCTCTCCAGCAGCGCGGCGGTGCCGAGCCGACGGTCCCGGACCAGCCGGTCCGCCAGCACCATGCCCAAGCCGAGCGGCACGACGATGCCGAACAGCAGCGCCCAGCCGGCCATCACCTCCGGCGCCGTGGCGTCCGCCGGCAGGTAGCGGGGCCCGCGCGGCCCCTGGAAGAGGGTGATCACCGCCGCCAGGAGCAGCGTCGCCAGCCACAGCGACCGCTTGCGGGCCTGCATCCGGAACTCGTACCGGCCGACCGCGAACAGTTCCGACATCCCGCTCACTCCTCTTCCTCGGACAACAGCAGATGGGGCCGGCGCAGCAGCAGCGCGACGGCACCGGCGAGCAGCAGCCCGGTGAGCGTCAGCGCCAGCCGGTTCGTCAGCCAGCCCTCCCCGGTACCGACCCGGCTGGTGGTGAAGAGGTAGAGCGGACGGCTCCACTCGTAACCGACCAGCAGGCTCGCGAGGACCTGCTCGCAGAGCCACAGCCCGGCGACCGCGCTGGTGGCGAGTACGACGCTGCGGCCGAGTACGGCGAGCAGCACCGCCAGGGCGGCGAGCCAGAGCGTCGGCGGGGCCCAGACCAGGGCCGAGGCGAGCAGGTGCGGGCCGGTCCACCAGCCGGTGAGGCCGAGCCCGGCGGAGTAGACCAGCGCGGAGAGCGCGGTGGCCAGCGCCAGTACCCCGAGCCGGCGGCCGAGCGTGCGGGCGTACCGGGTGGGGAGCGCGAGTTGCAGTTCGCGGCAGCCGTCCCGGGCGACCAGGGTCACCGCGCTCATCGCCACGGCCAGCGGCAGCACGGCCTCCAGGCCGGTGAGCAGCAGGTCGCCGACCTGCCGCCGCCCGGCCCCGCCGTTGCCGGCGAGCAGTGCCATGGTCACCGCGACCAGCAGTGCCGCCGGTGGCGTGGCGGCGGCCGCCCAGCCGGCTCGCCGCGCCTCGTACCGCCACAGTTGGCGGGACTCGGCCCGCCGCAGGGGAACGTGCCAGGAATGTTGGGCCATCACGCAACTGGGTGGGCCGGCGGGCCGCCGGGGTTCACGCTGCGGCCGGTGACCCGGACCACATTCCGGGGTCGGTCACCGCAGTGACGCGCGGCGTCCGACTCCGGCCGGCAGGTGCGGCAGCAGTACGACGGTGCCGGCCATCAGCAGCGCCGCCACCAGCAGCAACGGCCCGCTGGTCCGCCAGAGCGGTTCGACCAGCCGGTCCACGGTCCCGTCCAGGGCGCTGGAGCCGGCGAGCAGCCGGAGCACCCAGAGGCCCATGGCGACCCCGATCCCGACCGCCGGTCGCCAGAGCACCGAGAGTGCGAAACTGACCGCCGAGAGCAGCGCCATCGGTCCGAGCCAGGCGGCGAAGAGCGCCAGCGGCGCTCCGGCGTCGACCCAGACCAGGCCGAGGGAGGCGAGCGAGGAGGCGCCGAAGATCGCCCCGAGCACCAGGGTGAGCCGGGCCAGCAGCACCGCGCGTACCCCGGTCAGGCTCGCCGCGACCAGTTCGCCGGCCGGATCGGCGCCGCTGCCGCAGGCGCCGGCCACGCCGAGGGCCGCGACCAGGGGTACCACGATGGCCAGGACCTGCTCGGAGATTCCCGGCGGCGCCCAGCCGGCGACGCCGGTGCCGGCCGCCAGCACCACGGCGGCGACCAGCCAGATCCGCCGGTCGACCAGGCGTCGCTGCGCGGCCAGGATCCGCGCTGCGCGGCGCCCGGCGGCGCCGCCGATCGGTGCCGCATACCGGGGTACGGTCGACGCGCCGACCACCGACCGGGCCGACGTGATCCGGGACAGCAGCGTGTCGCGCAGTCTGGCCGGCGGTGCCGCGACCGCCGCGACGCGGTCCCCGACGGCGTCGGCCACCCGCCGCCAGGCCGCCAGTTCGGCGGCGCAGCCGGGGCATTGCGCGACGTGCCGGGCCACCTGGTCGGCCCGGTCGTCTGCGAGCGTGCCGGCGGCGAAGGCCGCCAGCAGGTCACCCGGGTGGGTCATCGTCCCGCCTCCCGTCCGGAAAGCCCGACCGCCTCGGCGTCGTCGGGCAGCGCCCGGGCGAGCCCCGCCCGGGCATGGAACAGCCGACTCTTCACGGTGCCGACCGGGATGCCGAGTACCTCGGCGATCTCGGCGTGCGCGAGCCCGGCGCCGAACGCGAGGTCCAGCACCTCCCGGTGCGCCGGAGCCAGCTCGGCCAGGGCGACGGCCACCGCCCGGGCGTCGGCCCGGGCCAGGGCCACCGCCTCCGGACCGGGCTCGCCGGCCGGTACCTCGGCGGCGGCCTCCATCGGCAGCGGCGCCGGCCGGCGTCCGTCCATCCGGCTCAGCGCCTGCCGTCGGCAGATGCCGAAGAGCCAGGTACGCACCGAGGACCGTCCCTCGAACGAGCCGGCACCCCGCCAGGTGGCCAGGAAGGTGTCCTGGAGCGCCTCCTCGGCCCGCCCACGGTCGCCGCCGAGCAACCCCTCGGCGTACGCCAGCAGCGGCTGGCCGTGCCGGGTGTACAGCTCCTCGAATGCCCGCTGGTCACCGGCGGCCACCCGCTGCAACAGCCCGTGGTCGACGTCATTCATCCCGTCCTGGGTAGCCGCCCGACCCGCCCGGGTTCACGTCCCGGTGCGGAATGTGCCGCTCGTCACAGCAGGCTTTACCGAATCCGGCGGCGAAGGCGGTCGAACCGGCAGTTACCACCCCGGAAGATTGATCGACATCGGCGATCGACCGGATCCGCTCCGAAAGGCGGCAACGGGAAATGATCTTGTAACGCCGAGGAAAACCGGAACTCGCACCATCGCCGTCACCCCCATCCCGCAACTGGAGGTCGCATTGTCCAGCCTTCCCGGTCGACTCCGGCCGACACCTCGGCGCCTGACCGCCGTACTGGTCCCGGTCCTCACCGCGGCACTCACCGCCACCGTCGTCTCGGTGCTCAACCGCGCCCCCGAGCCGACGGCGATGGCGCTCCCCCCGATCAGCGGCGCGGTCTCCGGGGTCACCGGACCGACCGAGATCCGCAGCGTCGCGTACGCCCAGGCGGTCGCCGGGGCCAAGGCGAAGAAGCCCAAGGTCACCGTGATCGGCACCGGCGGCACGATCTCCGGCGTCGCCACCTCGCGGAGCAGCTTCACCGACTACCAGTCCGGCCGGATCGCCATCGGCGACCTGGTCGCCCGGCTCCAGCCGGAGATCGGCCAGGTCGCCGACGTCTCGACGGTGCAGTTCGGCAACAAGGGCTCCGGCGGCTACACCATCGCCGAGTTCCACGCCCTCACCCTGGCTGTCGAAGCTGCCCTGACGAAGTCGGACGCGGTGGTGGTGACCAGCGGCACCGACACGATGGAGGAGTTCGCGTACTGGCTGGACCTGACCGTGCAGAGCCGCAAGCCGGTGGTGCTCACCGGTGCCATGCGACCGTGGGCGGCCGGCACCCCGGACGGGCCGCAGGTGATCGGCGCCGACGGACCCGCCAACCTCTACAACTCGATCGTGCTGGCGGCCAGCCAGTCCACCTACTGCTACGGCACCGTGCTGCTGCTCGGCGACGAGTTCCACGCCGCCCGGGACGTCACCAAGACCAGCTCCTACCGGATGGACACCTTCCAGTCCCGGGAACTGGGCGTACTGGGCTGGGTCGACGGACCGAACATCAAGGTCGGCCGGGCACCGGCCCGGGTCGAGGAGTGTGACGCGAAGAAGCGTTGGCTGACCCCGTTCGACCTGTCGAAGATCGCGCCGACCTCGGTGCCCCGGGTCGAGGTGGTCTACGGCTACCAGCAGGCCGGTGGGGAGGCCATCACCGCCTTCGCGGACGCCGGGGTGCGGGGCATCGTCACCGCCGGTACCGGCGCCGGCGGCATCTCCTCGGCGCAGAGCAGCGCCCGGAGCGCGGCGGCGGCGAAGGGAGTCCTCTTCGTCAGCACCACCCGGACCGGCTCCGGCTCCGTCTACGGCGGCAGCACCACCTCGCCGATCATCGCCGGGGACGACCTGCTGCCGCAGAAGGCCCGGCTGCTGCTGATGCTCAGTCTCGCCTTCGCACCGGCCGACGTGGCCCAGGTGCGGAGCTGGGTCACCACGCTCGGCAACCCGGAGTGGAACACCGCTCCCAAGGGCAGCCCGAAGGACTGACCGGCCTGCCGGCGGTGCCGGGCGGAGGAGCAGTAACCGGGATCCGCCCGGCAGCCGAGGCCGGAGGCAGTCCGGCTCGAGGCTCGCCGTGCCGGAGCGGGTGCCTCGAGCAGCGCCCCCGGCGCGCGGGCGGGGCTATCCGGTCAGTGCGGCGTGCCTCGAGCAGCGCCCCCGGCGCGCGGGCGGGGCTATCCGGTCAGTGCGGCGGCCGGGTTGTCGAGCGCGGCGACGAGGCGGCGGGCCTCGGTCGTCAGCCGACTCGACCCCCGGCGGGCCGCCACCTCGGCCAGCCCGGAAACGACGATCGGGACGCCGGTGGCGGCCGCCGTCTCCGCCGCCAGGGTCAGCAGATCGGGTAGCCCGGGGCGCGGCTTCGGCGCGGTCAGCAGGGCCGGCAGGGCGGCGGCGAGCAGTCGCCAGGTGCTGAGCCGGGCACCGGCCAGGGTCAGGTCCCGCAGCGGCTCGACCGTCCGGGTCAGGGTGACCATCCCGCCCGAGGCCAGCTCACCGAGTTGCCGACCCACGGAGGCGGCGTCCAGCTCACCGGCGGCGGCGAGTGCCAGCAGGGCGTCGACGGCGGCCACCCGGTCGGCCCGGTGCCGGGCGCCGAGCCCGTACGCCAGGGCGATGTCGAGCGCCACCCCACCCTCTCCGGTGCTCTCGGCGAGCAGTGGCAGTAGCTCGGCGCCGCCCCGGTGATCCTGGTCGGCGGAGCCGGCGATGTCGTTCAACGCGTACGCGGCGACCAACCCCCGGTGACCGGGCAGTACCGACGGCCAGAGGCGGGACCATCGCGCGCAGTGGTTGTCGAACCGGGCCACCCGACCGGTGAGCAGCCCGAGCGGATCCTCGAACCGCTCCGCCCCGGCCTCCTGCGCCGCGCCGACCTCGACCTGCACCCGCTCGATGGAGGTACCGGGTTGGCCGGAGTGGTAGGAGGGGGCCTGCCTGAAGCTCACCCTGACCGGCCGGAACGTCGGCCGCGGCAGCCCACCGGAGCGCAGCCAGGCGGCGAGCCGGTCCCCACCGGGGGTGCCCAGTGCCGAGGCACGTCCCGCCAAGGCGTCGTCACCGCCGGGCGGCAGCCGCAGCAGCGCCTGGGTCAGGTCCCAGCGCCACGGATGTGCCTCGCCGAGCGCGGCCAGCCGGTCGTAGAGCGCGGACGGGTCGAGCGCGCCGTTCGTCGAGGTGGGTGCGGCGAGCAGCCCCGCGCTCTGGGACCGGCCGAGGTAGGTGCCGATCTCGGCGAGCCGGACCCGGAGCAGCCGGTGCGCCGGGGCGACCCGGGGGTCACTGGCCAGTTGGGACCTGTGCGCGGCCGAGAGCAGACCCACCCACCACCGGCGCAGCACACCGATCTGGGCCGGACCGGCGGCCGCGCGCAGCAGGTCCTCTAACGGGCCGTGCAGGCAGGACGGCGACCAGCGGTGCTCGCCGGAGCCGTGCCGGTCCAGTACCGGTGCCAGTGCCTGGGTCAGGCCCGGCTGGTCGGTGGCGGTCAACCGGACCACCGCGTCCAGCACCCGCTCCAGCGGCAGGGCGGTGATCCCGGTGCTGAGCAGCGCCGCGACCTCCTCGGCCAGTTCGTCCGGATCCGTGATCGGGGCCGGGACGGGCGTCGGCGCGGGCACGGGCGGCAGCTCGTCGCCGGAGCGCACCACCACACCGACCGGCGCCGGTGCCGCGCCGTGCCTGGCGGCCAGTGCGGCGGCCCGGTCCCGCAGCTCCACCGCCGGGTGCTCGGCCGCCGCGCCGAACACGTCGGCGATCTCCGCCGCTGCCTCGGGTCGCTGCCGGGCGAGCTGGTCCAGCCAGCCGAGCTGGGCGCGTACCAGCCCCTTCTCGGGGCGGATCAGCACCGCCCTGGACGTGTCGAGCAGCTCCTCCAGCTCGACATCTGCGGCACCACGCAGCGCCTTCTGCGCCATCGACGCCACCGGACCCGGGCCGTCGGCGAGCAGCCGGAGGTAGTCGCCGGCCCGGTCGGCGCGCTCGGCCGGAGTCGGGGCGAGCAGGTCGTGCAGGACGAGGAACGGGCGCAGCGCGGCCGCCCGGTCGCCCCGGACCAGCCGGTCGACGCAGCCGCCGAGCAGCACCGCCCGGTCCACCCGGCCCTCGGCGGCGAGCTGGACGAGGGCGTGCGGCAGGGCCATCGCCGTCTCCGTGTAGTAGTCCTCGAAGCCGACCCTGCTGCCCAGCCCGTCGATTTCGAAGAGTCGCGGCAGCAACGTGTCGAGGAACGGGTCGGCGCGCAACCGGTCAGGCAGTGGGGGTGCCTGCCGCCCGCCGGACGCCCAGGAGAGTTCGTCGAGCCACCCCTCGACGAACCGGTCTCCGGTCGGCGGCGTCAGCTTCTCCTCCGCGAAGAGGTAGGCGACCAGACCCCAGCTGCGCGGCGGAGTCCCGGTGAGCCGGTCCGCCAGCCGCCGGGCGAGGTCGGGCAGCCAGTCGATGCCCCGGTCCCGCGCCGCCGCCACCACCGGTGGCCCGGCCGCCATGTCCAGCTCGACCGCGCGCCGCCCGAGGATCTCGGCCGCCTTCGCCGCGCTGGGCAGGCAACCGACCACCGCCACCGCGAGCGCCGCCGCCTCCCGGCCGGCCCACCAGTTGTCCTTGAGCCGGCGGACGAAGGCGACCAGTTCGACGCCGAGCTGCCGGCGGTCCGGCTCGGGCAGCCCGGCGAGCGCGTCGGCGACCGCCTCGACCGCGCGCTTGTGAATCAGGTCGAAGATGCTCTCGGTCACGCCGGAACCTCCGCCCGCGCGCCGACCATCGACACGGCGAGGGCGTGCTTGCACGGCCCGCGCTCGCCCCGGTGCCGGGCCCACCAGGGACAGGAACAGGTGTACCGGCCGCCCGGGTGGCTGCGCACCCGGTAGACCTCCGCACCGTTGCACACGGTCGCGGTGGAGCCGTCGACCTGCACCGCACCCGCCTCGACCAGGGCCCGGGCGCCGAGCAGCCGGGGGTTGTCCCGCTCGGCCCGGCCGGCTTCGTACGGCAGCACGCGGTGGAAGTACGCCGCCTGCGACACGTCGAAGCCGACCCGACCGGCGGTGCCGAGCTGGGCCAGCGCGGCACGAACCCGGCCGGTGCCGATTCCGGCCCCCTCGGCGAGGGTGTCGACGTCGATCGTCGGGTCCCAGGAGAGCAGCGCGCCGACCAGCTCGGCGTCGTCCACGACATCGTCGCCGGCCAGCGCGGCGAGGCTCGCCCCCTCCCCGGAGAAGCCCCGATACGGCTCCGGCGAGAGGGTCAGCGACAGTCGCAACTCACCGGTGTCCAGTTCCCAACTGCTCGGCAGCGGCGGGGCGCCGGCCGCGGCGGTCGGGCCGTACACCCGGAGGGTCTTCGCGTGGCGCAGCAGACCGCGCAGCGTCGCCAGCCGGTCGGCCCCGGCCAGGCAGACCGCGCCCGGCACCGGTCGCCCGGTCAGTCGCAACGACCGCCCGGCCGGCACCGCCCAGAGCACCGACCGGTCTCCGGCGCCGGGCAGCCGGCGCAGGAAGGCGGCTGCCTCGGCGGCCGGTATCTCGGCCCGTGGCTCGAAGGCCGCCGCCAGCACGTGCACCTCGGCGAAACCGCGCAGCCAGCGCCCCGGCAGCGGGACCTTCCGCTCCACCACCGACCCGTCCATTGTGGAGACGGTGAGGTCGTCCGGCCCGACCGAGAGGTGCAGCGGGTCGAGCCCGCCGACCCGGGCCAGCGCCGCCCGCAGCGGCGGGTTGACGTCGACGTTGGTGGTGCCGTGCGCGAGGATCTCGCCGTCGATCCCGGCCGGCAGGGCGTCCAACCGGGCGTAGACACCGCAGCAGCCGGAGAAGGACTCGAAGCGCAACCGGTCGCGGCCGCCGGTCACCACCGGGTCGAGGCTGGCCGGATCGGCCGGCCGGTAGTAGCGGCTGCGGGCGACCTCGGCCACCGCGAGCAGACCGGCGGCGGCCGCCCGTGGCGTGGTCAGGAACCCGGAGAAGAACCGGGGGTTGGCCGCCGGCCCGCCGCTGGTCTGTAGGGCGAGACCATCGGCTCGGAGCGCGGAGGGGCCGAGATACCGGTACGTCTGGACGGCGGTCACGGCAGCGGATGCTACGTGGCCCTACCGACATCCGGGGAGCGATGCTTCTCCGCGTAGCAGATCCTGCTGCCGTACGTTGCGGTAACACCCACGCGCTCAGGTGCGACCGGAGTACTAGTCTTCGATGATGTTAAATGCCCTTGAGCGGTACGCCGTGGCGTTGGCGCTGACGCCGGTGCTCGTGGCATCCTTCGCCACCTCCGCCGACGCGGGTTCCGCCCACGCCGGTTCCGCCCCTCTCGCGCCCGTGAACCTGCGGGTGATGACGTGGAACATCCACGGCGAGAGCGCTGACATCCCCGCCATCGCCGACTTCGTCCAAGCCAACGGCGTGAACGTGCTGACGGTCCAGGAGGTCCACCGCCGGCCGTCCCGGGACCAGGTGCAGCAGCTCGCCGACGAGTTGGGGTGGCAGCTCACCACCAACGTCCATTTCGGACCTGCTGACAGCCCGGGACCGTGCGACGACGAGTGGGAGGGCCAGGCCGGCAACGCCATTCTGACCTCGTTCCGGATCGCCGAGCGGGTCACCAAGCCGCTGTCGCCGGTCAACCAGGACTGTCCCGTCCGGCGTTCGATGGCCGGCGTCAAACTTGACCTCGGTGGCAACCGCACGATCCGGGTCTTCACCTCGCACTTCACGCCCGGTCACTCGGCCGCCGCGGTGGCGCTGCGCCAGCAGCAGGCCCGCACCGTCGTGGACTACCTCTCGCAGAGTGGGCCGCTGTTGTTCACCGGTGACATCAACGACGTGCCGGGGAGCACCATCCACAGATGGTTCGTTGGTGCCGGTTTCCTGGACACCGGCGGCCGGTACGCCAACGAACCCACGCTGGGCACCGCACGCATCGATTTCGTTTTTTCTCGCGCCGTTACGGTGACCAGCGGCGACGTGCTGGACACCCGGCTGTCGGATCACCGCCCGGTGGTGATAAACATGCAGGTGGCCTAGACGCCACGGTTCCCTTGCTTCCCACCGGTTTGGACACGAAGATCAACTTCTTTTAGCCACAGTGGACAGATCTGGGGAGGCTGTATTACATGAGACGCCGTCGTTTCCTGAGTTACCTGCTGACGGTGGCGCTTGCCGCCGTCGGCATCGTCACGGTCGCCAATCCCGCCGCCGCAGCACCGCCCTCCCTCTGCACGGGATTGGGCTTCACCAACGGCCGCTACGTTTCCACCAACAACGCCAAGAACGGCAATGGCGCCCACCTCGCCGCAACCCTGTGTTGGCAGCCGCTCGGCGGCAGCCCGGGAATGTACCACACCTACACCTATTGGCGGATCACCGATAACGCCGCCAACGGCGCCGGAGCCACCATTCGACTTGAATGGCTGGACTTCAACGACAGGAAGCACTACAGAGTCCCGGAAAACCACATGCGCGCCTGGGAATACGGTGAGACCGAGGCCGGCGGGATGACACTCACCAGTATCAACAGCCTGTACGTCCGGGCCTGCCTGACGAACACCAACAGTCCCGCTCATCACTGCGGTCCCGCCGCATGAACCGTGACAACCAGTCCTCGCTGATTCGCGTCGGACGTCGGTCCGTGTAACAACGATATTCGGCTCCACCGGCACACTCCGGGTGCTCGACAGGCGATCCTTCAGCACAGGTGGCACGGCGGCCGGGGTCGCCGTGCCACCTCTGTGCTGTCACCACCTGCGGAGATCCCAATGCCCGCTGGTGCGGCTGGGCTACTAGCCCCGGGAGGAGATCTGCTGCACGGCCCAGCCGTTGCCGTCCGGGTCGCTGAAGAAGACGAATCCGACGTTGTCCAGCGGCTCCGGGACCGGCCTCGGGTTCTCGCCGAGCACCTGGATCTCGCTGACCTCGACACCCCGCTCGACGAGCTGCGCCCGCGCCTTGGCCAGATCGGCGACGACGAGTTGCAGCCCGCGCAGCGACCCGGGCGGCGGCATGTCCGGTACGACTCCGGTGCCGATCACGATGGAGCAGCCCGAGCCCGGCGGGGTGAGCTGGACGATGCGTACCTGGTCGCCGACCCGGGTGTCGTGGTCGACGTGGAAACCGAGCTGGTCGGCGTAGAAGGTCTTGGCCCGGTCCACGTCGGAGACGGGGACCACCACCACTTCCAGGGTCCAGTTCACGGTTGTTGCCTCTCTGCCTAGGTGGAGATCGGTGTCCGGCCGGTGCCGGGACGATCGCCGGGCACCGTGGTGATCGGCGGTCAGGGGGACTCGACCCGCTCCGCGAGCAGGTGGTCGAGCCGGCGGTAGCCCTCGGTCACGCCGCGCCGCATCGGGTAGCGGAGCACCCGGTCCCGGCCTTCCGGGGTCGCGTACCGGATCGTGCTGGTCAGGGTGGTCACCCCGGCCCGTTCGACGAGCCGGTGGTCGATCAGGGTGTCGCCGGGATAGGACTGGTCGTCGTACCGCTCGGTGTAGACCAGCCGTCGGGCCGGCTCGATCACCTGGTAGGTCCCGCCGTGTGCCATCTCCTCGTCTCCCGGGCCCCGGGAGACGAACCGCCACGCGCCGCCGACCCGCAGGTCGAGCTGGCAGTCGACGAGCTGCCAGCCCCGCGCGCCGAACCAGCGGCGGAGCAGGTCGGGGCGGGTGAGCGCGTCGAAGACCAGCCCGGCCGGGGCGTCGAAGGCCCGGGTCAGCACTATCTCCCGGTCCGTCGGGGTGGTGACGGTCAGCTCCCGGCCGCCGCCGCTCACCGGGTGCGCCCCTCGCCGCCCTCGGCCTGGAGTTCGGCGAGCAGTCCGTCGAGCCGCTGGTAGCTCTCGGCCCAGTAGTCGCGGTAGTTCTCCAGCCAGTCCAGCGCGGCCTTGAGCGGCCGGGCCTCCAACCGGCACGGCCGGCGTTGCGCGTCCCGGCCCCGGGAGACGAGCCCGGCCCGTTCCAGCACCTTGAGGTGCTTGGAGACGGCGGGCTGGCTCATCGCGAACGGCGCGGCCAGCTCGGTGACGCTGGCCTCGCCGGTGGCCAGCCGGGCGAGGATGGCCCGCCTGGTCGGGTCGGCCAGGGCCGCGAAGGTCGCGTCGAGCAGATCCGCACTCATGTTTCGTAACCTTTCAGTTCTATAACCAGATGGTTTATACCGCGGCCCGGCCGGGGGCGTCAAGCCGACCCGCCCGAGCTGCCGTCCATCGTGGACGGAGCTGGACCGGCGCCGGCAGCGATCCGGATGGATAGCATGGGCCATGGCCAGACCCCGGATCGACCCCGTCGTGTGGCGGCCGGAGCGGGCACCGGCCCGGGCCCGCCAGCGCAGCGGCAGCCACCCGATGCCACCGGTACGCCTGCACCCTGTGCCCGGCCACGGGCCGGAGGACGTCGCGGTCGACTCCGCCGGCCGGATCCACACCGGCCTCGCCGACGGCCGGCTGGTGCGGCTGGCGGCGGACGGCGCCGGAGCACGGGTGGTCGCCGAGACCGGCGGCCGGCCACTCGGCATCGAGGTGGACCGCGCCGACCGACTCGTGGTCTGCGACGCCGCGCGCGGGCTGCTCCGGGTCGAACCCGACACCGGCCGGATCGACACCCTGGTCGCCGCCGGCACGCCGGTCGGCTCGGCACCGCTGCGGCTCTGCAACAACGCGGCGGTGGCCGGCGACGGTTCGATCTGGTTCAGCGACTCGTCCCAGCGCTTCGCCCTGGCGCACTGGAAGGCGGACCTGCTCGAACACTCCGGCACCGGGCGCCTGCTCCGGTGGTGTCCGGACGGGCGAACCGAGGAGGTGCTGACCGGGCTCCACTTCGCCAACGGGGTGGCGCTGGCCGCCGACGAGTCGTACGTGGTGGTGGCCGAGACCGGAGCGTACCGGCTGACCCGGCGGTGGCTGGCCGGGCCGCGTACCGGCGAGGTGGACCGGCTCGCCGACAACCTGCCGGCCTTCCCCGACAACCTCGCCCGGGACGACGACGGGCTGCTCTGGATCGCGATGGGCTCGCCCCGCAACGCGCTGCTGGACCGGGTCTCGCCGTGGCATCCCGCCGTGCGGCGGGTGGTCTGGGCCCTGCCGGACCTCCTGCAACCGAAGCCGGCGAACACCGCCTGGGTGCAGGCGCTGGACGCCGAGGGCCGGATCCGGTACGACCTCCAGGCCACCGCCCCGGGCTTCTCGATGGTCACCGGAGTACGCCGGCACGGTGACACCGTCTGGCTGGGCAGCCTGCACGGCGGCGTTGTCGCGGCGTTCGACCTGCCGGCCGTGGCCCCCTCCTGATCGTGGGAGGTCCGCCGCAGAGCGGACTTCCGGGTATCCCCGGGTTCTGGAATGTTGGGAGCGTGTCGGCGGTCAACGGGCGAGAGCAGGCCGAGCGCGTGCTGGTCCGCGGATTCGGGGCGGTACGCCTCGCGCAGTACACCGCGGCCGGGGTAGCCGCCGTTACCACCGACCGGTCGGCGTACCTGCGGCCGGGCGTCGTGTTCGGCTTCTACGCCGTCGCCGCCGTCTGGTCGCTCCTGCTCTACGGAGGCGCGCTGCGGGGACGGCGCATCACCTGGGTCGCCGTCGTCGCCGACCTCCTGCTGATCGGGGTCGCGCTCGTTGTCATCGGCCGGCTGACCGCGCCCGGCCACGCGATCGGGTGGGCGAACTGGACCGTCGCGCCGGCGAACGCGGCCGGGGTACTCGCCGTCGTGTTCGGCCCGGGCTGGCTGGCCGTACCGTCGATCCTGCTGCTGTCCGGCTGCTACCTCGTCGGCGTGTGGCGGGATCTCGCCGCCGACTCCTCGCTCCTCGCGTCGGTGACCGGCAACATCGGCTCGCTGGTCCTGTTCACCGTCGCCGCCGGACTCGCCGCGACCTGGGTACGCGCGTCGGCCCGGGTCGCGGACGAGGCGCACGCGTCGGCGCTGGCGGCCCAGCGCCAGGCAGCCGACGCGGCCGCCCGGATGGCGTCGGTCGAGGCCCGGGACTGGGAGCGGCGGCGACAGTACCGGAACCTGCACGACACGGTGCTGTCCACGCTGACCGTGGGCGCGATGGGGCAGATCGACCTCAACACCGAGCAGTTCCGCAGCCAGTGCGAACGCGACGCGAGGTACCTGCGTTCGTTGATCACCGGGTCGGACGACGCGGTGTCGACGGACCTCGGCACCGGGCTCGGGCGCGTCGTGCGCGACCTGGCGGCTCTCGGGCTGCGGATCGACCACAACGCGGCGGAACTGCCGGCGGGCGTGCCCGGGCACGTCACCGAGGCGCTGCTGGGCGCGACCCGGGAGGCGCTCAACAACGCCCGCAAGCACTCGGGCACCGGGCAGGCGTGGCTGACGAGCCGCTGCGACGGCGCCGGCGGGGTGCGGATCACCGTCGTCGACCGGGGCGCCGGCTTCGTGCCCGCGGCCGCGCGGGCCGGCTACGGCCTGCTGGGCTCGATCCGGCACCGCGTGGTCGAGGTCGGCGGCCAGTGCGACATCACCAGTACGCCCGGCGAGGGCACCACCGTGGAGATCACATGGAAACCGTCATAACCATCGGTGCGATCGACGACGAGAAGATGCTGCTCCAGTCGTTCGCGAACTGGTTCGGCAGCACGCCCGACATCCGTCTGACGGCGCTGGCCGCCTCGGTGGACGAGTATCTCGCCGGACCCGACGCGCCGACGATCGTGCTGCTGGATCTCGACCTCGGCAACTTCACCGACCCGGCGCACAACGTCGCGCAACTGACCGCCACCGGCCGCCAGGTGATCGTCATCTCGGTGGTGAAGGACCGCCGCTGGGTGGTCTCCGCGACCGAGGCCGGCGCGGTGGCCTACATCCCCAAGGAGCGCGACCTCAACGATCTGGCGGGCGCGATCCGGGCGGTGCACCGCGGGGAGACACCGACCTCGCCGGAGCACGCGTTCCTGCTCAGCGACGACGACCGGCGCGGTCCGTCGCTGACACCCCGGGAACGGCAGATCCTGCTGGGGGTGGCGGAGGGCATGACGCACGCCGCCATCGCGCGACGGCTCGGCATCGAGAAAAGCACCGTGAAGACCCACCTGGAACGGGTCCGGCAGAAATACCGAGACCAGGGGCGACCCATCACCAATCCGGGTGACTACCTGAAGCGCGTCGGCGAAGATCCGATCCGCGGGGATCTGTCCTAGGCCGTACATCCAATTTCCAACTGTCTTCTGTGGTGTGCGGCGCGTGCCGCGACGATCCTGGAAGCCAGATTGACCTGATTCGGACTCGCGTCGTCCTGGGGAGCTCGAGTGAGTGAGGTGGCGATCGCCAGCCTGCGGGAGCTGGCCGGGCCGGACCTTTACCGGCGCAACGCCTTCCGGGTCACCGGCCTGCCGGTGGACGTGGACCGGCGCACCGCGCGAGCGCGGCAGCACCAGTTGACGGCGGCGTTGCGGGTCGGCGCCGACGTGGACTGGCAGGGTTCCTCGGCGACCACCGAGGATGTGCGCGCCGCGTTCGACGTGTTGGGCGATCCGCGCCGCCGCCTGGTGCACGAGGTGTTCGCCGAGTGGGGCCCGCCGGACGGCTGCGAATGTCCGGCGGGTGTGCACCACGACCACGACGCCGCCGTACGCGCGCACGCCGGGGCGCTCGACGTCGGCCCGACCGACCTGCTGGCCTCGACCATCTCCGGCGCGCTGCCGGGCCAGTGGACGGCGGCGGCGGCGGCCTGGACGAAGACGCTGCGATCGGCGTCGTTCTGGCGGCACCTGCACCACCGCGTGCAGCGGCTGGACGACAGGCAACTCGACGTGTCCGCCGTGGATGCGCTGCGCGCGGAACTGCCGGTGGCGCTGGTGCGCCCGCTGCTGCGGTTGGCCGCCTCCGCCGCCTATCCGGCGCCGATCCGGAAGAACCTGGCCGAGTGGCCGGTGCCGACCCGGGAACGCGACCGGCTGATCGAGGAGGCCGCCGAGCCGCTGTACACGGAGCTGGAGTCCGCCGTGCGCGACCTGCACACCCGGCTGGACTCCGGCGACGCCGACGAGATCGTGACCGAGATGCGCGCCCGGGTGAATCCGCTGCTGGCCCGGCTGGAAGGGTTGGCGCCGCGTGACGAGCACCGCCGCACGGACGCCGCCCGCGACAAGGTCGCGGTGCTGCTCAACAACTGCGCACTCGCCCGGAACCGGGCCACCGGGCAGTACGAGGGCAAGGTCAAGGGCTGGCTGGCGGAAGCGGCGAAGCTCGCCACCGATCCGGAGACCCGGCGTCGGGTCCGGGAGAACCTGCGGGGCTTCGACGAGGCGGACGAGGCGCTCAACCAGCTCCGGTTCAGGGTCGACGAGATCCGGCGGAACCGCGGGCGGTACGCGGCCGCGGCGTTCCTGCGCAGCATCCTCTCCGAGGCGACCGACGAGGCGCTCCTGGCGGCCGTCCGCGAGATGCTCTCCGATCTGGACGAGGGCGCGCCGATCTCGTACCGCACACCCAAGCGGTCGGTCCGGTACGGCTCTCGGCTCGAGCTGTCCGACTGGGAGGCTCAGGTCAGGCGGCAACGCCGCCGGGCGGTGGCCACCCTCGTCGCCTGCGCGGTCGTGGTCGTGGCGCTGGTGATGTTGATCAACGCCGTGACCGGCCCGGACGAGAGCGGGGTCGACATCCACCCGGCCGACTACAACGACGTCGCGCAGGAGATCATCTGCGTCCGGAGCGCGGACGACTGGCGCGACGGCGACTCGACGGTGGTGGAGGTGGACTGCGGGCAGGAGCACGCCGCCGAGGTGATCGCCTATCTGAGGTTGCAGAGCGCGGTCTCCGACCGGGGCGCGGACTACGACTACCTGGCCGGCCTCGCCCGATTCAGCTGCGGCGAGCAGGCGAACCACTTCGGCCTGTCGGCGAGCAGCAGGTACACGACCGACGTCATCCTGCCCGCCCCGGACATCATCATGCGGGCGGATTCACCGTCCAACTACGCGACATGCCTGGTTCGGCGTACCGACGTCGAGCGTTGGTCGTTCCGGGCGGCCGTCCGGCAGACCGGGGCCCAGCTCCCCGTACCGCGGCCGCTGACGTCCCGGGAGGGCCGGGACCACAACGCACCGGCCGGATACTGCGTGGAACACAGACAGGAGCACGACGGTGCGGACAACGTGTGGCCGATCGTGCGCTGCGACAACCCGCACTGGGCCGAGATCCTCGGCTACCAGCGCCTGGCCTGGCCCCCGCCCGGTGCGCGGCCCACGGCGGACACGACCCGGGAGCGGCTCGTGCAGGAGGCCGGCCGGGCGTGCCGGCAGTTGGCGAGCGAGCTACGGGTGCCCGACACGTTCTCGATCTCGGCGATCCCGTCCGAATGGTGGACCGAGCAGAGTCAGGAGCGGATGTACGCGGCCTGCGTGGCACACCGCAAGGACCACCAGCCCTTCGACGGGCGAGCCCGGTAGCCGGGCACATGACGCCGGACAAGGAGTCGACGGTGGGTGAGAAGACCCGAGCCGACGGGAGCGTGACGTTGCGCATCACTTCCCCGGAGGGGCGGACCCGGGGCGTCGAGCTGACGGACGGGCCCGTCACGGTCGGACGGACCGCGCCGGACCACGCGCCGCACGTGGCGCTGGAGCCGGACCCACAGCGCTGGGTCGGTCGCCTACACTGCACCCTGGACCTGAGCGACGGTGGCTGGGCGGTCACCGACAACGCGAGTGTCAACGGCACGCTGCTGCGTTGCCTGGACGGGCGCACCCAGCGCCTGGTGGGAAGCCGCCGCCTGCGGCACGGCGACACGCTCCTGATCCTCGGCGACATGTCCCCGGACGGCGAACCGCTGTACTGGGAACTGACGCTGCTCGACCCGCACACCACCCAGGCCGCGCCGTTCGAGCCGCCACCGCCGGTGCCGACGCGCGGGGCGGCCCTGCGGTACGACTGGGTGGCCGCGCGGGCGTACCGCGTCGACGAGCACGGTGAGACCCCGGTCAGCGGACTGCGGCCGCAGGGGCACCAACTGTTGCGGTACATGGTGGGTCGCAGCAGCGCCGGTGCGGCGGTCGCCTGCGGGCACGAGGAACTCGTCACCGCGCTCTGGGGGCCCCGGGAGGAGTGGCCGGCGGGCCGTGCCTACACCCGCGCCGACCTGGCCGGCGTCGTACGCGCGGTGCGTCGCGCCATCGAGGCGGACCCGTCCGCGCCGCGCATCCTGGAGACCATCACCGGCATCGGGTACCGGCTCAACGTCACGAACCCCGAGGACGACTCGTGAGCCTGCTGGAGAGCGGCGACCGGGTCACCGAGACGCTCGTGGTGGACCGGCTGCTCGGGGAGGGCGCGTTCGCCGAGGTGCACCGGGTGCGCCACGAGTACCTCGGCTGGCAGGCCATGAAGGTCTTCAAGCGGGTCGCCTCGCTCGACGAGACCCGGACCCTGCTGGAGGAGGCCCGACTGCTGTCCACACTGGGTCACCCGAACATCGTCCGGGTGTTCGACGCCGGCACCGTGCGGACACCGCAGGGGGTCCGGGGGTTCTTCACCATGGAGTACGTGGCCGGGGGCAGCCTGGAGCGGCTGATCCGCGCACACGGCCCCACGATTCCGGTCGAGCTGGCGGTCGAGGTGGCCGAGCAGATCGCCTCCGGGCTGACCGCCGCGCACGAACAGGACCCGCCGATCCTGCACCGTGACCTCACGCTGGCGAACATCCTCGTCGGATACGACGGCAGCGGCCTGCGGATCCGGATCAGCGACTTCGGGCTGGCCAAGCGCGCCGACCCGTTCACGATGCTGGCCAGCGCCCAGGGCACGTTCGCCTTCATGGCACCGGAGGTGCTGCGCCGCGAAGGGTACTCCCGGGCCAGCGATGTGTGGTCGGTGGGCACCATCGTGTACCTGCTGCTGACCAACCGCCTGCCCTACGACGACGGTGCACCCCTGTCGTCGTACTCGCCGGGCCGGTTCGCCCGGGTACCGCTGCCGCCGAGCCGCTACCACCCCGAGGTGGACCCGGAGCTGGACCGGATCCTCCTGTCCACACTGGAGACGGACCCGGCCAACCGGCCGGCCACCGCGGGTGTGCTGGCCGCCGAACTGCGCGGTCGACGACTCGGCGGCGGTTCCGCCCCCAGCCGGGGCGAGCCGGCCGACGCCCGGGCCCGGCGGCTTGCCGACCAGGCGCTGGCGCTGGCCCGGCACGCCGGCCAACTCGACCGTGCGGCGGGTCTCATGGCGCAGGCGCTGGACCTGTCGCCGGAGCTGCGCGCGCGCTACCTGCCCAAGCTGAACCTGTGGCGACGAGGGGTGACGATGTGAACCGCATGACCAGACTGCGCGAGGAGTTTCGCCAGCGCCGGCACCATCGGGAGTTCCGGATCCCGCCTCCGATGTGGACGGAGGCGCAGCGGGCCCGCCTGGAGGAGCTGCTGACTGCGGTCCGGGACGCGAAGCCGGCCGAGAAGGAAGCGTCGCCGGCCGAGAAGGAAGCGCCGCCCGCCCAGCCGGACGAGGCGGCCCTGGCGACAGCCGTGACGAACCTGTGGCGGGCCCAGCGGAAGCTCGCCGCGACCGGCGAGCGGCCGTCGCCCCGGGACCGGCAGGCCGGCCGCTACCTGCGTACCTCCACCGAGGCGCTGGCCGACGCCGGCCTGGTCGTCCAGGACCACGACGACGACGTCTTCGACGCGGGGCGGGAACTCGAAGTCCTGGTGTACCAGGAGAACCCCGCCCTGACCGCCGAGACAGTCATCGAGACCGTACGGCCGTCCGTCTATCTGCACGGGCGGCTCATCCAGGTGGGGCAGGTCATCGTCGGCACCCCCACCCAGCCCGTTGACGGAGGGAACGACCATGCGTGACACCATCGACTTCGGCATCGACCTCGGCACCACCAACAGCGCGATCGCGGTGGTGGAGGAGGACGGCGGCGTCGCCGTCATCAAGAACAACGACGGCTGGGACATCACGCCCTCGGCGGTGTGGATTCCGAAGCCCGGTGTGGTGCACGTCGGGCGCCGGGCGCGCGAGCGGGTGCAGAGCGACCCGGAGAACGCGACCGCCGAATTCAAGCTGGAGATGGGACTGGCCGACGCCGGCAAGCGGTTCGGCCGGGCCGGCACGACGCTGACGCCGCCGCAGCTCTCCGCCGAGGTGCTCAAGTCGCTGCGGGCGGACGCCGCGCACCACAGCGGCAGCCCACCGGAGGCGGCGGTCATCACCGTGCCGGCCGCCTTCTCGCTCAACCAGAACAAGGCGACCCTGGAGGCGGCGGCGCTCGCCGGGCTCAGCGCCGCCTGCCCGCTCGTCCAGGAGCCCACCGCGGCGGCCTTCGCGTACGGCTTCCACGACGCCGACGACCGGGCGTACTGGATGGTGTTCGACTTCGGCGGCGGCACGTTCGACGCGGCCGTGGTGAGCAAGCGTGACGGCGACCTGCGGGTGCTGAACCACGCCGGTGACCCGTACCTCGGCGGCAAGCTCATCGACTGGGCGGTGGTGGAGCGGGTCCTGGCCCCCGCCGCCGCGGCCGAGTTCGGCTTCGCCGACTTCCGCCGCGACAACCCCGAGTGGCGCGTGCACTTCG
The DNA here is from genome assembly GCF_036421995.1 of Plantactinospora veratri. NCBI lineage: Bacteria > Bacillati > Actinomycetota > Actinomycetes > Micromonosporales > Micromonosporaceae > Plantactinospora > Plantactinospora veratri. The sequence continues at coordinate 128,340 of NZ_JAZGQL010000027.1, forward strand.
CCAAGCTGAAGTGGCTCGCCGAGGAGGGCAAGATTGAGCTTTCCCGCCGGAACGCGATCGAGCTGGTGGTGGAACTGACGGTCGGAGGTGACATCGAGACGTTCGAGTACACGCTCCGCCGGGACGAGCTCGACCGGGTCGCCGAGCCGTTCTACGCCCGGGCGATGAACCTGTGCCGCAGCGCGCTCGCCGACGGCGGACTGGACGCGGGCGACATCGACCGACTGCTGCTCGTCGGCGGCACCACCCTCGCGCCCGGTCTGCGGGAGCGCCTCGCCGACAGCCGCGACGGTCTCGGCATCGTGCTCGACACCAGCCTCGATCCGACCACCGTGGTCGCCCGGGGTGCCGCCATCTTCGCCAGTACCGTCCGGCGCCCCGACCCACCGTCGTTCCAACCGGCAGCCGGCGAGTTCGCCCTGCAACTCGCGTACGAGCCGAGCGTCACGACCACCACGCCGGTGGTCGCCGGCAAGGTGCACGCCGCCGCACCGATGGACTGGACCGGGTACGGCGTGACGCTGCGCAACCCGGACGGGCAGCCGCCGTTCCGCACCGGACGGGTCGAGCTGAACGCCGAGGGCGCCTTCCTGACCGAGGTCGCGGTGGATCCGCATCGGACGTCGCGGTTCACGGTGGAACTCACCGACGGGTCCGGCGTGCCGCAGCAGGTGTCCCCCGACTCGCTCTCCATCACGCACCGGGATGTCGAGTTCGGCGGTGCCCGGCTGACCCACTCGCTCGGCATCCAGCTCGCCGACCGGGCGTTCGCGCCGCTGCTGCGCAAGGGCGCGACGCTGCCGACCCGGGCGCGCGACGTGTTCCGTACCGCCGCCGCGCTGCGCCGCTCGGACACCGAGGCGGTGGTCCGGATCCCGGTGGTGCAGGGCGAACGGGACCGCGCCGACCGCAACCGGCCGGTCGGCATGCTGGAGATCCGCCCGCTGGACGTGCGGATCGACCTGCCGGCCGGAGCCGAGGTCGAGGTGACGTTCGAGGTGGACACCTCCAGCCTGGTCACCGTGGTCGCCGACGTGCCGCTGATCCAGGCCCAGTTCGAGGCGGAGATCAACCTCGACGAGGTCCGCACGCCACAGCCGGCCGAACTCGCGACCGCGCTGGCCGAGGCCGAGCAGCGGATGGCCGCGCTGCGGGAGTCGCGCGCGTCGGACGTACCGGAGGTGCGCGACCAGCTTGCGCGGCTCGACGACGAGGGCACGCTGACCACCGCGCGGGAACAGGTCCGGGCCGCCGGCGTGGACGCGGGCGCGGCCGCCACCGCCGAGGACCGGCTACGTGAGGTGCAGGCGCAGCTCGACGACATCGAGGAGGCGGCCGACCGGCCGGCGCTGGTACGGGAGCTGCGTGACCTGCTCGCCGAGACGGGTCGGCTGGTGTCCGAGGTGGGGCACCCCGCCGACCGGTCGGCGCTGGCCGAGTTCGAGCAGCGCGCGAACGAGGCCATCGAGAGCGGCAGCTCGGCGCGGATCAAGGCGGAGACCGAGCGGGTCACCGAGTTCCTCATCGAGCTGGAACGGCGGCAGCCGGGCTGGTCGGTACGCCTCTTCTACGCGCTCTGCGAGCAGCAGGGCCGGATGCAGCCGTCCGGTGAGGCCCGCGGGCTCGTCCGGGAGGGCAAGGAGGCGCTGGCCGCTGGCGACGAGCGCGCGCTCGACGCGGTCAACTCGCGGCTGGTCCGGCTGCTGCCGCGCGACGAGCAGCCGAAGATCATCGGGCTGGTCGGCCGGTGACCGCGCCGGCCCTGAGCACCGACCTGGCGCTGAGCCGGGCCACGGCCGCGGCTCGGCGCGGCGATCTGGACGGTGCCGCCGAGGCTCTGGTCGCGTTGGACGGCGACGAGCCGGCCGTCCTCGACCTGCTCGCCCGGATCCGTGCCCAGCAGGGGCGCTGGCGGGAGGCGGACGAGTGCTGGGCGGCGGTCCAGGCGATCGACCCGGGCCACGAGGGCGCCGCCGCCGGCCGGCGGGCGGTCGCCGCCATCCTCGCCGGTGACCGCCGGGCACGCCCGGTCGCTCCGCCGGTGCGCCTCGCGGCGGCCGGCGCGGTGGTGGTCGCGGTCGTCGCCGGTACCGTGGTCGTGCTCCCGTCGCTGTCAGCGTCGCCGCCCGCCAGGCCGGCCGCGTCCGTGACCACCCCGACGCCGGACGCGGCGGCGCTGGACGCGGAGCGGCGCCGTGCCGCGGAGTTGCAGGGCCGGCTCGCGCAGATCGAGGCGGAGCAGGCGGCGGCCGCTCGGGCGTTGGCCGCCCGGCTCGACGCGATAGCGCGCGGCGTCACCCTGCCCGGCGTCGTGGTGAAGCGCCGGCCGGATGCGGTGGAGGTCTACTTCCGGAGGGGTCTGTTCAGCCGCGACGCCTGGCTGACCGCGAACGGCGCCGACGTGCTCGCCGACGTCGGCCGCCGCCTGCCCGACCTCGACGTGGCCGTGACCGTGGTCGGGCACAGCGTGCCGGTGCCGGGCGGACGCACCAGCGGCGGCTCGGGTACGGCACTGAGCCGGGCCCGGGTCGCGGCGCGGGAGCTGGCGGAGGCCGGCGACCTGCCACTGACCGCGTTCACCCTGCGCTCCGCCGACCAGTCGCAGGGCCCGTTCCGCGAACCGGCCCGCAACCGCACCGCGAGCCTCGTCCTCACCCCCGCATGATCGAGGCGTCTCCGCTCGACCGGGGTCAACTCGCAGAGGTGACGTCGGCAACAAACTTCCCTATCACTCCCTATCGAGGGTAGGTTAGGTGCCGATGAGTGAGGAGATGTACTCGGTCGAGCAGGTGGCCGAGCGGCTCGGCCTGCACGTCCGGACCGTACGCGGCTACATCCGCTCCGGCCGGCTCCGGGCGGTACGGATCGGCAAGCAGTACCGGATCGCCCGGGCCGACCTCGACGCGTTGACCGGCGGCGCCGGCCCGGCCCGGCCCGCCGGCCGCGCCACGGTCGAGGTGTCGAGCATCGTGCAGGTCGACGGCATCGACCGGTCCGGAGTCGACCGGCTCGGCACCCTCCTGCTCGCCGGGGCGAACACCAACCACGCTCCCGGGCATCCGCTGCGGGTGCAGATCGTCCACGACGAGGAACGAGACCGGATGAAGATCGTGATACTCGGCGACGCCGCCGCCACCGCCGAGCTGCTGCGCCTGCTCGACGCCGTACTGCACGGCGACAACGGCCTGCTCAGCGGGGAGGTGTCGGATGCCTGACGAGATCCAGGACCGAGCCGGCGAGTCGGTGCTGGTCTGCGACCCGGCCGGCCCGCCGATCAGCACCGAGCAGGACGCGCTGGACCTGATCGGCGCGGCCTTCCTCGGCGCCACGGTGGTGGCGGTGCCGGCGAGCCGGCTCGACCCGAGCTTCTTCACCCTCGGCACCCGCTTCGCCGGTGAGGTCATGCAGAAGTTCGTCAACTACCGGCTGCGGCTGGCGGTGGTCGGCGACATCTCCGGGCCCCTCGCGACCAGTTCCGCGCTGCGCGCCCTGGTCGAGGAGTCGAACCGGGCCGACCACATCTGGTTCGTACCGGATCTCGACGCCCTCGACGACCGGCTCCGCGCCCTGGCCGAGCGGCCGCACCGCCGACCGGCCTGACCGGTCCGCACCCGCCGGTTTCGGCCCGACGCTCCCGGGCGGAGCCGGCGGACCTGGACGGGCGGGCGGTAGGCGTCGCACCGGCCCGGTAGCCTGCCCGGCGTGAACAGCCCTGCGGGGGCCGGCCCCGGGCTGACCGACGAGCGGGCGGCCCGGCTTGCCGTGCTCGACCACATACTCGCGCTGGTCGCGGCGGCACCCTGCGGCGACGCCCTGGTGCTGCGCGGCAGCATGACGATGCGGTCCTGGGTCGGTGACCGGGCACGCGAGCCGGGCGACCTCGACTGGGTGGTGCGGCCCGGCGCACCGGTCCCGCTGGACGACCTGCACCCGCACCCCTACCTCGACCGCCTCGACCCGGTCCGGCTCTGGCCGGAGGCGGTGCACGGGGTGCCCCGGGACGAGCCCTGGATGTTCGAGGACTTCGACACCGGCGGGCTGCCGGCGCGGCTGCCGCCGGAGGGGCTGCACTGGGTCGAGGCCGCCGAGACCGCGCTGCTGCCGAGCCCGCACCGGGACGTCGTCGAACTGCTGCGCCGGCATCCCACGGCCGTCGGCGACCTCCGGGTCGACCCGGACGGCATCGTCGAGGACAGCACCTGGGGCTACTCGTACGACTCCGGTTACCGCGACCCCGCCGGGGAGGGCGGCGGGGGAAGCCGGCTCGTCGTGCCCTGGCGGGCCGGCGACGCGCTCGCCGGCACGGTCCGGCTCGATTTCGCGTACGACGAGCGGCTGCCCGAGCCACCCCGACTGCTCGCGGTGCCCCGGCAGGACGGCACCGACCCGCCGACGGTGCTGTGGGCGGCGACGCCACAGCTCTCGCTCGGCTGGAAACTCCAGTGGCTCTGCACCGACCAGGCGACCGACGGGCACTGCGCCGGAAAGGACCTCTACGACGCGGTGCTGCTCGCCGAGCTGCCCGAGGTGAGACTCTCGGCCCGGCTGCTCCGTACTGTGCTGCGCCGGATCCCCGACCCGGAGCTGCTGCGACCGGCGGCGGTCCGGGGCTGGGCCGTGGACTGGTCCGACCTGGCCGACCGGCATCCGCCGGCCGGGGTCGACCCGACGCCCTGGCTCGACCGGCTGGCCGCCGCGCTGGCACCGGACCTGCCGCCGTAGCCGGCGCTCGGGTTGCGGCGTCGAGGGTCGCACGTCCCGGCCGGGGTGGAGCGGCGGGCCCGGATCATCCCCGGGGGCTCTGGTCCTTCTCCTGGTAGACGTCCGGCACCCCGTCGCCGTCGCCGTCGTGCTCCTCCACCGTGCGGAGCCGCTGGTAGTGCCGGTTGCGGGCGCGGAGCACGACCGCGGCCAGCAGCGCCGAGATGAGTGAGCCGAGCAGTACGCCGATCTTGGTGTGGTCGTCGCGCTCAGTGCCGGCGCCGAACGCCAGCTCGCCGATCAGCAACGACACGGTGAAGCCGATCCCGGCCAGCAGCGCCAGCCCGAACACGTCCCACCAGCTCAGCCCCTCGGCGAGCCTGGCCCGGGTGAACCGCTGCACCAGCCAGGTCGCGCCGAAGACCCCGACGCCCTTGCCCACGACCAGCCCGACCACCACCCCGACGGCGACCGAGTCGGTGAGGGAGGCACCCAGACCACCCGCGCCGACCACCGACACCCCGGCGGCGAAGAACGCGAAGACCGGCACCGCGATCCCGGCGGAGAGTGGCCGGAACCGGTGCTCGAAGTGCTCGGCCAGCCCCGGTCCGGGCCCCGGCTTGCGCCGCGACACCGGTACGGTGAAGGCGAGCGCCACCCCGGCGACCGTGGCGTGCACTCCGGAGGCGTGCACCAGCGCCCAGGTCACCGCCGCGAGCGGGAGCAGCAGCCACCAGGACCGGACCCGTCGCTGGACCAGCAGGCCGAACAGCACCAGCGGGACCAGTGCCAGGAGCAGCCAGCCGAGGTGCAGGGCGCTGGTGTAGAAGAACGCGATGATCATGATCGCCAGCAGGTCGTCGACGACCGCGAGGGTCAGCAGGAACGTCCGCATCGCGGCCGGCAGGTGGGTGTTGATCACGCTCAGTACGGCGAGCGCGAACGCGATGTCGGTGGCGGTCGGGATCGCCCAACCCGCCAGCGCCCCGTCCCCGGTGCGGAGGTTGAACGCGGCGTAGATCAGGGCCGGCACCGCCATGCCGCCGACGGCGGCCGCGACGGGCAGCACCGCCCGGCGGGGTTCCCGAAGGTCCCCGGCGACGAACTCGCGCTTGAGTTCCAACCCGGCGACGAAGAAGAAGATCGCCAGCAGGCCGTCGGCCGCCCAGGTCGCCAGGGAGAGGTCCAGGTGCAGGGCGGCGGGGCCGACCTTGAGGTCACCGAGCGACCGGTACGCCCCGGACCACGGCGAGTTCGCCCAGGCCAGCGCGACTACGGCGGCGGCCAGCAGCAACACCCCACCGACGGTCTCGGCACGCAGGATGTCACCGATGCGCCGAACCTCGGGCCAACTGCCCCGGGAGAAGAGGTTCGGCATGCGGCTGCCGGGGGTGGCCATCAGTGTGCCTCCGGTGGGTCGACGAATGAACCGCCGACCAGACTTCCCGGCACACCGGCTCCCACCCTACCGAACGCGCGATCATCGCCCCAGCCGGATACGGGTTCCACCTCCGTCGAGCGCCTGAACCGGAGCTGTCCGGCACCGCCGAACGGAAGCGGAGGGACAATTGCCGCTGCTAGGTTGAAAACATGTTCATCCGGGCCAGAGGTATCGCCCGGTCCCTGCTGCTCTACCACTGCCGGCCGGCCACCCAGCGCCGGGCCGCGCGACTCTACGGGCAGTTCCTGCGCCCGGGAGACGTCGGGTTCGACATCGGCGCGCACGTGGGCGGCCGGGTGCGGATCTGGCGGCGGCTGGGCGCCCGGGTCGTCGCCGTCGAACCACAGCCGGACTGTCTACGCCTGCTGCGCTGGGCGTTCCGCCGGGACCACGACGTCACCATCGTCCCGGCGGCGCTCGGCGCTCGATCCGGTCGGGCGACGATGGCGCTCTCCACCGCCACCCCGACGGTGTCGACGATGTCGGCCGACTGGATCCGGTCGGTGGCCACGGACCGCGGCTTCGCGCGGGTGAGATGGGACCGGGCGGTGCAGGTGGAGGTGACCACCCTCGACGAACTCATCGGGGCGTACGGCGTACCGGCGTTCTGCAAGATCGACGTCGAGGGCTTCGAGGCGAACGTCCTCGCCGGACTCGGCCGACCGCTGGCCGCGCTGTCGTTCGAGTACCTTCCGTCGGCGCACGACGCCGCACTCACCGCACTGGACATCGTGGACGACCTGGGTGCGCCCGTCGGCGGGTACCGCTACAACTACTCGCCGGTCGAGACGATGCGGTTCGCCAGCGAGCGCTGGCTGGACGCCTCCGGCCTGGTGAGCCTGCTCGACCGCTTCCGCCCGCTGGGCCGGTCCGGCGACGTCTACGCCCGGCTGACCCCGGCCGGGACCGCGCGAAACCACTCCCGCGCACCCGGTCGGGCGGCGGATCCGTGGGCCGGCCGGGCCGAGGGCGCCACCGACGGCGGGTAGGCTGCCGGATCATGGACGCCTCGGGCCCGGACCGCCGCTACGCCGCGACGAATCCGCCCCGGAGCGCCGAACTTCACCGGCCGGCCGCATGACCGGCCGGGAGCCGACCGGCACCCCGGTACTGCGCCGGTTGACCGGGCCGGAGGCGCTGGTGCTGCGTGACCGGCTGGTCGAGACGTACGCGGCGGTGTTCTGCGCGCCGCCGTGGAACGACTCTCCCGAGCGGGCCGCCCGGTTCGGCGAACTGCTGGCCGAGTGGGCCGGGCAGCCGGGCTTCGTCGCCGTCCTGGCCGACGACGCCGGACCCGCCGGATCCGGTGCCGACGACGGGACGGTTCCCGCCTTCGCGCTCGGGTTCACCACTGGGCACCCGTTCCCCGCCGACCGCGCCTACGGGCAGGTACGCCGGCTCCTCGGGCCGGCCACGGAGGCGCTCTCCGGCTGGCTGGAGGTCGCCGAGCTGGCCGTACGTCCGGCGGCCCGGCGGGCCGGACTCGGCCGGCGCCTGCTGGCCGCGCTCACCGAGGACCGGCCGGCGTGGCTGCTGACCGTTCCGCAGGTCGCCGGCGCCACCGCCTTCTACGACGCGGTGGGCTGGATCCGGCAGGGCACCGGTTACGGCATCACGGTCTACACCAACCGGCCGCTACCGCGCTGAGGCGCCGCGCCGGCAGCGGTGCGGTCGGGCCGGGCGGCTCCGCAGGCCAAGGCCCGTAGGCCAAGGCCCGTAGGCCAAGGCCCGCAGGCCACGCCCACCAGAGCAGCACGCCATCGGGACGCCGGGCCGCACCGTGTCTAGAAAACTTGACATGATGTCTACGGCTCTTTACTCTTCGCTGTGTCAAGAATTCTTTACCTCTCGAAGGCGGCAACCATGTCGTACGAGGAAAAGGGCACCTGGGTGGCCCTGACGGTCGGCGTCACCGTCTACCTCGGCTATCTCGCGGTCGTCCTGGGCCGGCTGGCCGGCACGCCCGTGGCAGCGGTGGCATACGTGCCGGCCCTGCTGCTGGCCATCGGCGTCTCGATCGTCGCGTCGATCGTGGCCCGCATCGCGGTCGAGATCGCCCGCCCCAGCGACAGCCACTCCGGCGACGTCCGGGACAGGGAGATCCACTGGTTCGGTGAACGCGTGGGACAGCGGCTGCTGATGACCGCCGCGCTCGGGGCACTCGGCCTGGCGCTCTTCGAGGCCGAGCACTTCTGGATCGCGAACGTGCTCTATCTCGGCTTCGTCGCCTCCTCGGTGGTCGGATCCGTGGTCAAGCTCCGCGCCTACCGCAGGGGTATCTAGCCGTGGTCAAGCCCACCAGGGTCACCAACTCGATCCGCGCCCTGCGCTTCGCCGCCGGCGAGATGACGCAGGCCCAGCTCGCCGAGCGGATCGGGGTGACCCGCCAGACGATCATCGCGATCGAGCAGGGCAGATACTCGCCGTCACTGGAGATGGCGTTCCAGATCGCCCGGGTCTTCGCGGTGCCGCTCGACGAGGTGTTCCAGTACCCCGACTCCGGAGGAGAGCAGCCATGAGAGCAGCGGTGTACCGGACGTACGGCCCACCGGACGTGGTCCGGGTCGAGGAGGTCCCGACCCCCGTCCCCGGCGACCAGGACGTCGTCGTCCAGGTCCGCGCCGCGACGCTCGGCGTGACCGACGGTACCGCCCGGCGCGGCTCACCGGGCTACGCCCGGCTCTTCTTCGGGCTCCGCCGCCCGAGGTGGAACGTGCTGGGATCCGACTTCGCCGGTGTGGTCTCGGCGGTCGGGGCGGGCGTGACCCGGCTGCGGGTCGGCGACGAGGTGGTCGGGGTCACCGGGCCGGACTTCGGCGCGCACGCCGAATACGTCCGCGTCCGCCAGGACGGCGCCCTCGCACCCAAGCCGGCCAACCTCGACTTCGCCGAGGCGGTCGCGCTGATCGACGGCACCGCGCTGGCGTTCCTGCGCGACCGGGCCCGGCTGCGCTCCGGCCAGACGATCCTGGTCAACGGCGCCTCCGGGAGCGTCGGGAGCACCGCCGTGCAACTCGGCAGACACTTCGGCGCCCGGGTCACCGGGGTGTGCAGCACACCCCACCTCGACCTGGTACGCGAACTCGGCGCCGAGACGGTGCTCGACTACACCAGGGAGGACTTCACCCGCACCGGCCAGACCTACGACGTCGTCTTCGACGTGGCCGGCACCAGTACGTTCGGGCGCTGCCGCCGGATACTCAACCCGGCCGGACGCTACCTCAGCCCGGTACCGTCGCCGAGCCTGCTGCTCCTGACACCGTGGACGGCCGCGTTCGGCCGGCGGAAGGCGGTCGTCTCGTTCACCGGGCTGCGGAAGGCGGCGGAGAAGACCCGCGACCTGCTGCTGGTGCGGGAGCTGGCCGAGGCCGGCGCGCTCCGGCCGGTCATCGCGGACCGCTATCCCTTGGAGCGGATCGCGCAGGCGCACCGCCACCTGGACCGTGGCAAGTACGGCAACATCGTCGTCACCATGGGCCCGGCCGGTTGAGACCGTGGGGCCGTACCCACCACGGTGGACAGCGGCCCCACGGATCACGGTACGCTCGCTGCGGCGGAGGAAGTTCGTCTGCTTGATCATCCTTTGCGATGGGAGAGGACACGATGACCGCTTCTCCGATACTCCCCCTGAAGCGCACCTGCCCGTACGCGCCACCCGCCGAACACCTGCGGTTGCAACAGCAGGAGCCGGTGGCCCGGGTGACCCTGCCGGACGGCTCGACGGCATGGGCGCTGAGCCGGCTCGAAGACATCCGCGCCATGCTCACCGACCCACGGTTCAGCTCCGACCGGCAACGCGACGGCTATCCGTTGCAGTCCCCCGGACAGCAGCGTGCCAATCAACGGCCGGTGCTGATCGAGCTCGACCCGCCGGAGCACGGCACGGCCCGTCGCGCCGTCGTCGGTGAGTTCACCATCAAGCGGATGAACGCGCTGCGCCCGCGCATCCAGCAGATCGTCGACGACTGCCTCGACGCCATCCTCGCCGGGCCGCGCCCGACCGACCTCGTGTCGACGCTGGCTCTGCCGGTACCGTCGCTGGTCATCTGCGAGCTGCTCGGCGTGCCCTACGCCGACCACGACTTCTTCCAGAGCCGCTCGGCGAACCTGCTGCTCCGGTCGGCCCCGGCGCAGGAACGTTTCGCCGCCGCCCAGGAGATCCGCGAATACATGGCCACGCTGATCGCGGAGAAGGCGAAGACACCCGGTGACGACCTGCTCAGCCGGCAGCTCGGCAGGGGAGCCGATCACGAGGACCTGGCGGGCCTAGGCTTCCTGCTGCTGCTCGCCGGGCACGAGACCACCGGAAACATGATCTCGCTCGGCACGATGACCCTGCTGGAGCGGCCGGAGGCGCTGGCCGCGCTGAAACGGGACCCGGCCGTCACACCGCAGGTCGTCGAGGAACTGCTCCGGTACTTCACGATCGCCGAGTACGTCACCTCGCGGATCGCCGTCGAGGATGTCGAGATCGGCGGGGTGCTCATCCGGGCCGGCGAGGGCGTCGTCACGCTCGCCAACGCGGCGAACCGGGACCCGGCGGCGTTCACCGACGGCGACACCTTCGACATCGACCGCGCCGCCCGCCACCACATCGCGTTCGGCTTCGGTGCCCACCAGTGCCTGGGGCAGAACCTCGCCAGGGTCGAACTCCAGATCGTCTTCGACAGTCTCTTCGCCCGCATTCCCGACCTCAAGCTGGCCGTGCCGGTCGACGAGCTGTCCTTCAAGGACGACTCCACCGTCTACGGCCTGCACTCGCTCCCGGTCACCTGGTAGGCGGCGGGATGCGGATAACAGCCGACCTGGAGCGTTGCGTCGGTGCCGGCCAGTGCGTACTCACCGAACCCGCCGTCTTCGACCAGAGCGACGACGACGGCACCGTGATCATCCTCCGTGCCGCACCCGAGGACGCCGAAACGGTCCGCCGGGTACACGAAGCGGTCCGGATCTGCCCCAGCCAGGCCCTGACCCTCACCGAGCCCGGCCCGACGCCCTGACCCCTCCTCCGGTCCCCGGGGCGGCCGGGCGGGGGTGCGGCCGGGGTCGCGCTACTCGTGCCGGCTGACGCCCTCGGAGTGCATGCCGGTCTCCTCCTCCAGCGGGTTGTTGCGGAGGTCGTCGAGCGCGGTGTCGTCGGGAAAGAACCGGCGGCCCGGCCCGGGGTCGGAGGGTGCGCCACCGGGTCCCGCTTCCGGGGTACGGCTCGGCTCGACCGAACCGAACCCGTGTCTGCCCGCCCCCTGCGGCCACGGTTGGGGCGGCTGCGCGTCGGCCCGCCGTTCGGCACGTCGCGCGGGTGGCAGGCCGGCCTCCTCGCTTCCCTCGTCCAGCGGCGAGTCCTCGGCCGCGCCCCACGGCGCGTCCCGATCCTCCGTACCGCCGGTGGTCCCCCACGGTCCGACCGACTGCGGTCCACGGTTTTGCCCGTCCGGGGCCGCCTGACCGCCGTCGGCGTCGGCCGGCCGGAGCTGTCCGCCCGGATCCTGGTCCGCCGGTCGCCTCTTCGCGCCCATCCCCACCACCCTCGCTGCCGAGTCGTCCCGCCCGGTCGTCCGGTGCGTGTGCGGTTCCCGGCCGACGGCAAGACATGCGGCCGGACCGGAAGGGATCTCGGGTAGACCTCTCCGGGGCGGCGTCCGCCAGCCGCCGCTGCGGCGAGTGCCGGCCGGGAACAGGGGTTGGAGCAGCCTGGCCGGGGTATAGCCGTCTACCGGACGTCCGGGCCGACGTCGACCGGCTGCCCGGCTCGGCCCGGCCCGGCGCCTTCGTCAGGCGCGCATGACGGTCGCGATCGGGATGCGGGCGGCCCGGATGGCCGGAATGAGACCGCCGAGCAGCCCGGCCACCAGGCCGGCGATGACTCCGGCGACTCCCGCGCGCCACGGGAACACCGTGTCCGCCAGGAACGGCGCCTGGTCGGCGAAGAGGGTGCCGGCCACGTTCAGGGCGAGCGCGGACACCCCGATGGCGGCGGCCGCGGTCAGCAGGCCGGTGAGCAGGGTCTCGGCGAGGACGATGCCGGCCAGCAGCAGGCGCGAGGTGCCCACCGCCCGGCGCAGCGCGAACTCCTCGACCCGCTCCCCCACCGTCGCCAGCCCGACGTTGAGGATTCCCGCGACCCCGATCAGCAGGACCAGGCTGGCCATGCCGAGAAAGATCCAGCGGATCAGGGCCAGGTCCCGGGCGATCTGCTGACGGGCCTCGATCGTCTCGAAGTGGATCTGGTCCGCCGGTATCCCGGTCGCGGTGAGCCGGAGCACCAGCAGCCGCTCCAGTTCGCCCGCCGTCGGGGCCATCATCACCTGGAGGCCCGGCCCGAACTCGCTCGACTCGGCCGCCGGAGCCATCCAGGTCGCCAGTTCGTCGGCCCGGGAGTAGGCGACCGGCTGCGGGCTGCCGTCGTCGACCACACCGATGATTCGGGGCGTCGGGTTGGCCGTCGCCCCGTCGATGCGCATCTCGGCCGGCACCTGGTGCCGGTTGAAGCCCTTCGCCGCCTCCAGGTTGAGCACCAGCCGGGGTGCCAGGGAGGGCGCCGAGGTGAAGTCGAGCCACTCCCCGGAAACCTCCCGGAAGGGCTTGAACTGGCGGATGTCGCCGGTCAACGTGGTCAGGGTCAACTCGATCGCCTGACCGGGCACCGGTGTCCCGCCGTCACCGCCCGGCGAGATCGGGCGGCAGCCGTACTGGTCGCAGTACATCGGGCCGCCTGGGCCGCCGTAGCCGCCGGCCTGGTCGAACGGGGCCCCGCCGGGGTTGACCGGGGCGACTCCGGGCTCGCCGACGGTCGCCTGCCGGGTGACGATCGCGACCGCGTCCGGCCGGTTCGCCAGCGTCTCCGAGCTGGCCCGGACGGCCTCCCGGCCGCCCGGCAGGTACGCCTGCCGAGTGCCGTCCTTGCCCACCTGTAGCGCGAGGTTGGTCAGTTGGGCCTGTTCGAGGGTCTCGGCGCCGGCCTGCACCACCACCACGGCCAGTACGCCGAGGAAGAGGCTGACCATCGACAGGAAGGTACGCATCTTGCGGGCCCGGATGCCCTGGGCGCCGATGATCAGCGCGGAGCGGAACCGCCCGGAGAGCCGGATCACCGGCTCGCCCCTTCCGGCGCCGCAACCGCCCCGAACGGCAGGGTCTCGGACTGGGCGGACTCGGACCGGGCGGACTCGGACTGGGCGGGTTGCGTGCTCCACGCCGGGTCCGCGGTGGAGGTCGCCGGTTCGAGCACCCCGTCGCGCAGCCGCAGCACCCGGCGCATCTTGTCGGCGTGGTCCCGGTCATGGGTGACCAGGATCAGCCCGCAGCCCCGTTCGGTGGCCGAGCGCATCACCTCGATCACCAGGTTGCCGGTCTCGGTGTCGAGCGCGCCGGTCGGCTCGTCGGCCAGCAGCAGGCGGGGTTCCCGGACCAGGGCCCGGGCCACCGCCACCCGCTGCTGTTCGCCGCCGGAGAGCCGGGCCGGGCGGTGCTTCGCCAGATGGGCGATGCCGACCTGGTCGAGCGCGGCCATGGTGCGGGCCCGGCGCTTGCGGCGCGGTAGCCAGCCCTGCCCGTTGACCAGGGCCATCGCCACGTTCTGGGCGGCGGTGAGGTGCCCCAGCAGGAAGAACCGTTGGAAGACGAAGCCGAACTCGGCGCTGCGCAGGGCGGCCGCCCGGCGTTCGGGCAGCCGGGTGATGTCCCGGCCGCCGAGCAGATAGCGGCCGCCGTCCGGACGGTCGAAGAGGCCGATCAGGCTGAGCAGGGTGCTCTTGCCGGAGCCGGACCGGCCGAGGATCGCCACGCTCTCCCCCTCGGCGACGGTGAGGTCGACGCCGTCGAGGATCGTCCGTGGCGTGCGCTGCCCCTTCAACGTCTTGGTGATGCCGTGCAACTCCAGCAGCGCCGTCATTTCCCGCCCATCGGGTCGGCCGGGCCGCCGGGCTGTCCCGGCGCCGGTTTCGCCGGCGGCAGGTTGGGGCCGGGTACGGCGACCGTCTCGTCACCGGTCAGCCCGGACTTGATCTGCACGACCTTGCCGTCGCTGAGCCCCAGTACCACGTCCCGGGTCTCCCGGTTGCCGTCCGGGCCGACCACGTCCACCTTGCCGCTGCCCTGACCTCCGGCGACCGCCTCGACCGGGAGCACGAGTGCGTTCTTCGCCCGGGCGGTCACCACCTGGAGGGTGGCGGTGGCACCGTTGATCAGTTTGACGTTGGCGGGCGCCGTGCAGACCAGCCGCATGCCGGTCGGCTCGGAGGGTTCGACCGGCTGCCTCGGGTCCGGTGGCGGGCCGACCGGTACGACCGGGCGCGCACCCGGGCCGGCGGACGGGTCGGTCGACGGCTCCGGGGCCGGCGGGTCCGGGATCGTCCCGGCCGGGAGCGCGGCGATGGTGCCGAGGACCTTGCAGGCGAACGGGCCGGGACCGTTCTTGATCTGGGCCTGCACGGTCGCCAGCGAATCCGAGATCTGGTACGCCTGAGCGCCGTCGATCTCCGCGACCAGCCCGTACCCGATGCGCTTCGCCGACACCACCGGCATCCCGGCGGTGACGTTGGAGCGGTCGTCCACCAGCCGACCGGCGAAGACGGCACCGGCCGGGACGTCGACCCGGTGGGACTTGCCCTTCGCCCAGACGCTGGCCACCCGCGTCGCCTTGGTCGGCGTGCTCTGCGGCGGGTCGACGTCGCGGTAGCGGATCTGCCCGGCGACCGGTGCCACCACGCCGAAGACCGGGTTCATGGTGACCCTGCCGGTCAGGCTGACCCGGTTGTCGAGATTCTGTCGGGCCGGCTTCGCCGTGGTCATGGTGGTGCCCCGGGCCGCCAGTCCGGGGGTCTCGGCCTCCGGATCCGACTCGCTGCAAGCGGCACCCGCACCGACGAGCAACACGAGCACGCACGAACGCAGCAGCAGTCGCCTTCGCACCGGCACCCCTCACCGACGTAGTCCTGGACCGACATTTGACAAGACGCACCCTGCCGGTCATCGGTTGCCTCTGGGACGGATGATTCGCGACGAACAACCGGCAAGGTGGCGGTGTGCGTGGTCCGCACCGCTACCGCCGTATCAAACCAGAACGGCCGCACCGGCATTGTCCCGCCCGCCGCCCGGCGCTCTGCCGGGGCATCAGTCGAAGTGCCGGATTCGGGGCCACAGCTCGGCCCAGGCCGGCCGCCGGTCCTGGCAGACCACGATCGGCACGCCCTGCTCCTCGTTGTCGACCCCTACCCCGTTGTCGAGCCGTCCGGCGGTCCGACAGGTGCCGAAGTAGCGGTGCAGGTCCGCCGCCTCCCCCACGCCGACCCCGATCAGCACGGTCGCCGACTCCGGCGGCGGTCCGTAGTAGCCCAGCTCGTTGTGTCCGCTGTAGATCGGCGGCAGCCGGTCGGCACCGAGTCGGGTGAGCGCACCGGCCTCGCCGTAGTTGGCGGTCAGCACGACCGCCGCGGCCCGGTCGGCGGGCGCGAGTTCGTCGTACGCCCGGACCACCTGGTCGACGTAGCGGGGCCAGCCGACCGAGTCGGCGGCGGTGATGTTGATCCCGGGCACGGGTGTGCCGCCGAGCACCTCGACCGGGAGCAGCGGCAGCGCGATCACCGCGCTCGTCACCGCGTTGAGCAGGTACGCCGCGCCGACCACGACCGCGCGGACCCGCCGTCGCCCCCGCCGCAGCCACTCGGCGACCAGTACGCAGCCGGCGGCGAAGAGCACGCCGAGCAATCCGTACGAGTAGTAGGGCTGGCCGCCGGAGACGAGTACCAGTACGCAGACCGCCAGGTACGCGACGGCGAGCGCGCGTACCGGTCGCCACGGTCGGCGACGCAGCAGCCCGACCAGGCCGGCGAGCCAGACCGCCGCCAGTGGCGGCCCGATCAGCAGGAACTGGAAGGGCACGAAGGTGCTCCGCGACTCGGCGCCCTTGTTCTCGGCGATCGCGCCGGCCATGTCGGCCTGGGGCAGCTCGTGGCCGAGCTGGTAGACCAGGTTGGGCGCGCCGACCAGCAGGGCGAGGGCCACGCCCGCCCAGAGCCACCGGTTGGCCAGGACCCGGCGCGGCCCCACCGCCAGCAGCCCGACGCCGAGCCCGACCAGCAGCAGCGCCACGAGCAGTTTGTTGTAGAGCCCGATCCCGAGCACCGCCCCGGCGGCCAGCCACCAGCGCGGCTGGTCGCGCAGCAGCGCCCGGGCGGCACAGAGGACGATGCCGAGCCAGACCACCAGGTCGAACCCGGCGGTGAGCAGCACGTGTCCGAAGATCAGCGTGGCCGCCCCGGTGCCGAGGCCGAACGCGGCCAGGGTCTGGGCGAGCGCGCCGCCGCCGAGTTCCCGGGCGAGCAGGGCGGCCAGCAGCAGTGCCGCCAGTACGCAGAGGGTGGCCGGCACCCGCAGCCCCCAGAGCGAGCCCCCGGAGATGGCGTCGGCCAGCCGGGCGATCGCCGGGGTGAGCGGCGGCTGGTCCCGGTAGCCCCAGTCGGGGCGGAGCAGCAGGAAGTAGAGCTCGTCGCGGTGGTAGCCGTAGCCGCCGTTGGTGGCCAGCAGCAGCGCGGCGACCAGGGCGGCGACGGCGCCGAGCGGTCGCCAGGCGAGCGGGGGCGGCGCGAGCCGCCCGCCGTCGGTGGTCGCGGCCGGCTCGGGTACGTCCGGCGGCGCGGCGGTCGCGGCCGGTTGGACGGCGTGCTCGGTCATGGGTCGCCCCTCCCCCTGGCGCGGCGGTGCCGGCCCGTGCGCGAACCCCGGCCGCCTATACATAACGGTTAGAGCTTAACGGTTATGTATAGGCTGTCAACGCCCTCCGAACAGGACCGGCGACCGCACGACCGGCCACGGCGACGTCCACCGGCGGCCGGTCGGCGTTCCGGCTACTCCGCCCGCCGCTCGCCGTCCGCGACGGCGACGCCGGTCGACACCCGGCGGGCCGGGTTGCCCCGCCAGACGGTGCCGGCCGGCAGGCTGCTGCCCTTCATCACGAACGAGTCGGGCGCCACCACCACCCCGTCGGCCAACTCGACCCCGTAGTGCACCAGTGCGCCCGTACCGACCGAACAGCCGCGGCCCAGCCGGATCCGGTCCGTCTTGAACGTCCCGTCCTCCAGCGAGTGGGAGTGCAGCGTCGACCCCTCGCTCAGCGTGCAGTGGTCGCCGATCCGCACCAGGGTCCGCTCCGGCATCCCGCAGCCGTCGTCGAAGACCCGCCGGCCGACCCGTACGCCGTGCAGGCGCAGCAGCAGCGGCTTCAGCGGGGTGCCGTTGAACAGGCCGAGGTGCCCCACCCCGGTGAGCTTCCAGTACCGCTCGTGCCGCCAGTACCGGGGGTCGTAGATCGAACAACAGAGCGGCCGCAGGCGGCGGAAGCCGAGGCAGAGCCAGTCCACCAGGGCCGAGTAGCCGACGATCAGCAGCAGGGCGAGCAGGATCCCGGCGCTGAAGGTCCAGAGGTTCGGCCGGGCACCGTCGTGGATGCCCTCGACCCGCACCACGATCTGGATCGAGAGGTGGAAGAGCAGCCAGCCGCTGAGCAGGTACCAGCCCATGGTGTGCAGGTTCGAACGGTTCTTCCGGGCCAGCCGGCGGCGGAACTCGTCCCCGGTCCGCAGCTCGTCGAAGCCGGCGTCCCGGCGTACCGACCGGGGGATCTCGAACGGCGGTGACCCCAGCAGCCCGACGCCGGACCGGACGGGCCCGTCGACCGGCACCATCACCTTCGTCGCCAGCAGACAGTTGTCGCCGACCCGCGCCCCGGCCGGGAAGACGACCCGGTTGCCGAGGAAGTTCTCCGCGCCGATGGTGACCCGGGACAGCGCGAACGAGGAGGACGAGTACCGGGCGTTGCCCATGGAGAGCCCGTCGGAGACCAGTACCCCGCCGCGCACCTCGCAGAGGAACGGCGTGTCGTGCCGCTGCCCGCAGCCGAAGTTCGACCCGGTCTGGCGCAACTGGTGGAACCGCCAACCGACGGCCCGGAGATAGCCGACCACGTAGGAGCTGTCTCCGAAGAGCAGGTTGAAGTACGGGACGTTGCTGAACCGGGAGACGGTCTGGAAGCAGATCCAGCGCCAGCCGTAGAGCGGGTACGCCCGGTCGGCGGCCAGGAAGAGGTTCGCCAGCCGGGGCACCGCGAGCACCAGCAGCACGCCGAGCAGCACGGCGCCGAAGTACAGCAGCAGCGACCCGGGGACCGTGCTGACGTCCAGCGCGAGGGCCACCGCGGCGAGTACGACCAGCAACTGGGTGTCGACCACCACCCGGCCGAGGAGTTGAGCGGCGCCGTACGCCCCCCGGCGCGCCGTCGAGCAGTGCCGGGGCTCCGCCGCGGGATTGCCGCTCCCGCCGGGCACCGCGGGTGAACCGTGGAAGCGGGCCCCGGCCGGTACGACCTGCCCGGCACGCGGCGACGAGGCGTGCCCGAGCTGGGCGCCGTCACCGAGTACGGTGTCGAGGTCGAGCACGCTGCCCTCGCCGACCTGGACGTCCCGGCCGAGCCGGACCGGGCCGGTGGTGATCCAGCCGGCCTCGGCCCGGTAGCCGAGGAAGCTCGTGCCCCGGCCGACGACGGTGCCGGCGCCGATCTCGATCAGGTCGGTGCAGACCGGCACCGACCGGGAGAGCAGCAGGGCACCCGGGCCGATCTTCGCGCCGAGCGCGCGCAGGTAGAGGTTGTAGACCGGCGACCCGACGAAGAGCACCAGCGGGTTGGCCCGGATCATCCGCTTGACGACCCAGAACCGGAGGTATCGCCACCCCCAGATGGGGAAGGTGCCGGCCCGCCACCGCCCGACCAGCAGCCACTTCAGTGCCACCGGCAGCACCGCCAGCACGGCGAACCAGGCCGCCCCGAAGCCCAGCGACCGGAGGATGACGTCGACCGCGCCGGCACCGTCGGAGATCCAGGTGTACCCGGCCAGTGCCACCGCGGCGAGCAGGACCAGAAAGCCCAGGCCGAAGAGGGTCTGGAAGACCGCGCAGCCGTACCACTCCAGGTTGCTCGGCACGCGGTGGACCGGGCGCGGCGGCTCGGGCGGCGCCTGCGGGGTCTCCGCCCCGACGACGGTGGCGAGGTCGCGGACGGTCGGATTCAGGTACACGTCCTTGATCGAGACGTCGGCACGGAGCCGCTCCCGCAGCCGGGTGCAGAACCGGGCCATCACCAGCGAGTCGGCGCCGAGGTCGGTGAAGAAGTCGTCCCGGACCGAGACCCGGTCCACCCGCAGCAGCTCGGCGAGGAGGTCCGCGAGGGCCGACTCGGTGGGCCCGACCGGAGCGACCACCGGCGTCGTCGGCAGCGCACGTGACCGCGGCGCGGGCAGGCGCTTGCGGTCCACCTTGTCGCTGGGCAGCGTCGGCAGCTCCGGCAGCTCCTCCAGATAGGCCGGGACCATGTAGCCGGGCAGCCGGGTCCGCAGCGCGGCCAGCGCCGCCGCGTGGTCCAGCGCCGCCGCACCGGCCCGCCGGGTGTAGAAGGCGGCGAGTTCGACGACGCCGGGCTCCGGCTGGTACGTCGTCACCGCCGCCTGGGCCACCTCCGGCAGCCGCAGCAGCACAGACTCGATCTCGGTCAGCTCGATCCGGTACCCGCGCACCTTGACCTGGCTGTCGATCCGGCCCAGATATTCGAGCTGCCCGTCGGGGGTGACCCGGCCGAGGTCCCCGGTCCGGTAGATCCGTCCCGACGGGTTGTGCGGGATGCCGACCGGGTCCGGGATGAAGGCCCGCTCGGTCAGGTCGGGCCGGTTGACGTACCCCGGGGAGAGGCCGACCCCGGCGACGCCGATCTCCCCGGTCTGACCGGCCGGCAGGAGCCGGTGCCCGGAGTCCAGGATCACCACCGAGTACGTCGGCAGCGGCACCCCGATCGTCACCGGCCGGTCGGGTTCCAACCGGGTCCAGGTGGCGGTGACCGACGTCTCGGTCGGCCCGTAGACGTTGAGCAGCGTGCGGCCCGGCCGGTGCCACCGCTGCACCAGGTGTGCCGGACACGCCTCGCCGGAGACCAGCACGAACCGCAGTTCCGGCAACTCCTCCTCGATCGTGGCCAGCAGCGTCGGTACGCAGCAGAGCGCGGTGACCCGGTGCCGGGCGAGGAAGCCGGCGAGGTCGCTGCCGACCAGCGCACCGGGGGCGGTGCTCGGCACCAGCGTCGCGCCGGAGACCAGCGGCACCCAGATCTCCTCGACCGAGAAGTCGAAGGCGATCGTCATCCCCTGGTAGACCCGGTCGTCCGGGCGCAGCCCGTAACACTCCACCGCTACCCGGACGAAGTTGCAGATGTTCGCCTGGTCGATGGCGACGCCCTTGGGCCGGCCGGTACTGCCGGAGGTGTAGATGAGATAGGCCAGCTCGTCCGTGGCCGGTCCCCGCTCGTCCGGTCCGATCCGGTGCCGTGGGTACCGGTCGAGATCCGGGTCGGTGTCGATCAGGATCACGGTGCCGGCGACGCCGTCGAGCCGGTCGGCCAGCGTCGAGAGCGTGACGACCGTCCCGACCCGGGCGTCGGCGAACACGAAGCCGAGCCGGTCGGCCGGAAAGTTGGCGTCCACCGGGACGTACACCGCATGGATCTTCGACACCGCGAGCATTGCCAGATAGGCGTAGGCCGACCGGTCGAGCAGCAGTCCGACCCGATCTCCCGGCCGTACCCCCCGGGCCGACAGCAGCCGACCGAACTGGTTCGCCCGGGCGTCCAGCTCGGCGAAGGTCAGCCGGTGCTCGCCGTCGTCCACGGCCAGGTGCCCCGGATCGCCCTCGACGGCGAACCGGTCGCAGCGCTCCTCGAAGAGGTGGTGCAGGCGCTCACCCGGTCGCCAGCGGATCCGGTTGTCCACGCCCCGCGCCGCCAGCACCAGGCCGGCGTCGGGCCGGGTGACCCGGGTCGGGGTACGGGGCGCGACGGTGGGTGCGGCGGCGCCCGGCGCCACCGGTGTCGGCCCGGTCACGCCGGCACCAGGCCGGAGGAGCCCCGCGCGTCCCGCGCCGACCCGCCGCCCGACCCCGGCCCGACGGCGCCGGCCGGCGCGCTGGCCCGGGTCGCCGCCAGCAGGATGTCGAGGCCGTCGTCGAGCAGGTCGTCCGGAGTGGTCAGCGGCGCCAGCACCTTGACCACCTGGTCGTACGAGCCGGCCGTCTCCAGCATCAGTCCGTCGGCGAAGCAGCGCCGGCTGATCGCCTCGGCCAACTCGCCCGAGCCGACGTCGACGCCACGCATCATCCCGCGCCCCTTCACCACGGCGCCCGGAACGGTCTCGGCCACCTCGGCCAGCCGGGCGGCCAGCAGGTCCGCGCGGCGGGCCACGTCGGCGGCGAACCCGGTGCCGGCCCAGAACTTCGTCAGCGCCACCCGGGCGGTGACGAAGGCGTGCACGTTGCCGCGGAACGTCCCGTTGTGCTCGCCGGGCTGCCAGACGTCGTACTCGGGGCGGATCAGCAGCAGCGCCATCGGCAGGCCGTACCCGGAGATCGACTTCGAGAGCACGACCAGGTCCGGGACGACGTCGTACGGCTCGAAGCTGAAGAACGTGCCGGTACGCCCACAGCCCGCCTGCACGTCGTCGACGACCAGCAGCGCCCCGCTGCTCCGGGCCAGCTCGGCGATCCGCCGCAACCAGGCGGCCGAGGCGACGTTCAGGCCGCCCTCACCCTGCACGGTCTCCAGCAGGATCGCGGCGGGGGCGTCCAGCCCGCTGGACGGATCCCGCAACATCCGCTCCAGCAGGTCGGCGGTGTCGATCCCGTCGCCCTGGTAGCCGTCGAACGGCATCCGGGTCACGCCGGGCAGCGGAAGTTGCGGGCCGATCCGGTGGTGCCGGTTCCCGGTCGCGGCCAGCGCGCCCAGCGAGACGCCGTGGAAGCCGTTGGTGAAGGCGACGACGTTGGTCCGCCCGGTCACCTTGCGGGCCAGCTTGAGTGCCGCCTCGACGGCGTTCGCCCCGGTCGGCCCGGTGAACTGCACCCGGTAGTCCAGCTCCCGGGGCAGCAGGACGATCGACTCGAACGCGGTGAGGAAGGCGCTCTTGGCCGAGCTGGACAGGTCGAGGCTGTGCGACATCCCCCGCTGTTCCAGGTGGACGATCAACGCCTTCCGCATGTCCGGGTCGTTGTGCCCGTAGTTCAACGAACCCGCACCGGCGACGAAGTCGAGATAGTCGCGGCCGGTGACGTCCCGGACCACGCTCCCCTCCGCCGTGTCGAATACGCAGTCGAATCGGCGGCAGTAGCTCCGTACCGCCGATTCCCGACGCTCGAAAATCAGGTTCTCCTCCGCGCCCGCCGCTCCGCGCACCGTCATCGCTCCTTCCGGGCCGCGCCCGGCGACCTGGTCGGCCGCCGCCGCTGACCAGGACCGGGGGCTGTGGGATGTCGGTACGTCCAACCGGAGAACGACGTCCGGGACACGGCAGAATTGGTCGGCGGTGTCAATTGGTTGGATTGCCGACTCAACGCTTGCGACCCGGACGGCCGTGCACCCTGATATGTGACCGCGTTTCCGGAAACGGAATTCTCGCTGGCGATGCCCGGAGCGGTTCCCGGACAGGCGGCAGCCGGGCCGCTCGGCCGCACCACGACAGTTTCGACGTGAGGCGGTCCGCTCGGCCCGGCCTGCCGGTCGGGCGCCGGCCCGTGGCCGGCGGTGCGTCAGCGGTAGTCGCAGACCCCGGTCGGGAAGATCTGTTCCAGGCGCCGCCGCTCGGCGTCGGTCGGGCGCCACGATCCGTAGAGTCCCCGGGCGATCGCCACCCGGACCGGCTGCCGGTCGCAGGCGTAGACGCCGCCCTCGATCGGTCCACCGGCGACCGTCCTGGACGTCCCGTAGAGCGGGAACTGTCGGGTGCATGCGCCGTCGGCCCGGTTGTCGAGGATGCCGTCCCAGACGTGGTCCCCCCGGGCGATCTCCGTACCGGCGGTGTCGAAGCAGCGGTCCACGGCAAGCGCCGGCCTGTTGCCCTGCACGCCCCGCCACGGCCGCAGCCGCAGGTTGGCCATCCAGTCGTCGATCACCGCGAGCGCCTCCGGGGTCTGGTCGAACGCCTCGGCCGGCCGGGCGTCGGTGAACCAGATGACCTGGTTGCCGGCGTCCCGGTCGTGTTCGCGCATCCGCTGCCGGGACGCGAAGGACTGGTGCGAGTTGTGCATGTCCAGCTGCTCTTCGAGGTAGTGCCGCCAGTCGATGATCGGGATGTCGATGTCACCGGTGAAGACGATCCCCGACTCGTACGCGGCCCGGATCGCCCGCCGGTCGCCCGTGGTACGCGGCGCCGGCGTCCGGCCGCCGTCCGGCGACAGTCGCATGTTCCGCGACGACCAGGGGTCGAACTGGGCCGGGTCGGCACAGGCCGCCGGGGTGAACGGGCAGCCCTCCTGCACCATCTCCGGCTGCGGCTTCCAGGAGCCGACCCGGGCGTTCAGGTCGAGGAACTCGGCCGGGGTGATCCGGCCCGAGGTCAGCGCCGACAGGCCGTACTGGACGCCGACATTGTCCCAGGTGGACCGGGCGTACCCGTCCGGGCCGGTGCCGTAGATGTTCACCAGGTCGCCCCAGTGCGACCACTGCACCGTCCCGGCCACCCCGGGTGGGTCCATCCGGTCCCAGAGCGGGTCGCCGGGGAACCAGCGCGGGTTCAACGCCAGCGGGGTCAGGCCGCGCCAGCCCTCGATGCACTCGGTGGAGCCGGGCGCACCGCCGAGGTACGGGTTCGGCACCGTGGCGCTGGCGTTCATGCCGATCAGCCAGGTCCGGTTCTCCCAGTCCCGCCACTTCGGGTTCGCCCGGTCGGTGACGTCCATGTAGTACTCGAGCAGTTCGCAGTCGCCGACGTGGATCGTCTGGGTGGCCATGTCCGGGTACGAGTACTGCGGGATCGCCGCGTCGATCACCCGGTTGCCGTGGTTCTGGCCGTAGACGTACTGCTGGATGCCGCCGCCGGAGCCGCCGACCCCGACCGTGTAGAGCGGAACGCCGTACTCCTCGACGAAGTGCTCCTTCAGCATCAGCGCGGTCTCGCCGCCGAGCACCAGGTTGTAGTGGGTGGCCGTGCGGGTGCCGGTGGAGTAGAGGACGGCGTAACCGAGCGAGAGACCCTCGTGGTAGAGATGCCCGCCGGGGAGCCGGCCCTGGTCGTGTCCGATCGCCACCCCGCCGTCGAAGCGGTAGACGACCCGGCGGTTCCAGTTCCCCTCCAGCACGGCGATCGAGTAGACGAACCGGTTGATGGTGCCGCGTTCCCGGCGTACGACGTAGTCGACGGTCTGGCCGTCCAGGGTGCGGGTGGTGGTCAGGTCGGCCGGGCGGGTGCCGTCCGGCGGCATCGGCTTGAACGTGCCGTCGGCGGCCCGGTAGAGCCGGTCGACGACGGTCGGGGCGGCACAGTCCCGGCTCCAGCCGGTGATCGCGCCGTCCGGGCCGGGCACCCGCATCCCCTGCCCGTCCTGGTTGTCCACCAGCGGTGCGCCGAGCCCGTTCTGTTCGGTGCGGCAGAGGAACGGATACTGCTGCGGCCCGGAGAAGATCGGACCGGAGATCGGATGGTTGCGTACGGCAAGGGTCGCGGTACGCGCCGACCGGGCGCCCGCCCGGAGCAGGTTCGCGCCGTCCCGGAGCCCGTCGACGACGCCGCGCAGCGCCCGGCCGTCGACCTGGAACGCGCGGGTGACGTCGGCGCCGTTGCGGGTGACCCGGACCGCGCGCGGGTCGATCCGGCCGTCGACGGTGACCCGGACCAGCGCGTCGCCCCCGGTGACCTGATCGGCCCGGCTGGAGAGGACCTCGATGTCGAGCCGCTGCCCGGCACCGCCGGTCCAGGCGGCGGCCGGTGTCGCCAGTCCGGCGCCGAGTACGGCGGTCAGGGCGATCCCGAGCCCACCGGTGAGGCCCCGGCGGACACGGGATCCGGCGGACCTGCCACCGGCCCCGGCGGGCGGGACGGAGCGGCTCCGCCGGCCGAGCCGACCGGTGTGGACGGTGCCGTCAGCGGTACGCCGACGGCGAGCGAGGAAGCTGAGCGCGGACATCGTCTCTCCGTCTCCTCCCCCCGGAGCCCGGCAGCCCCGGATGGTGGCGGACACCGACGATGTCACGGGGATCGTTCGATTGTCGAGATTGCGAGCGGCGGCTCAGCCGCGTTCGCCCTCTTCGGTCCGGAAGGTGCGGAAACCTCGGCGGTGATAGTTGGGCAGGGCGTGCGGGTGGTCCACCGACGAGGTGTGCAGCCAGATCCGCCGTACCGTGGGCGCCAGCTCCCAGGCCCGCTGGACCCCGAGCGTCAACGCGTACCCGCCCAGGCGCCGGCCGACGAACCTCGGCACCAGCCCGAAGGTCTCGATCTCCACCTCGTCGCCGGGATGGAGATCGTAGGCCACCAGTCCCGCAGGCTCGCCGTCGAAGGAGAGCAGCCAGAACACCCGGTCCGGATGCCGGGCGAACCACGCGGTCCAGTCGTCCCCGGTGCGGCGCGCGCACGGCCACCCGTGCGGAGCACCGATCTCGACCTGCAACTCGACGACCAACGGCGAGTCCCGGTCCAACGGCTGCAACGCCAGGCCGGGCACCGGATCGGCCGGGACGAGCTGGTCGCGGGCGGTCATCTCCAGATACGTCACGATCTCCCTCACCCGGCGAAGACTACGTGCGGACCCGAGATCCACCTCGTTCCGAGCCCGGCCGGCTCAGCCGCCCGGACGGCCGCCCCGGACGGCGGTACCGCGCCGGGCCGCTTGCCCGGCCGGGGTGCCGGGCCGGAACAGCGCGGCGATGTCGTCGAGCCGGACGACGACGAGCGCCCCCACCACGGCCAGCGGCACGGCGAGCACGACGGTCCCGACCGTCGTGCCGGGACCACCGAGCGAGGCGTACCCACCGGCACCGGCGAGCGCGGTCAGCACGACGTTGCGGGCGAGGTGATGCCGGCCGAACGGGGCCGCGGCGGCTTCCCCGAAGCACCGGCAGGAGACCGGGGTACCACGGCGGAGCACCGCCGCGACCGCCACCGTGAACGCCGCCAACAGGGCCGCCGCCAGCGCGAACCCGACCGTGGTCAGCCCGGCCACGGGCAGCGGTACCAGCAGCACCGGCACCGCCGCCTCGGCCGTCGTCACCGCCACCGCCACCGGCCCGACCACCCGCGACGGCAGCAGTGCCATCGCCCGCAACGAGTCGGCGAACGCCCGGAACGAGGCCCGCCCGCGCAACTTGCTGCCGGCCGAGGCCAGGAAGACCAGTACGAGCAACCACCGGCTGAACTCCAACGCGTACGACATCCTCTCCCGCCTCCTGTCACCGCCCGCCCCGCGAGGGGCTACCGTGGCGCGGTGCCTCGACCCACGCTGCTGATCGTCGCCGGCTCGTTCGTGTTCGTGACGCTCGCGATCGCCGTCCTGGTTGCCCGTGCCCTGCTCCAGGTCGTCGGGGTCAACGGCGACAGCATGACCCCGACGTACCGGGACGGCGACCAGCTCCTCGTGTTACGGCGGGGATTCCGGCGCCGGCTGCGGGTCGGCGCCGTCGTCGTCTGCCTGCCGCCGCCCGGCGTCAGGATCACCTCGGGCGACGTCGACGCCGCCACGCAGTTGATGGTCAAGCGGGTGGCGGCGCTGCCGGAGGGAGAGGTCTACGTCCTCGGTGACGCGCCGCGACACAGCCTCGACTCCCGGGCCTTCGGCGCGCTCGCACCGGAGCTGGTCCGGGGCGTGGTCATCCGACGGCTGCGGTCCGCCGTGGAGTCATCGTCCGGCGGGCACGACGTCGCGTCCCGGCAGGAGCTCGGCTAGCTGGGCGGCGCTGTTGCTGACCCCGGTCACCCGCCCGTCGGTGCCGACCAGGTAGAACGCGGGGAAGGCGGCGACCTGGAAGGTCGACTGGAGCGCCCCGTCGAGCGGCTCGTGGACGATCGCCGCCCGGGTGTCGAGCACGCCCAGCGCCGCCACCAGCTCGGCGCGCTCGCGCTCCTCCCGGTCCGGTTGCTCCGGGCGCAGCCTGGTGAGCACGACGAGCACCGCCGCCGGGGTCTCCAGCGCCTCGGCGAGCGTCGACCGTACCGAGGGAAGCTGCTCCCGGCATCCCGCACAGTCGGGGGCGAGGAACGCCACCAGGGCGCCCGCCGTGCGCAGCGAGGCGACGGAGACCACCTCGCCGCCGGCGGTCGACGCGGTGAAGTCCGGCACCTGCGCGCCGACGGTGAGGGTCGCCGGCGGGCGGACGGCGGCCAACTCCTGGGTGTGCTCGCGCAGCTTCCGGACGACGCCGAAGGTGAGCAGCAGGTTCAGCAGCGTGAGTGTGCTGAGGACGACGAGTACGGCGACGACGATGGACATGGCTTCGCTCCTGACGGGAATGGCACGAGCGCGTCGCGGCCGGGGGGGTGTCCGGCCGCGACGCTCTCACGGGCGGTTACTTCAGCACTCGGTACCCCACCAGCACTGGCACTGGCTGTTACAGGTGCGCCACTTGAACCGGGTGTTGGTGAACCGGCAGCACATCGGGACGTTGCTGCAGAGCGGCTGGCAGACCGCCGAGGCGGTGGTCCTGGGCAGCATCAGCGCCAGGAACCGGTCCGCCAGGGTGCCGACGTGACGGGTCATCGCGTACCTCCAATCTGGATCTCTAGACTGATCGCGGACGGTAGCCGGCCGTGCTACACGGCGACCTACAACATCGATACAAACTGGTAGAGGTGCCTTGAGCCTGCGATTCCAGCTACTCGGCCCACTCCGGATCACCGCCGCCCGTCGGGCCGTGCCGGTCGGCCCGCAGAAGCAGCGGGCGATGCTGGCCATCCTGTTGCTGTCGGCCAACGAGCGGGTCTCGCTGGACCGCCTCGTCGGCGAGCTGTGGGACCAGCCGCCCCGCTCGGCGGTGGCGAACCTGCGCACCTATGCCAGCGGGCTGCGCCGGTTGCTGGCCGAGCTGGAGGGCGGACCCGCCGACGACGACCGGTTGGTCGCCGGTGCCGCCGGGTACCGGCTGCGGGTCGACCCGGAGGAGTTGGACCTGCACCGCTTCCAGAGCGCGATCGAGCTGGGCCGGGCGGCGCTGGCCCGGGGCGACCACGCCACCGCCACCGCACGGCTGCGGGCGGCGCTGGAGCTGTGGCGGGGCCGGCCGGCCGAGGACGTCCGCCCGGGGCCGGAACTGGCCGCCCGGATCACCCTGCTCGAGGAGCAGCACCTGTCGCTGGTCGAGGATCTGATCCAGGTACGCCTGGCGCGCGGCGAGCACGCCTCGGTCACCGGCGAACTGCGGCTGCTGATCACCGTCCACCCGTACCGGGAGCGGCTGCGTCACCAGCTCATGCTGGCGCTGTACCGGTCCGGCGACGCCCCGGCGGCGCTGGCCGCGTACGCGGAGACCCGCGCGGTCTTCGCCGACCAGCTCGGCCTCGAACCCGGCACGGAGCTGTCCCGGCTGCACCAGGCCATCCTGCGCCGGGCCCCGGAGCTGTCCACGGCGGACGCGAGCACGGAACCCGTCGACCCGCCACCGGCCGCCGTGCCCGGCGATCCGCCCGGGCCGCCCCGGCAGTTGCCGCCGGACCCGGCCGCGTTCGTCGGTCGGGTCGACGAACTGCGTGCCATCGAGCGGGCCTGCACCACCGGGAACGGGCCGCGGACGGGTCCGTCGGTGGTGGTGTTGCACGGCCCCGGCGGGATGGGCAAGACCACCCTGGCGGTACGCGCCGCGCACCTGCTCGCGGGCCACTACCCCGACGGGCAGCTCTACCTCGACCTACAGGGCGGGGCTCCCGGGATGCCCGGTCTGGACCCGCTGTCGGCGCTCGGCCAGCTACTGCGCGCGCTCGGCGTACCGGCCAGGGACGTACCGCTCGAACTGGGCGAGGCGGCCGCGCGGTTCCGGTCCGAGACGGCCGCCCGGCGGTTGCTGATCCTCCTGGACGGCGCGACCGGGGCGCCGCAGATCAGGCCCCTGCTGCCGGCCGGCCGGGACTGCGCGGTCCTCGTCACCAGCCGCCGGCCGGCGAGCACCCTCGACGCCCTCCGGCTGCGGCCGGATCGACTCAGCGACGCCGAGGCGCGGCAACTCCTCGACACCCTCTGCGGGGACGGCCGGGTGGCGGTCGACCCGGACGCGACCGAACAGCTCGTGACACTCTGCGACGGGCACCCGCTGGCGCTGCGCATCGCCGGAGCCCGGCTCGCGGCCCGCCCCGACTGGTCCGTCGCGATACTCGCGGACCGGCTGGACGACGAGCGGGAGCGCCTGGACGAACTCCGCGCGGAGGACCTCGCCATCCGGTCCAGCTTCTGGAACACCTACCGCCAACTGTTGGACAGCGCCGATCCGGACGACCGCACGGCGGCAGCCGCCTTCCGGTCGCTGTCGCTGCTGCGGGTGCCGGAACTGCCGCTGCCGCTCGCGGCGGTCACCATCGGTGTCCCGCAACGGCGCGCCCTGACCCTGCTGGACCGGCTCACCGAGACGCACCTGCTGGACGCGGTCGGGCCGGCCCGGTTCCGCTTCCACGACCTGCTCCGGCTCTTCGGCGCGGAGCTGGCCGAGGAGGTGGATCCGGCCGCCGAGCGGCAACGCGCGGTACGGCGCGGGCTCACCGCGTATCTGACCACGGTGCTGCGCGCGGGCCAACTGTTGCGCCCGCAGCGGGTGGCCGAACTCGCCGCCGGGCCGACCATCACCGAACTTGGCACGCTCGACGACGCCGTGCGCTGGGTCGACGGCGAGCTGGCCGGGATCATCGCCGCAGCACGTCAGGCCTGCGACGCGGCGCCACCGCTGAGCCGGCTCTGCGTGGAGGCGATTCCGTCGGTGGCGGTGTGGTTGCAGAAGCACAACCGTTGGGCGGAGGCCGATGCGCTGGTCACCGTCTGCGAGCAGGCGGCGGGCCTGACCCGGGACGACGCCGCCCGGGCCACCGTGCTTCCGCTGCGGGCGACGCTGCTTTGGCGTACCGGATCCCCGGAGGCGGCGTGCGGCGCGTTGGAGTCGGCGCTGGGGCTGTGGCGCCGGCTGGGTGACCGCGAGGGCGAGGGGCGGGCACTCCAGAACCTCGGCTGGTTCCACCACCGGACGGGTTCGCCCCGCCGGGCGGCGGAACTCGTCCGGGCGGCCGTCGGGCTGCTCGCCGAGGCGAAGCCGGTATGGCTCGCCATGGCACTGCACAACCTGGCGGAGATCGAGTTCGAACTCGGCGACTTCCCGGCCGCCGGACTGCACCTCACCCGCTGCCTGGCGATGCGGCGCGAAGACGGCGACGCCGTCGGCGAGGCGATCACGCTGGTCGCGCTCGGCCGGACGCAGAGCCAACTCGGGCGGCATCCCGACGCGCTCACGGCGCTCACCGCCGGGCTGCGACTGTGCCGGCGGACCGGCAACCGGGAGGACGAGTGGGAGGCGCTGCTCAGCCGCTCGGAGGTGTACCTGCGGATCGGCGACGTGGCGCTGGCCCACCAGGACGGCGAGGAGGCGCTGACCCTGGCCAGGGCGGCCGGCGACCGGTACGGCGAGGCGGCAGCGCTCCGGCAGCTCGGCCGGGTACGGGAGCGCCGTGGCGAGCGGGCGGCGGCGGACGGGTACGCCCGACGGGCCAACCTGCTCTTCGCCGACCTGCCCGGCCAGCGGGACGGCGTACTCGAAACGTTCCTGGTCGGCCCGGGTCAGCCGGCCGGTGTCGTCTCCGCCTCCGCCTCCACCTCGGCCGGGGCGTAACCCGACGCCTGCATCCGGAACAGCGTGGCGTAGGTGCCGTCGGCCGCCAACAGCTCCCCGTGCCGGCCCGCCTCGACGACCCGCCCGCCCGACAGCACCACGATCAGGTCGGCATCCCGCAGCGTACCCAGCCGGTGCGAGATCAGCACGCTGGTCCGGTCGGCCCGGTAGTGGCCCAGCCGGAGCTGGATGTCGCGCTCGGCCTCGGCGTCCAGGCCGGCACTCGGCTCGTCGAGGATCAGCAGGTCCCGCGCCGGGGGCAGCACCGAGCGGGCGATCGCCACCCGCTGCCACTGCCCACCGGAGAGCAGGACGCCGGCGTCCGCCGGATCGCCGTCCAGTTCGAAGACCCGGGACAGCATCGTCTGGTACCCCCGGGGCAGGGCCTCGATGGTCTCGTGGATGCCGGCCCGGCGGGCGGCGTCGGCGATCCGGGCGACATCCTCGGCAGGCACCTGGTCCGGGCCGGACGGGTCGACGTCGCCGAGCCAGATGTTCTCCGCGGCCGTCAGGTCGTAGGTCATGTAGTCCTGGAACACCGCGCCGATCCGGGCCCGCAGCTCCGCTACCGGCAGCTCGCGGAGGTCGAGGCCGTCCCAGAGAATCGCACCCCGGGTCGGGTCGTAGAACCGGCACAGGAGCTTGACCAGGGTGCTCTTGCCGGCGCCGTTGTGGCCGACCAGGGCCACCGCCTGGCCGGCCGGGATGAACAGGTGCACGCCCCGCAGCACCCACGGATGGTCCGGACCGTAGCGGAACCAGACGTCGCGCAACTCGATGCCCCGCTTCAGCGGCGGTACCGGTCGCGGCCGGGTCGGCTCCGGCAGGTCCGGCGGGCAGGTGACGATCTGCTCGTAGTGGGCGAGCAGCAGCATCGCCTGGTGGATGCCGGCAATGTGGTCGATCAGGGTGGTCAGGCTGCTCTGCACCCCGGCGACGGCGGCGACGAAGACGGCCACGTCGCCCACGGTGAGCCCGCCGGACCGGGCGGTGGCGACGGCCCACACCAGGCCGCCGCCGGAGAGCGTCGCGCTCAGTATCGCCAGCAGCGCCTGGACGCGTACCTCCCGGCGTTCGAGGGACCGGCGGGCGGCACTCGCGGTACCCAGCTCGGCGAGCATCCGGCGCCGGAACAGCCCGCCCAGTCGCAGCAGGCGGATCTCCTTGGCCGCGGACAAGCTGGTCAGCAGGCTGGCGTAGAACATCTCGCGCCGCTCGCCGGGCCCGATCTCCCACAGCAGGTTCGCCCGGCGGCGGCTCAGCCGGACCTCCGCCACCAGCGCCGGTACGCCGCCGGCCGCCACCAGCAGGGCCATCACCGGGTTGATCACCACGAGGGTGCCGATGAAGCCGGTCAGCAGCACCGTGCCCTGCACCAGGCCGAGCAGCCCGTCGACGCAGCGGCCGGGCCCGTCCCGCCCGGCCTGCTCGGCGAGCCGGAGCGTGTTCTGGAAGGCCGGTTCCTCCAGCCGGCGCAGGCCGGCGAGGCGGTCGGTGGCGGCATACAGCTGGTCCAGCGCGACGATGGCGGCCGAGCGGCCGAGGTCCGCCCGCAGGTAGTTCATCAGGTGCGGCACCAGGGCGAGGCCGACGGAGACTCCCGCCAACGCGCTCGCCACCCCGAGGATCGGGCCGCCGGAGGCGTTCGCGATCCGGTCGAGAACGAGTTTGGTGAGCCAGGCCGCCAGTACCGGCAACGCGCCCGCGATCGGCGCGAGCAGCACGTACGCCGCCAGGTTGGCCCGCCCGGACCGCCAGACCACCGCGACGGCCCGGGCGGTCCGGGCGATGCTGATCATTGCGCGAGGGTACGGACGCCACCTCCAGAAGCAGCTACAGCGCCGGTACAGGTGGCGGTCCGGCCGGCGCTCGTCCCTGGTGGGGAGGATCCACGCCGCAGCCCCGGGGCGGTCGCCCGGTTCCGGTTCACCGGGAGCCGGCCGTCTCGGCGAGCAACTCGACGACGGCAGCCGCGGTCGCCGGATGCGCGCGTAGCAGCAACGCCGGCCCGCTCGGCGGTGACTCGCCCCCGCCCGCCCCGGCCGGCTGCCAACCGGCGTCGCAGCCGAGCAGTTCGGCAACGGCGTCGCAGGCGGCGGGATGCTCACGCAGCAACCCGACCGCAGGCCCGGACGACGACACCGGGCTACCAGCCAGGGCATCCGGCGCGGGCGAGGCGGTCGGGTCGGACGCCCAGGGCGGCACCCAGGAATCGAGCGCGGCGAGACCGGCCGGGAAGGTCCGGCCCGCCTCCCGGACCAGCAGCGGGACGAGTTCGCAGGCCTGCTCCCGCAGCGTCGTGATCAGCTTGGGCAGCCAGGGCAGCAGCACCGGATCGGGCAGCCGGGCGAACGCCTCGGAGATCACCTCCACGACGAACGAGGCCAGTGACGGCACCGGCTCCAGCGCCTGTACGAAGCCGCTCAGGTAGTGCGGGAACGCCGGCACGACGAGCGGATTCGTCAACAGTTCGGCACAGCGGGACCGGAGCTGTGCCATCGACAGCAGCCCCAGTTGGGACTGGGCGGCCCAGAGCAGCGCCACCTTCGCCGGTGCCTCCGGGTGCGACTGGCGCACCGCCAGCTCCAGTTGGGCACGGTCGCAGCCGAGGGACAACGCCAGGCTCTCCATGGAGAAGAGGAAGCCGAGCATCGCCCCGACCTGGCGTACCCCGGTCTCGTCGTCGGTGAAGGCGGTCGGCAGCAGGGTGCAGTAGTGCGCGTACCCGGTCGTCACGAAGGACTCGCACCAGGCCGGCAGCTCCGGCTCGGTGGTGCGGTGGTGCGCCAGCAGCCGGCGGATCCGGCGCAGCACCTCCGGCGCCTCGTCCAGGGTGCGCTCGGCGGAGAGCAGTTCGACGGCCCGGCAGCCGAGTTCGTCGACGAAGCGCCGGCTGGGCAGGAACAGGATCGCGTCCTCCACCGCCGCCAGCGCGACCGCGGCGGTGGCGTCCGGAGCCCAGACCGAGCGACGCAGCCGCTTCTCCAGCACCTGTTCGACGGTGATGCCCTCGTAGCCCAGCTCGATCACCGCGCGCTGGTGCCGGCCCAGCCCCAGATCCCAGCTCTCCTGGATGGAACGCTCGCCGAGCCGCCGATCCCCCATGATCGGCCGGACGACGCCGTCGGGCAGCAGGCGGTGCAGCACCCAGAGCAGATCCGAGCAGGGCGCCAACTCAGGGCGGGCGGTCAGGTCCAGCAGGGCCCGCTGGATGGTGCGGGTCTCCAGGGCGAGCCCCAGCGGCGCGAGCCGGTCGAAGACGTCCCGGGCCAGCGGCGGCAGCGCGTCGTAGCCGACCTGGCCGATCCGGTCGCCGCCGAGCAGGATCTCGCAGAGCCGGCGTACGTCCCGCCGGCCGGGGACGACGTCCTTCTCGATACAGGTGACCGCCGCGTCCGAGAAGTCGTAGGGCGTCGGTCGGGCCCGGTTGCGGATCCCGGCCAGCAGGATCGAGGTCTCGAAGACCGCGATCGCGTCGGCCGTGCTGGCCAGGTAGCCGTTGCGGCGGGCCAGCCGCACGATGTCGACGCACCAGCCGAGCAACTCCGCCTCGTCGACCTCGTCCAGCACCGGCGGCCGGGAGAGAAACCCGGAGAGCCGGTCGGTGACCGGTGCCGGCGCCGCCGCAGGCTGCTTCTTCGCCCTTCCCCGCTTACGGCCCGCCTGCTGCCCCGCCAGCTGGTACGGCGTGACACCGCCCCGGCCCACCGCCTTCGCCCAGCCGGCCTGGGCGATCGACACCGACCCGGGAGCGAGGTCGAACTGCCGCTCGATCGCCGAGTGGCTGGACGGGATGAGCCCGTACAGCCAGCGGGTGGCGGTGGGTGGGCTGATCTCCCAGTCGGGGGTGCCGGGTGCGGTGCCGAACTCCTCGACCGGGCTGGCCGCGTGGAAGGCGCCGCAGACGTAGAGGCAGCGGGACCGGTCGACGCCGGTGGCCGCCAGGTGCTGGCGCATCCGGGTCCACATGTGGCGCTCGCGGTCGGAGTCCCGGTCGTCGTGACCGGGGTCGGCCGGTGGACGCAGTCGCCGGAACAGGCTGCCGATCAGGACCATGACCTGCCGGTACGTGTCGTAGTCGGCGTCGGCGAGCGGCTGCTCGACGTACTGGTCCCACCACTCGGACCAGTGCCGCACCCTACCGTGGTGCAGCAGGTAGGAGCGGAGTTCGGCGAACCGGGGACGCAGGTCGCCGATGCCGATCCCGACCGCCTCCCCGTGCAGGGCCGCCTCCTCCGCCGGCTGCCCGCCGGATCCGTCCGGGGTCGCATCGGAGTCGCCGGACTCGGGCCCGACGCCGGATGCCGGATCGGTCGACGTCCACTGGAAGACGTGGTCCGCCGACCGGTCCACCAGGACCAGCTCGACGCCCGGGGTGTCCAGCGCGTACGCGATGGCCTGGTATTCCGCCGACGCCTCGCTGATCGGGGCGACGATGTTGAGCGGTGCCCAGGCCGACGGGAACCCGTCGAGATCGGACGCGAACGCCTGCAACGCCACCGGCAGCCGGCAGTTGCGCAGCTCCTCCAGCAGCGGTCGCAGGTCCTCGCAGAGTTCCAGGTAGATGACGGCGGGCTGCTTCTCGCGGAGCCGGCGGGCCATCGCCAGCGCGGAGGCGGGTGAGTGGTGGCAGACCGGGAAGATCTCCAACTCCTCCCCCAGTGCCCGGTCGACGTCGTCGACGATCCCGGTGAGGATCTCGGCCACCGCGCCCGGACCACCGGCGAACGTGGTCGCCGCCGCCTCAAGCTGCGCGCGCAGCGGGGCGAACGTGCCCGCCGACCGGTCCGGGGGAACGGATACCCGCCCGCTCACGACAGCGTCGCGATCGCCTCGCGACCGCCCTCGAGGAACTCCGGCCACGACCCGCCGTCGGCCTTGCTGCGCGGCTCGACCACGCCGTGCCAGTACTTGTTCAGGATCGCCAGGTCCTCCGGTGCACGCCGGGCCAGCGAGCCGACCAGTGAGCCGGCCAGCGTGCCGGCCCGCAGCGTCCGGTCGCCGAAGAAGTGGCTGTGCAGGATCGCGTCCTCCAGCACACCGATCTGCTCGGCGGTGGAGAGCGCCGACTCCAACTTCTCGTCGTCGCTGCCGGCCGCGGCCGCCGCCGCCCGCAGGTCCGCGAAGCTCTGCAACAGGATGTCCAGCAGCGTCGGCGGCACGTCCAGTTCGATCCGGTGCCGGCGCAGCAGTTCGGTGGTACGGAACCGGACGATCTCCGCCTCGCTGCGCTTGTTCGTCACCACCGGGATCCGGACGAAGTTGAACCGGCGCTTGAGTGCCGAGGAGAGGTCGTTCACGCCCCGGTCCCGGCTGTTCGCGGTGGCGATGATCGAGAAGCCCGGCTGGGCGAAGACGATGTTGTCGTCGTCCAGCTCCGGGATGGAGACGTACTTCTCGGAGAGAATGGAGATCAACGCGTCCTGGACGTCGCTGGTCGACCGGGTCAGCTCCTCGAACCGCCCGATCACCCCCTGCTCCATCGCCGTCATGATCGGCGACGGGATCATCGACTCCCGGGACTGGCCCCGGGCGATCACCATCGAGACGTTCCACGAGTATTTGATGTGGTCCTCGGTGGTGCCGGCGGTGCCCTGCACCACCAGCGTGGAGTTGCGGCAGATCGCGGCGGCGAGCAGCTCGGCGAGCCAGCTCTTGCCGGTGCCGGGGTCACCGATCAGCAGCAGGCCCCGGTCCGAGGCCAGGGTCACGATGCTGCGCTCGACGAAACTCCGGTCGCCGAACCACTTCTGCGAGATCTCCCGGTCGAGGCCGTCGGCCCGCTCGGAGCCGAGCACGAAGAGCCGGACCATCCGCGGGCTGAGCCGCCAGGAGAACGGCCTGGGTCCGTCGTCGACCGACTCCAGCCAGTCGAGTTCCTCGGCGTACTTCACCTCGGCGGGGGCACGCAACATGTCGGTCATTCGGTGGGTCTCCTAGCTGAGGAAGTTCTTGAGTTCGAAGACGAGCTTGCGGATGTGCCCGGAGAGGACCGGCGCACCGAGATCCTTGAAACGCTGCCGGAACCACGGGTTCACGCTCTGCTGGCCGCCGCTGTTGACCGAGCCGACCGGGATCACCCGTACCCCGCTGCGGTGCGCCGCCGCGAGGCCGTCGAAGACGCCCTGCGGATTCGCCTCGTAGTAGTCCGAGATCCACACCAGTACGGTGTTGCGCGGCTCGGCGATCTTCGGTCGTACCAGGGTG
Organism: Plantactinospora veratri; assembly: GCF_036421995.1. NCBI lineage: Bacteria > Bacillati > Actinomycetota > Actinomycetes > Micromonosporales > Micromonosporaceae > Plantactinospora > Plantactinospora veratri. The sequence goes on from NZ_JAZGQL010000027.1 coordinate 165,338, forward strand.
AGCGCGGCGGTGCCGTCCGTCCCGCCGCCCAGCTTGGTCCGCAGCAGCACCTCGAAGGGGTCGTGCACCCACGGCGTCAGGTCCAGCGCGCGGGTGTCGTACGCCACCAGGTGCACGTCGACCTTGGGCAGCCCGGCGAAGATCGAGGCCAGGATGGTGCAGTTCACCATCGCGTCGACCATCGACCCGGACTGGTCGACCACCACGATCAACCGGGCCGGGGTGGTCCGCCGGGCGGTCTGCCGGTAGTAGAGCCGGTCGACGTAGAGCCGCTGGTCCTCCGGGTTCCAGTTGGTGAGGTTCTTCCAGATGGTGCGTTCCAGGTCGAGGTTGCGGAACGCCCGCTTCGGCGGCACGGAGCGGTCGATGGTGCCGACGCTGGTCTGCTGCACCTGGGTACGCAGCACCTCGGCGACCTCGTCGACGAAGCGCCGGATCAGCGCCTTGGCGTTCGCCAGCGCCACACCCGACAGGTTGTGCTTGTCCCGCAGCAGTTGCTCGATCAGCGACATGCTCGGGGTCAGCTTGCTGGCCAGCGCGCTGTTGCCGAGCACCTCGCGCAACCGCATCCGGCGCACCAGGTCGCCCTCGATCCCGGCCAGCACCCCGGCCAGTTCGCCGGTGCCGGGCTGGGTCCCGACGCCGGGCCCGCCGGTGGCGCCTGGCCGACCGCCACGCAGCTGCCCCGGCTCCAGCCCGAGCGCCTGCTCGAACCAGCCGGCGTCGGACTGCCAGCGGGCCAGTTCGGTGGCGGTGACGTTGCCCGTACCGGTCGCGAAGACGTTGAGCAGCAACTTCGACACCAGGGCGGCCCGGCGTACCTCCGCGTTGCCGACCTGCTCGTCGGAGCCGCCGGGCGACGCCGGAGCGCCGGTGGAGTCCTCCTCGGCGGGTGGCGCCGTCATCAGGTCCCGCAGGTCGGCGGCGAGCTCGGGGAAGCGCTGCACGATGGTGTCGACCGAGACCGCCGGATCCAGCAGTGCCGCCGGCAGGCCGAGGTCGTCGACGATCGCCACGCTGGCCGACTCCAGCGCCGGCTGCTCGTCCCCGTCGAAAAGCCTGGCCAGCAGGCGCCAGTAGAGCACCTGCCGCCGGTTGGCGTGGGTTCGGGCACCGCCGCTCGACTCTGCTCTCTGCCCGCTCATCGCCGCAGCAACCGTCCCGCCCGCTCGCGGAGTACGGCCACCGCGTCGCCGGACTTCGCCTCCGCCTTGACCACCCTGGGATCGGTCGGGCCGAGCGCCCAGTCACCGGTGTGCGCCTCCGCCGTCGCGCGTTTCGAGGTGTGTCGCACTGCGAGCGGTTGCAACAGCCAGCGGCCGGCGTCCCAGCGGAGCAGGCCGAGACAGGCCGACGACCTGGCGACCAGCTCCGGGGTCAGCGGCGCACAGCTGGGCAGCCGGGACACGTCGACCGGCAGGGACTGCCCACCGAGTTCCAGGGTGACTCCGCCCCGGTCGTCGGCGGTGGCGGAATAGCCCTCCAGGAGGACGGGTTCGGCGATGCGTACCGGATGGCGGTCCAGCGGTGCGACCGCCGGGGCGACCGCCTCGGGAAGCCGCAGCCGGGCGGTGGCGAACGGGTCGGCCGGCTCGGCCGGCCGGGCCTGGTCGTCCCGCCAGACCAGGTCGCCACCGGGCAGCAGCGGCAGGTCGGTGACCTCCACGGCGTGCCGCTGGGCGAGCGCGCCGAGCAGCACCCGGTGGCTGCCGAGCAGTCGCCAGACCGCCGGGCCGACGATGGTCTCCACCTTCGCGGCCGAGACGCTCGTCCGGACCAGCCGGGCCGGCGCACCGCCGGCCGGTTCGAGTACGGCGTGCACCTGCACCTGGATCGCGGTGCCGTGCTCGTGCACGTCGGCACCGAGCGGCAGCAGCCGTCCGGAGACCGGCGTGCCGGCGACCGGCCCGTCCGGCAGGGCACCGGGCTGGGCCAGCAGCAGGGCCCGGGTCCACAGGTCCGCCCAGCGCCGGGCCGGCAGCCGGTCCATTGTCGACACCGGGCAGCAGCCGCGCAGCTCGGCCGCCAGGCCGTCGAGGAGTACCGCCAGCCGGCGCAGCGCCGGCACGGCCAGCGCCGCGTCGAGGGTCGGCGCCGCGGCGGCGACCAGGTCGTGGTCGACGCCGCGCCAGCCCGCGATGGCCAGCTCCCGCAGCCAGGACCGGCATCCGGCCAGCACGTTGTCGGGCACGGACCCGGCGGTGCCGGCCGGCTCGGGTGCCGTCCGGTCCGCCCGGGTGCGGCCGAGCGCGCTGTCCAGCCGGGCGAGCAGCGCGTCGTGCACCGCGCCGAGCAGTGCGGCACGTCCGCCGGCCAGCGCGGTCAGGTGCTCGTCGGCGAGAGAACCCGCCACCACCTTCGCCACGGCTTCCCGGACCCGCTCGCCGAGTGGCGTCACCGTGAGGGTGTCGGCCAGCGCGGCCAGCGCCGCCCGGGGCTGCTCACCCAGCCGGGTGAAACCGTGGCTGAAACCGTCGTCGAAGCCGCCGACCAGGTCGAGCGCCTCCTCGACCCCGGGCTCGACGGTGGCGAGCCCGGCCAGTTGGGTGGCGAGCATCAGCCGACCGTCCCCATCGCCGGAAACCAGTGCAGTTCGGGCAGCGGCTCGGTGCTGCCCGGCACCTCCAGATAGGCCAGGTGCCGGAGGAACCGGCTGAAGACCACGGCCGCCGGTGTCGGCTCGGGACCGCCGGTCAGCCGGGCCGCCAGGTCGGCACCGGAGGACGCCCCGTCGGCCGCGTCGATCCGCAGATAGCGGGCGACCCGCTCGACGCCGTACTGCACGGTGGCCTCGTCCAGCAGCGCGTGCAGGTGCTTGCAGGGCGCGCCACGCAACCCGCCGCAGGGGCGGTTGTTGTTGGTGCTGCAGTTGAAGGCGTGGCTGCCGGCGACGATCGACGAGACGTAGACCCGCTCGATGTCCGAACCGCTCGACACGACACCCTGCAACCGACCGTCCGCCAACTCGACGAAGGGGACCTTCGCCAGCTTGCGGGGCCGCACCGCCGGCAGCACCCGGGCGACACTGCGCCGCTCCCACCCGTCCTCGATCGTTCCCACGACCCCCGCCCTTCTCGTTCGATGCCCCGAGAAGATAGACGGGCGCGGCGACATTTTCCGCCGCGCCCGGACGGAGCCCTGGACAGGGCCGCGGTGGCGCATCCAACGTGGACGTCCGGCGGTGGCGGTACGACCTTTCGGCAGTGGCGGCCTCCACCGGGGCGGGGTGGCGTGCGACCGCCGTACCCGCCCCGGCGGGCCAGTCTGCTCAGCCGGCGCTGCGGGCCATCGCCCGTACCCCGACGGCCAGGCCGACGGCGGCGGTGACCAGCGCCGCGACCCAGCCCCAGAGCACGGTCGACGAACCGATCTCACCGGCGAAGAGCGCGCGCTCGGCGTCGACCAGATAGGCCAACGGGTTGAAGTGCGCGGCGACCCGCATCCACCCCGGGCCGGTCTCCAACGGCAGCAGGATCCCGGAGAGCAGCATCAGCGGGAAGATCAGGGTCTGCTGCACGGCCCAGAACATCCAGTCCTGCTTGCGTACGGCGATCGCGAGCGAGTAGCTCAGCGCGCCGAGCCCGACGCCGAAGACCGCGAGCAGTGCCAACCCGACCAGCGCGCCGACCGGATAGAGCCGGAAGCCGAACGGGATCATCACCGCGACGATGATCGCCGCCTGCCCGGCAAGCGGCACCATCTCCTTGAGCGCCCGACCGACCAGCAGCGACGGGCGGGACAGCGGGGTGACCAGCATCCGCTCGTGCGCACCGGTCTGGAACTCGAAGAGCAGGTTCGCTCCGGTGGCCGAGGTGCCGAACAGGGCGGTCATCACCAGGATGGCCGGTACGAACCACTGCCACACGCCACCGGCGCCGAGGGCGGTACCGGCCTGGCCGCCGAGCGAGCCGACCAGCAGCGGCCCGAACAGGCCGAGGAAGACCAGCGGTTGCACCATGCCGAAGATGAGCGAGAACGGGTCGTGCCGCAGCGGACGCAGTTCCCGGGCCAGCACGATGCCGGTGTCCCGGAGCAGGCCGGCCGGACCCGTCCGGCGTTCCGCCGGAACCGGGATCGGCGAGGGGGCGGTGGCACCGATGGCGGTCATGGGAGGTCCTTCCGGGTCTGCGGGTCCTGCGGGCCGTCCTGCGCGGTCGGGGTGTCGTGCGCGGCCTCGCGCAGGCTGCGGCCGGTGAGGGTGAGGAACACGTCGTCGAGGGTGGGTTGGTGCGCCTGGGCGGTGCCGACCGGTACCCCTGCGGAGACCGCGGCCCGGAGCAGTTCCGGCAGCGCCGCCGGCCCGTCGGCGACGTGCGCCTCGACCCGGGATCCGGCACGGACCACGTCCCGGGCGCCGGGGAGCCGGTCGACGAGCCGGGCCAGTGGCGCGGCGTCGTCCCCGGCGACGGTGACCACGATCCGGTCCCCGGCGAGCTTCGCCTTCAGCGCCGCCGCAGACTCGTCGGCGATGATCTCGCCGTGGTCGACGATGACAACCCGCTCGGCCATCGAGTCCGCCTCGTCGAGGTAGTGCGTGCTGAGCACCACCGTCATCGTGGCCTCGGCGCGCATCCGCAGGATGTGCTCCCAGAGGTTCGCCCGGTTCTGCGGGTCCAGCCCGGTCGAGGGCTCGTCGAGGAAGAGCAGGGACGGCGCGTGCACCAGGCCCATCGCCACGTCCAGCCGGCGACGCTGCCCGCCGGAGAGGGCCGAGACCTTCCGGTCGGCGAGGTCGGCGAGGTCGAGGTTGTCCAGCAGCTCGTCGGCCCGTCGCCGGGCGGCACGCCGGTCCAGGCCGTAGATCGCGCCCTGGGTACGCAACTCGTCGCGGACCCGCTGGCTGTGCCCGGCCCCGTTGCCCTGGCCGACGTACCCGATGTGCCGGCGGACCTTGCCCGGGTCGCGTACCACGTCGTGGCCGGCGACGGTGGCGGTGCCGGAGGTCGGGGCGATCAGCGTGGTGAGCATCCGCATCGTGGTCGTCTTGCCGGCGCCGTTCGGGCCGAGCAGCGCGACCAGTTCGCCGGGTTCGATCCGCAGGTTGACGCCCCGGACGGCGTGCACGGTCTGGGTGCTGCTCACGACGAAATCCCGGGTGAGCGAGCGGGCGTCGATCATCGGTTGCTCCCCCGGTCGGAGGATCGGTTCTGTCATGCCCGAAACGCTAGGTCGCATAGCGGCCACTTTCTGGCCTGAATGTCGGGCAGACTTGCCGGCATGGCGAACACCAGCTCCCGGACCCTCCGCCTGCTCTCCCTCTTGCAGACCCACCGCTACTGGCCCGGCACCGAACTCGCCGACCGACTCGGCGTCTCGGTCCGTACCCTCCGCCGCGACGTCGACCGGCTGCGCGAACTCGGCTACCCGGTCGACGCGCACCGTGGCGTCGACGGCGGATACCAGCTCGCCCCGGGCGCCGCCCTGCCCCCACTGGTGGTCGACGACGAGGAGGCCGTCGCACTCGCCGTCGGGTTGCAGGCCGCCGCACACGGGGCGGTCGCCGGCATCCAGGAGTCGTCGATCCGGGCCTTCACCAAGGTCGTCCAGGTGATGCCGGCCCGGCTGCGGCGTCGGGTCGACGCGCTGCGCGCGATGACCGTACCGGCGTTCTGGGGCGACGGTGGCGGGCCGACCGTCGAGGCGGCGGTCCTCACCACCGTCGCCCAGGCCTGCCGGGACACCGAACGGCTGCACTTCGGCTACACCGCCCGGGACGGGCAGCGGACCGAACGGCACGTCGAGCCGTACCGGCTGGTCTCGCTCGGCCGGCGGTGGTATCTGGTCGGCTACGACCTGACCCGGCACGACTGGCGCAGCTTCCGGCTCGACCGGCTGCACGAGCCGCGCGGCACCGGCGCCCGGTTCCATCCCCGGCAACTCCCCGCCGAGGACGCCGCCACGTTCGTCCGGGCCGGCATCGAGAACCTGCCCGCGCCGTACCGGGTCGAGGTGCTGGTCCGGGCACCGCTGGCCGTCGTGCAGGAGCGGCTGTCCCGCTGGGCCACCATCGAGTACGTCGACGAGCGGCACTGCCGGATGGTGATGACCACCGACACCCTGGACTGGCCGACCATGGCGCTCGGCGCGCTCGGCGCGGAGTTCGAGGTGCTTTCCCCGCCCGAGCTGACCGACCAGCTCCGGGAGTGGAGCGATCGGTTCCGGCGCGCGACCGATCCGGCGGCCGGCGCCGACGACTGACCCGGTCAGTCGGGCGTCCTGTCGGCGGGGGGCCAGAGCCGGACCGCCCGGACGGCGGCGTCGAGTATCAAGCGGCCGTCGAGCTGCACCCGTGACTCGGGAACGCCGTATGTCCGGTCCACGTGAAGGTGGCACTAATCGTCGCGCTTGAGCAGTTGCGGTGCCAACTAGGTGCGGACGGCGGAAGCGTTTTCGTCCAGGTTTAGTTGGCACCTTCTTGAGCGGGGTGGCCGAGCGCGGCGATGTCGTCCTCGTCGAGCTTGATCCAGTGAGGGCCTCGGGTGGTGCAGTGCCGTGCTGCCGTTGTGTCTGGCTCGGTTCGGTCGTTGGTCGGGAGGAGCCAGGAGACGATTGGCCCGTTGGTCTGGAATTGTCGCCTTGCCTGGCGTACGCGTTTCAGTTCGTCTTGGTTGTCGGTGCTGGGAGTGCCGTCGAGGGTGGTGGGGACGCGGGTGTCGGGGAAGGTCTTGTCGGGGACGAGGCGTGGCCCGTCGATCATGTTTTCGAGCCAGTTCGCCATGCGCAGGCTGTGGTCGGGGTGGCTGATCAGGTCAGGTGAGCAGCGGATTGCTGTGGCTATGGCTGCGATGACGGCGTCGCGGCTGGTGGCGTTGGTTGGCTCTGGCGAGTCCAGGGGGCGGCGGAACCACGGGAGGGCTTGTTCGGCGGCGGGGCGCCAACGCGTAGTGCAGAACAGTTCGGCGAGGCGGACGATCTCGGGGTAGAAGGCTGCGATGTAGTGGGTGGTAATGAATGGCTGCCCGGTGGGGAAGAGTCGGTAGATGCGCGGGTCGTGCGGGTTGCCTGGGGTGAACGCGCCGCCGTAGAAGTGCAGGTCGATGGTGAACACGAACGATCGGGAGATCGCGTTGTAGGTGGTGCGCCAGCCGTGGCGGCGGACCAGCCGGTCGTGACGACGTTGGCTGTGGACCAGCTCGGGGATCTGTGTGGCGAGTCGTCGTGGTGGGTTGTCGAAGAGGTAGGCCGGGCCGATCCAGTAGCCGTGGCGGGTGCAGAGGAACTGGTGGTGGCGGTGGAGCCTGCGCACCGGGCCGCCCGGGTGTCCGGCGGTGCAGGCCGGGCAGGCGTGTTGTGGGTAGTGGCGGAGTTGTTGCCAGTCGGGTGCCGGGTCGGATAGTTCCGGCAGCGCTCGTTCGAGTGCCTGCCGGGGGTGGCCGGTGGCGGCGGCGATCCGGTTGAGCACGATCAGCCGTCGCGTGCCTGATAGCCGCCGGGCGCTGAGGTTGGTCCAGAGGTCTTCGTAGCGCAGGCCGTGGACGGCGGCCAGGCGGGCGACGTAGGAGTTGAGCGTTTCGTGGTGGGCGGGACGGATCCGGATCGGCAGCCGGGGCGGCAGGGGCTGCGTCATCCGATCTTGGCCGTGCTGGGCCGTTGCCGTGCTGCTGCGGGTCGGGTGGCGTGGTAGGACTCGGCGGCGTGGTCGAGCCGGATGGCGTCGAGGTGGGAGCGGGTGATGCGTTCGGTGCCGTCGAGGATCGCATCGATCGCCGCGCCGCGGACCAGGTGCGACAGGCTGCCGATCATCCCGGCGGTGCGACGGTGCAGGTATTCGTCGTGCTTGGCGAGGCTGCCGGGGATCTGTTGACGCAGGGGCAGGGTGGCTTCCAGGCCGGTGACCAGGGCTCGCCAGGCGGTGCGCTGGTCGGGGCTGCCGTAGGCGAAGCCGGCGGCGGGGATGCTGGTGAACCGGCTGGCGATCTGCCGGCCCCGGGGGCCGGCGAACAGGCCGGCGCGTTCGACGTCGACGCCGGCGTAGACGAACGTCGCGGGTAGCCGCTCGGCGAAGTATTTGAGCTGGTCGGAGACCTCGGCGCCGGATCGCGTGGCGAGGTTGAGGTTGTGCACCTCATCGACGAGGACCAGGTCGACGCCGACCCTGGTGGCGGTGACACAGACCGCGTTGACGACCTCGGTGAGGTTGTTGGCGCGGTTGGTCGCGGCGGGCAGGCCGAGGAAGCGGGCGAACTCGACGGCGAGCAATCTCGGGGTGGCGGCGGGTGGGACGGTGACGTAGACGACCGGCAGCCGGTCGCGTTCATGGGAGTGGCGGCGGCGGACCGCGAGTTCGTGGGCGCGGCCCAGGGCGGTGATGGCGGTGGTCTTGCCGGTGCCGGGGACGCCGGTGACGATCAGCCCGCGTCGGGCGGAGACCTGCCGGCGGTTGAGTAACACGAGACGACGGGCGCAGGCGATGACCTCGGCGACGGTCGGGGTGTTGACCATGACCAGCTCGGACAGGTAGTCGATGCGGGCGTCGTCGTCGCCGGCTGGTGGGGTCGGGCGGTGGTTGACGAACCGTCCCCAGCCTTCCTTGGTGGTCAGCGGGTGGTCGGCCGCCTTGTCCTGGTCGTCGATGTCGGGGCCGATGCGCAGGTGCTGCGGCGCGGGGTCGGTCATGGCCACCTTTCGGCTTCGGCGTCGGCATCGAAGATCCCGAACGCGACCACCGGCGCGTCGGCGGCCGGCTCCTGGACTGGCAGCTCGATGACCTGCGCGTCGGGGACGGCCGGGCGTGATGCGCGGGTGCGGGCGACGACCCGGGCGGTGCTCCGGTCTGGTGCTGGTCCGGTTCCGGCGCGGGTGAGCAGGTCGTCCAGGACGCGGGCGACCTCGGTTTCGTTGGTCGGGTCGAGGCCCTGGTCGGCGGCGAGGCGGCGGGCGTGGCGCCAGATGAAGTCAGCGAACGGGGCGGAGATCATTGGCAGTTGGGTCCATGTGGCGGTGACCCAGCCGTCCGGCGTGCGGACGAATACGTGCGACAGGTCGTAGGGGTCGTAGTGGACCTCCCAGAGCCCGCGTCGGGCGGTCACCCCTGAGTGCTGCCGACGCCAGGGGCCAGGTCCGGGCTGTCGTAGGTGCGGTGCTCGATGCGGATGCCGTAGTCGTTGATCTGCCGCCACTGGACCGGCAGGAGTTCCAGGTAGTCGTTGCCGGACAGGGCCATCGGCAGGTAGCCGGCTGTGGCGATCATGGCGGCGTAGGCGTCGTTGGGCGACAGCGGCCGGCCGGGGGTGTGTGGGTCGTGCAGGCCCTCGTGCGGGCGGGACTGCCAGCCGGCGACGATCCACTCGTCCAGGAGGTCCTGCAACTCGGCCAGGCTCCAGACCGCCTCGTCGGCGACCCGGTCGCCCCGTCGGGTGACGTTGCCGCCGGTGTAGCCGGCGACGTACTGGCAGAACAGGGTGTTGATCGAGGAGAAGGTGCGTTCCGCGATCGCCTTGTCGGTCGGGGTGTGCGGCCGGGCCGGCTGGACCGAGATGCCCAGCGTGGCGCAGGCCCGCAGGAACACCTCGGAGACGAACACCTTCCCGTGATCGATCACGATCGTCTCCGGCGCGATCACCGGCTTGGCCGCCGCCAGCGTCAGCCGCGTGTCGATGTCGACCAGCCGGGCGTGCGGCAGCCGGGAGGCCGACATCCGTAGCGACGGCGACCAGCCCGGCCGCATCGGCTCCGGAACGAGCATCCGGGCCAGCAGCAATGCGGCGTCGACCGCCTTCGTCCCGGCCGGGCGCAGCACTGCCGCCGCGATCGTGCGGGTGGCGACGTCAACCACCATCGTCAACTCCGGTCGGCCGACGACCCCGGAGTCGAGCAGCACCATCACGTCCAACGGGGTGGAGTCGATCTGCACCAGCTCGCCGGGTCGGGCCGCGACGGTCGGGGTGAACGGCCCGTCCGGACGGTTGGCCAGCGACCGGCGGGTCGTCGCCGCCCCGAACGAGTGCCGCCCCGCCGACAACGCGCCGATCAGCTTGTAGAAGGCGCTGCGGCCTGGCAGCGGCACCACCCCGGCGCCGTGTTCGGCCTCCACCGCGGCGACGGCCTTGCGCATCAGCCGCTCCCGGGTGCCGGTCGAGACGTGCGTTTGCGCGTCCAGCTCGGCGCGGATCGCCGCGACCAGCCGTGGATCCGCCCGCCCGGTCGGCTCCCCGCCCCGGGCCGCCCGCTGGTCAACCAACCCCCACAACCCCTGCTCGGCATACCGCACCCGCATCCGCATCACGGTGCGGGCGGACACCGGCTTGCCGCCAGCGGTCAGCTCTTCGGCCTTCGCCGCGTCGCGCTGCTTCATCGTGGTCGACGCCGGGTCGAACCCCGGCCGAGGGAAGGCTCCCGGCGCCGGGTCCGGCGGCAGCCCGGTGATCACCTCGACCAGGTGCCGTTCCCACTCCCGGGCACGGGCCACCGTCTCCGCCGGCAAACTGTCCAGCAGCCCGAACGGCTCCACCCCCACCGGCGCTGGCCCGTCGACCAGCGCGAAGTCCGCAGCGGCGAGCAGGAACGGCAGCAGCACCACCTGCGAGACGCCCGAGCGGGCCACCAGCCGCACCGACGTACCGGCCAACGCCACCACCTGGTGCTCGCCGCCGTCGAACCGCACCCAGTCCCCGACCCGCAGCACCGGCGGACGCCCGCCCATCACACCGCCCCGGCCGTGGCCACCGTCGTGTCCCCACTCAGCGGCGTGGACAGATCGGTGACAAGGTCATGGCGCCAGAGCAGGTGGAACAACACCGGCAGCACCGCCACCGGGTCGCCCACCACCGCCGCTCCGGCCATCAACGGCGTCGGATCCGCGAACACCGCCCGCAACGCCGCCGCCATCTCCGGCAACTCGTGGCGGGGATGGCGGTAACCGGCCAGCCATCGCAGGTTCGCCGCCAGCACCGGGTCCAACGCCCCGACCAGCCGGTACTCCCACCCGACCAGCTCACACGCCCGCCGAGTGGCCTCGAACGCGACCGCGTCCCGCGGCTTGATCCGCCGCACCGGCCGGCAGTCGACCACTAGCCCACCACCACCGGCCAACCGGGCGAAATAGTCCGGGGCGTGCGAACGGGTTCGTCCCTCGTGCTCCCAGAACAGCCAGAGCGGCTGCGACGCGAGCCCGACCACCGCCGACTCGTAGTCCAGCATCATCAGGTGGTCACGCTCCAACCAGGACTCGTAGCCGACGTGTCCACCGGTGCTCGACGACCACCAAAGCCCCGGAAAGTGCCGCTGCCGCTTGTAGGAGGGAAACCGGCGTACCGGTGCGACCGCCTCGAACGGCACCCCCGCCGCGTCCGCCAGCGACGCCCGAACCTCCACCCCGTCCCCATCGACGAACGCCACCTCGAACTCAGCAGTCAACCGGTCGCCCGAGCCCGGCACCACACGCAGCACCCCGGCACCGTACCGAGCCGACAGCCTCAACCCGCTGACCCACGCCACCGGCGCCGCAAAGCCGGCAGAGTCAGATCCCGCGCCAACCGGCCCCCGCCGTACCAGATCACGGCACCGACCGCGCTGCGGTGATCCGCCGTCGCCACCGCGTACCCGTCAGGCCCGCCGCGCCGACCACGACGCGGCTGGACCAGCAGCCCTGCCACCCGCAACCGGTCGAAGAAGCTCGCCTCGTCCACGGCCAAACCCGCCGCCGTCCGGACCTCTCGCCGCAGCCGGTCCCGAGGAACCTCCTCCCGTCCCTGCCGTGCCGCCTTGTTCAGCTCCGCCGGCTCAGGAGGGCGCCCGGCGGAATGCCCCCTGGGCGCCACCCGATGCAGCCCAAACCGCCTCTCCAGATCCCTGGCGGTCGCCTGCGCCCGCACATGGTCATGCCACCCCCACTCCGTCCGACCGTCCTGCCGCACCAACGTCGCCACCAAGTGCACGTGGTTCTCGGCGTGCCGCACCGCCACCCGCCGCACCGCGGCCTCGTCGCCGTGCGGCGCCAGCCCGACCCCGGCCATGATCTCGGCAGCGATTTCCCGCCACTGCCCGTCCGACAGAACCGGGTCGTCACCGTGGTTGTGAACCGAGCAGTGCCAGACCGGCAACGGTGGCGGGTTCACCCCCGCGTGCACCGGCTGCTCCAACAGCCCGATCAAACGCCGCACCTCACGCCGGCCCGCAGCGTCCATGACCGGTCGCAGCCCCGCCAGGTCCCCGGCGAAGGCCCACGCCGCCACCAGACGCGGATCCCGATGATCCCCACTCTCACCGGGGCCGAACAGGTAACGCAGCAACCAACCCACCGACGTCCCCCGCCGGTGCACCTTCGGGATCAGCCCCGCCTCCCGACCCGACGTAGCAGCCGATCGAGCACGACAGCAGCATCGTCCAAGCGCTGCACCGACCGCACGCACAACCCGATCACGCCGTCCGTCGCTGGCCCGCCGTCCGCCACGGTCTGATCCAGGTCCGCGCTAAGCCGATTCACCGCCGTCCGAGCCGCGAACAACTCCCGCTGCACCTGCGCCAACTCGGCCCGGCTCACACCCTCCACCACCGGCTCGCCCAACTCGGCCGCCGCCCCCGCGCAGCCGCCTGCGCCACGTACCCCGTCGGCGTCAAACCCGCCAACCGCGCCGCAGCAACCAAATCGTCGTGCTCGTCCTCGCCGAGCCGCACACTCACCCGACGCTGACGACCCGTGGACAAGCGCTGCCGGTTCCGCCCCTGCCGGGAGCCGCCTCCATCAGCCGTCATCCGGTCGAGACCGGCGCTCCTTCGGCGCCGTCAGCCCCAACCCCGAACTCAGCCGCCAGCCGACCGTGAAGATCTCGTACCACGTGCAGCACCCCGGCACCCTACCGAAACCGGTGCCAACTACATCCGAACGGCATCACCACCGATGCCTGGGTCAGTGGACTTGGCCGGGATGCTAGGGCCGGCGGTGTGCAAAGAGGACCGCTCCTGGAAGGCTCTCGTCGAGGCCGAGCAGCATCTGGGCCTTGACCGTGAATCCGGCATCGCGCAGCCAGGTCGCCATCCGGTCCGGCTGACGGCGGTGCACGTAGACCTTCATCGGATGACCGCCGTAGCCTTCCGTCTTCAGCCGTGACTCATCTCCGACGTGAAAGCCGAGCAACAGAGGTCCATCGGGACGCAGCACCCGCCGAAAGTGGCCAAGAACCGCCGGGATCTCGTCGTCGGGGATGTGGATCAACGACCAGAAGGCGAGCAGGGCAGTGATCGAGGCGTCAGCGAGTTGTAGGTCCGTCATCGAACCCACCTCGAACCGCAGGTCGGGGTGCTCCCGCCGAGCGATGTCGATCATCGCGGGTGACAAATCGACGCCGAAGGCATCGACGCCCAGCTTATGCAGGTGGGCAGTGACATGGCCTGGTCCGCAGCCCACGTCCGCCACCGGGCCACCGCCGGCGGCGTGGACCAGATCGGCGAACAACGCCAACGCCGCGAGCAGATAGGGCTCCCCAGCCAAAGCCACCCGTGTGTAGTCGGAGTAGCTGTCGGCGACCGTGTCGTAGGAGATCCGGATGTCTGCCAACCAGTCGTCCGCTCGCCTGCTCCGTGACCCAGAAGTGCCGCCGCCTTCCAACCGCGTTCCGGTATCCGTCATCGTTCGGCTCCTCCTCATGAACTGGCGCGGACGCGTAGGTCTCGGAAGCCGCGCACGCTACCAGTCTCCAAGCCAACTTCGGTGAACCGAGCACCCACCTTCGAGGTTTGACACCGCTCTGGCCGTCACCAGCTACAGCGAGACAGACGCCAGATGTCGGAGACCGGAGACCAGTGCCAACACAATCCGGACGGTGCCACCGCTGGTGCCAACAACCGTGGACGGTGCCAGCTTCAAGTGGACCGGACACTGTCGAAGGCCGGGGCGGCGATCCGGCGTCCGGAGCACGGCGGTCACGGTGAACTCGAAGCCCTCGGGGTACGCGAGCAGGCCGGTGATCGCGATCGCGGCGCTGTCGGTGTGTGCCAGCAGGCGATGCTCGGCCACGACGCCTGGAAACACGGCCTCGGGCTTCATCCAGGCCGGACGGGGTGGCGCGGGCGGTTCCGGCTGTGGATCCGGTGCGACGGCCGGACGGTCGAAGAAACCCATACCGGCCACGTTCGCACAATCCGATCCGCGGCGGGCGGACCGGCGGTGGCCGGGTTGACGTCCGCCCCGACGTAGGCGAGGCTGCTGCAACCGATTGTGGATCATCGTCCCGAGGGTGTGCGGGACACCCGAGACGCCGGGAAGCCTGGGGCATGGAACAGACATTCGAGTTGACCGTCAACGGCGAACGCCGGAAGGTCGACGCCGACGCCGACAGCTCCCTGCTGCACGTGCTGCGCGAGGTACTCGGCCTCAAGGGCTCCCGCTTCGGCTGCGGTCAGGGCCTCTGCGGCGCCTGCCTCGTCCTGTTGGACGGCCGCCCCGTGCCGTCCTGCGACACCCCGCTCTGGTCGGTCGCCGGCCGAGCGGTCACCACCGTCGAAGGGCTCGCCGACGGCGACGTACCGCATCCGGTCCAACGGGCGTTCCTCGACGAGCAGGCCGCACAGTGCGGATACTGCGTCTCGGGGATCCTGGTCAGCGCGGCGGCCCTGCTCGCCGCGCAGCCGCAGCCGGACGAGGCGACGGTCGCCGCCGCGCTCGACCGACACCTGTGCCGCTGCGGCGCCCAGCGGCGGATGATCCGCGCCGTGGTCCGGGCCGGACAGTCCATGGTCGACGGCTCCGCCGCGAACAGGACCAGCACCAGCCAGGCAGGCACGGGCGACGCCGGTGGCACCGGGGCGGATCCTGCTGACCGAGGCGACGGGGTGGCGGCAACGGCGGTCGAGCGATGAGCGCCGACGGGAACGGCGGCCCAACGGTGAGCGCCGACGGTCCGGAGGTCGCCCCCGACCTGCCACCGCTGCCCCGGGGGGTGCTGGCCAACCCACGGCTCGCCCGCTGGATCACCGTGCACCGGGACGGTACCGTCACGGTCCGGGTCGGCAAGGTCGAAGTCGGCCAGGGCATCCTCACCGCGCTGGCCCAGCTCGCCGCCGACGAACTCGACGTCGACATCGCCGCCGTCCGGATGGCGGCGGCCAGCACCGCCGAGGGGCCGGACGAGGGACTCACCGCCGGCAGCCTCTCCGTCGCCGACTCCGGTGCCGCGGTCCGCCAGGTGTGTGCCGAGGTACGGGCCCGCTTCGTCGCCGAGGCGGTGCTGACCCTCCCCCTCGATCCGGAGACCGTCACGGTCCAGGACGGGGTGATCACCGACGCGGCCGGCGTACGACGCACGTCCTACGGGGAACTGTCCGAGCGGGTCGACCTGGCTCGGGAAGCGACCGGGGCGGTCCGGCCGAAGCCGGTGCGGCAGGCCCGCTGGGCGGGTACCAGCGTGCCCCGGCTGGACCTGCCCGACAAGCTCGCCGGCCGGCCACGCTTCATCCAGGATCTCGCCCTGCCGGGGCAGCTCTCCGGCCGGGTGGTGCGGCCGCCGTCACCGGCGGCGACCCTGGTCGAGGTCGACACCGCCGCCGCCCGCGAGTTGCCCGGCGTGCAGGCGGTGGTCCGGGACGGCGACTTCCTCGGCGTGGTCGCCGAGGGCGAGGCGAACGCCGAACGGGCCGCCTCGGCACTTGCCGAGGGGGCGCGCTGGCACGAGGAGCCGACCCTGCCGGACGAGGACGACATCTCCAACTTCCTCCGGGAGGGTCCGGCCGAGTCGATCCCGGTACCCGAGCCCGGCGGCGCCGCCCGGCAGGGCGCAGCGGTAGGACATGCCGGCGGGCCGGTCGTCCGGCGGTTGCGGGCGAGCTACAGCCGGCCGTTCCTGGCCCACGCGTCGATGGCGCCGAGCTGCGGTGCCGCCCGCTGGGCCGAGGACGGTACGGCGGTCGCCGTCTGGAGCCACAGCCAGGGCATCCACGGGCTGGGTCGGGCGATCGGCGCGGCCCTGGAACTCGACGCCGACCGGGTCGACGTGCGACACGTCGAGAGCGCCGGCAGCTACGGCCACAACGGCGCGGACGACGCCGCCTTCGACGCCGTACTGCTCGCCCGGGCGGTTCCCGGCCGGCCCGTGCACGTGCGGTGGAGCCGCCGCGACGAGCTGACCTGGGCACCGTTCGGCTCGGCGATGGTGGCCGAGGTCCAGGCCGGTGTCGGCGCCGACGGTACGGTGCTGACCTGGAGCTACGACGTGTGGAGTCAGGGGCACACGGCTCGGCCCGGTTACGCCGGCAGCCCCGGACTGCTCGCCTCCACGCACCGGGACCGGTCCCGCCCGACGCCACCGGCGGCCGATCCACCGGCCTGGGGCGGCGGCGGGACGACCCGCAACGCCTGGCCGATCTACACCTTCCCGGAGCGCCGGATTCACGGCCACCGGGTGCTGCGGACCGCGCTGCGCTCCTCGTCGCTGCGCTCGCTCGGCGCGTTCACCAACGTCTTCGCCATCGAGTCCTTCATGGACGAGTTGGCCCTGGCGGCCGGTACGGACCCGGTGGCGTACCGGCTGGCCCAGCTCGTCGACCCCCGGGCCCGGGAGGTGGTCTCCACCGCCGCCGCGCTCGGCGGCTGGCAGCGACGCGGTACGGAGGAGAGTGTCGGCTACGGCATCGGCTTCGCCCGCTACAAGGACCGGGGTGCGTACTGCGCGGTGCTGGCGGAGGTGGAGGCCCGGCACGAGGTACGGGTACGCCGGCTGACGCTGGTCGTCGACGTGGGTCGGGTGGTCAACCCGGACGGGGTCCGTAACCAGATCGAGGGGGGTGCCGTCCAGGCGACCAGTTGGACGCTGAAGGAACGGGTCCGGTTCGACCGCTGGCGGGTCACCAGCGCGGACTGGGAGAACTATCCGATCCTGCGCTTCGGTGAGGTGCCGCAGGTCGACGTACACCTGGTGGATCGCCCGTCGGAGCCGTCGGTCGGCGCCGGCGAGGCGGCACAGGGCCCGACGGCGGCCGCCATCGCCAACGCGGTCGCGGACGCGCTCTCGGTCCGGGTACGCGACCTGCCGATCACCGCCGACCGCATCGTCGCGGCGCTCTAGGCACCGGCGGGTCGTCGGCGACCCGCACTGCGTGGGCAAGCGCTTTCCTATCCGAACGGCTTCGCACCTCGTGTGCGACTGCCGCACCTGGCGGATCGATAGCCTTCGGTCATGCGAGGCTCGCGGGAAGACGACGGTTCGGCCGAACTCGACGACGTCGAGCGCCGGCTACGCGCGATCCGGGACGACCCGGAGAAGTCGACGACGCTCCGGGAGCTGGCCCGGTACCAGCTTGAGCGGATCGCCGCGCTGCGGGCCGCGCGCACCGGCAGCGGTACCCCCGCCGTGACGGTGGACCGGCTCGGCCCGTTCCGGTTCTCGGCGATCCCCGCGACCGGCATCGTCAGCATCGAGATCGACCGCGCGGAGCACCTCGCTCCGCTGGTGACGGTCGTCTCGGCCGACGAGATCCGCCAGTTGATGCCGCTGTTCCAGCGCCTCCGCGACCATGCCGCGCGCGGCGAGTCGACCCGGATCGACGTCCGGGAGGCGTTCCTCGAACTCCTCGGGCACGACCCGTTCGACGACCAGCTCGACGACCGCTGACGGCCGACCGCCGCAGGCGTGTGGTTCAACCAGAGCTTCGACGAAGGCGAGTTGCTGGCGCCGCTGCGCGACGGCGAACTCCTGCTGCCGGTCGGTGACGTCGGAGAGCCCTTCGTCGACGCCGACGACATCGCCGAGGTGGCCGAGGCGGCGCTGACCGGGGACGGTCACGTGGGCCAGCTCTACGAGCTGGCCGCCCCCGGCTGTTGACCTTCGCCGAGGCCGTCGCCGAGATCGCCGAGGCGGCCGGCCGGGAGATCCGGTTCCGGACGATCCCCGTCGAGGAGTACGCCGCAATGCTGGCGGAGCAGAAGCTGCCGGCGGAGGTGGCAGCACTGTTGACGTACCTCTTCGTGGAGGTGCTGGACGGGCGCAACGCGCGGCTGGGCGACGGGGTGCGGCGGGCGCTCGGCCGCGAGCCCCGGGACTTCCGCGACTTCGCCCGGCGGGCCGCCGCGACCGGGATCTGGTCCGGGTGACGCGCCGCCCCGGGGCCGGGCCGGGGCACCCGGGGCGGGGCGCGGCGACAGGCCAGCGCGGGACGACGGCGGGGCAGGGCTGGTCAGACCCGGACGACCGGCTCCGGGATGGCGGGGTCGGCCGGCCCCGTCGCCGCACCGGTTGGCTCCGCTGGTACGTCGAGCGACTCTGCCGGTACGTCGACCGGCTCCGTCGGTACGTCGAGTGGGTGCGCCAGTTCGTCCTGCGGCATCCGGGCCAGCACGATCGCCAGCCCGGCGAGCGCGGCGGGCAGCAGGCCGGCGAGCGCGAATGTCGTACCGAGGCCGATGCCGGTGCTGACCGGGCCGGCGACGGCCATCGACAGCGGCATGAAGACCAGCGAGACGAAGAAGTCGAGGCTGGAGACCCGACCGAGCATGTGCGGCGGAACCCGGCGCTGGAGCAGGGTGCCCCAGATGACCATCGGGGCGGAGAAGCAGATCCCGACGGCGAAGACCGCCACGGCGATCACCCAGACCTGGCCGGCGACGCCGACCACGGCCAGCGGCAGGCAGCCCAGCCCCCAGAGGAGGTTCATGATGGTCAGGTACCGCCGGGGCATCCGGAACGCGGCCATCCCCAGTGAGCCGATCGCGCCGCCGATGCCGAACGCGGCCATCACCAACGCGTGGTCGCCGGGGCCGCCACCGGCCCGGTCCTTGATCACGAACGGGATCAGCACCTCGATCGGCCCCATGATCAGCAGGATCAGGATGGAGGCGTAGAGGAGCGTGGCGAGCAGCCAGGGAGTACGGCCCATGTAGGCGAAGCCGTCGCGCAGGTCGATCAGCGTCGAGCGGACCGGATGGGCCGCCGGTGCGGCCTGGTGGTGCCGCAGCGGCACCGGACGCAACGCCAGCAGGAACGCCACACCGACGACCTCCAGCACGGTCACCACCAGCAGCGCGGCACCGGGTGACCAGGCGGCGATCAGCACGCTCGCCAGGGCGGGCCCGGCGGCCTGCATGATCGTCGGCCGCAGCATCCCCTCGACACCGTTGGCCGGCATCAGGTCCTCGGGCGGCAGGATCGAGGGCAGCAGTGCCGAATATGCCGGAAAGTGGAAGCCGTTCCCGACCCCGATCAGCAGCGCCACCGCCGCGAGCTGCCACAGCCGGAGCTGATCGGTCACGGCCAGCACCGAGACCAGGCCGATCGCGACGGTACGGCCGCCGGCCACCGCCAGCAGGATGCGGCGCTGCGGGACGCGGTCCGCCAGTACCCCGCCGAGTAGCGTGGTGACCAGCATGCCGGCCGCCATCGCGGCGGAGACGAAGGAGAGTTCGCCCGGCCCGCCGTCCATCTCGATGACCTGCCAGACGACGGCGATCATCCACACCCCGGCGGCGAAGAGCGACATCGTCAGGGCACCGGCGAGGAGCTGGTACTGCCCGTTGCGGAACGGGCGCAGCGGCCCGCGCAGCCAGCCCGGTTGGCTCTCCCCCGTGGCGCCGTCCATCCCCGTCCCCCTCGTGTCACGACCGCTCGATGATGTCACTGCCCGAACCCGCCGGCCCCGTCACCGTCCGGGTCGGCGGACCAGCCCCGGGTCGGCGGACCAGCCCAGGGTCGGCGGACCAGCCTGGGTCCCCTGACCGGGAGCCCTGCGCCATTGTCGTCGGCACCTCCGACATTTCCCGGGCCGAACGGCGGCGCCCAGCCCGCTGTCCCCGGCCGGGACGCCGCTGAGCAGGCCGCACGCCGTCTGGATGATCGCCGGCGTCCGGATGACCGCGCGACGTCGAGGTGACAGCGCGCACGGCGGAACGCCCGGCGAGCGCGGCGCGGGCGACAGCATGGATCAAAGGATGTAGCGACGAATCGTCATGGCGGGCGAGGAGAAAGACCGAGCCGGTCGGCACGCTGGCACCATGCCCAGACGGATCCTCACCGGCGTCGGTGTCGCACTGCTGATCGCCGCCCCGGTGGCACTGGCCCTGTTCAGCGGGGCGGAGGTGCGGACCTCCGCCGACGCCGAGGCCCCGGCCAAGCCGCTGGCCGGGATCGTCGCCGCCACCCTGGTCGGCCTGCTGCTGGTCCGGCTCGTCCCGCTCCGGCTACCGGCCATGCCGGCCGCCGGGGCCGCCGAGCGGCCCGCACTCGGCCGGCAGGCGATCGGACTGGTCGGGATCGCCCTGCTGCTCCCCGCCGTGGTGCTCGCCGTCGACCCCGGCATCTGGTACGCGCCGATCAAGCTCCTCCTCTTCTTCGGCGGCGCCGCGCTGGTGCTGAGGTGCTGGCCGACCGAGTGGCGGGGCGGCCGGGCACACCGACGCGTCCTGCCGAGCCGCTGGTACTGGCTCGGACCGCTGCCCGCCCTGGTCGGCTGGGCGTACCTGCTCTACTACAGCCCGCTCGCCGGCAGCCAGGACATGTCGGGCTACCGCCAGTACGACCGGATCTACCTGCTCGCCGCCACCCTGCTGACCTTCGTCACCGCGAGCCTCGCCGAGGAGATCTTCTACCGGGCGCTGTTGCAGACCCGCCTGGAGGCGCTGTACGGACGCTGGCCCGCGATCGTCGCCACCTCGCTACTCTTCGCCGCGATGCACGTGCACCGGATCGGTGACGGTCCACTGTGGGAGATGGTCGCGGTGATGCTCGCCTGGAACGGCGGATTCGGCCTTCTCGCCGGCTATCTGTGGGCCCGCCACCGCAACGTCTGGGCCATCGTCGCACTGCACACGGCGGTCAACTCGCTGAACCTGCTGCCGCTGCTGGTCGGCTGAGCGGCCGGGTGGCGGTCGGAGCGGAGCACCCGGACCTCGTCGCCTCGCGGCGGCGGGCAACCGCAGCCGTCACCGCCGGTCACCTGATCCGGAACGTGGCCCGTTCCCGGTCGGCGCGGCGGTTGCCGGGCCGGCCGACGGTCAGCCGCCCGTTGCCGTCGTGCGTGACGTACCGGTCGGGGTCCTCGGCGAGCCGCAGCGACACCGCCCCCCGGTCGGCGAGCCCACGCACTCTGACGAAGCTCGCCGCGGCGGCGTACGCGTCGCTGTCCTCGTACGGGTCGATCCGCAGCACGGTGCCGTCGAGCCGGGCGTACCGGTCGGGGAAGTTGACCGACTGCACCGCCACCCGGTCCGGACCGGTGAACCCGGGCACGAGCCGGAACTGTGTGTCGGCGACGTCCCGCACCCCGCCCTCGACCCGGAGCAGATAGCCGAAGTGCCGGACGTACGCCTCCGGCGCGTCGAGCGGGGAGAACCGGAGCACCGGCCCGCCGTCCCCGACCGGTACCCCGAAGCTGGGCGTACCGTCGGTGTTCCAGTACAGCCGCTGCACCCGGGTGTGCCGGTTCGGGTCGAAGAGCGGGTCGCCGGTGATGTCGCGGTAGTCCCGGGCATGGTAGACGAGCACGTCCGTCTCGCCGTCCTCGGCGACGGTGAACGAGTTGTGCCCCGGGCCGTACCGGCGGGTGTTCTCGTTGGTGGCGAAGACCGGCTGCGCCGACTTGGTCCACGAGCGGGCGTCGAGCAGGTCGGCGTTCTCGTCGGCGGTGAGCAGCCCCATGCAGTAGCGGGCGTCGGTGGCGCTGGCCGAGAAGGTGACGAAGACCCGGCCGTTGCGGACCAGCA
This sequence comes from Plantactinospora veratri, assembly GCF_036421995.1. Lineage (NCBI taxonomy): Bacteria > Bacillati > Actinomycetota > Actinomycetes > Micromonosporales > Micromonosporaceae > Plantactinospora > Plantactinospora veratri. Next base: position 186,960 of record NZ_JAZGQL010000027.1, read on the forward strand.
CCGCCGGACCCTCGTTCACCCGGAAACCCTGCACCTCCCAGGGCAGCGTCGGCACGGCTATCCGCACCGGGTCGCCCTGGATCGCCAGCGGGGAGGCCATCGCGGCGATGTAGAGGTTGCTGTTGGTGGCGATCCCCGGCTCGCTCTGCGCCCAGAGGAGGTAGCGGACCCCACGGTGCGCGAAGGTGGTGGCGTCCAGGGTGAAGGTGTCCCAGGCGGTGACGAGTTGGCCGCGCAGCACCCAGCCGGCCGCCGTGCGGGGGTCGGGCTCGGCGGACTCCAGCACGTAGGTACGGATCCGGAACGGGTTGTCGGAGTCTCCGGCGGCGAAGTAGATGTACCAGCGCCCGTCGATGTGGTGCAGCTCCGGCGCCCAGATGTAGCCACCCATCGGGCCGGCGGCCGGGCGCCGCCAGACGGTACGCTCCCGCGCGTCGGCCAGCCCGTCCAGCGTCGACGCGCCGCGCACCACGATCCGGTCGTACTCCGGCACCGAGCCGGTCAGGTAGTACATGCCGCGTACCGGTCGGGTGATGAACGGGTCGGCGCGCTGGGCGACCAGCGGGTTCCGGGTGGTCAGGCCGGCCGACTCGGCCCGCCGGTCGGTGCCGGGTGCCGGGCCGGTGTCGGGCGCCGCCCAGGCCGCGTCCCCGGCGGCCAGCGGCAGTGCACCGGCCGCTCCGGCGACGACCAGGCCGCTCCCGGCGGCGTGCAGCAGTCCACGCCGGCTGACTCCGTCAGTGCTCACCGCGCTGTCCTCTCCACCGCTCCGCTTCCGGTTCCTGCTTCCGCGACGCCGAGCCGGATGAACGTCACCGAGTACGCCGGGAAGGTGTACGCGAAGGTGTTCCGGACGCCGGTCAGCCGGGACTCGCGGGGCTGGATCGGCGTGAACGAGGCGGTGTTGACGTCGTCCGGCCCGCCGGTCAGGGTCGTCACCCGGGCGGTGCCGGCGACCCGCACCCGGTCACCGAGGTCGATCCGGGTCGCCGCCGCGGACGCCTGCGCGTTGACCACCTTCAGCACCAGTTCGCCGGTGGACCGGTCCCGGGTGACCACCTGACGGAACGGCTCGGCGACCCGGTCGTCGGTGAAGCTGCCCCACTCCTGACCGTCCAGATAGAGGGTCACCGTCCGGTTCCGGACCGAGATCCGCAGGTCGTAGGCGCGGCCGGTCTCGACGCTGCCGGGCTTGGCGATCATCGTCTGCTTGCCGCCGCCGCTGGCCTTCTCCACCGCCGTCTGGGTGTTGTTCCAGCCGCCGACGTTCCACCAGTAGAAGTTGCCGGTGTCCCGCACCCCGAAGGCGACCAGGAAGCCCTCGCGGCCGGACCGCTTGGTGGCGGTGACCCGCAGGTCGTAGTCGCGCCAGCCCGGGTCGCCGGCCGTCACCATGGTGTCCTCGGCGACCTCGTCGGACTGCACGTACGCGCCGTCCACGACAGACCACGAGCCCCGCCCGGTGGGGTGGCTCCACTGCCCGGCGCCGCCCGAGAAGTCGTCCCGGAGCAGGGTGGTGCCGTCGGCGGAGGTGACCGTGACGTCGTCGTACGCCGCACTGGTGGCCCAGGTCGACAGACCCACCGCACCGGTGATCGGGACCGTGGTGCCCGGTGTCCCGGAGGCGCGGCTCGGCACCACCTCGTCGCCGACGTTGGTCATGAACAGCTTCTGCACCTGGTAGCTCGCCGACGGCCAGGAGGTGTTGTTGTTGAACCAGATCAGGTCCGGCCGCCACTGCACGTAGTCCTCGTTCGCCAGCAGCGGCGCGTACGACGCCAGTCTCACCACGTCGGCGTTGCGCTCCAGCCCGGTCATGTACGCCGCCTCGGCGAGCGCGTTGTAGAACCGGTTGTCCTGCGAGGCGTACTCGCCGAGGAAGACCTTCGGACCGTTGCGGTCGTAGGAGTCGTACCGGTCGTTGTGCTGGAGGAACCACTCGGGGCTGTTGTAGTAGTGCTCGTCGACCATCTCGACCCCGGCATCCCGGTTGAGCTGCCAGAGCCGGTCGAAGGTGCCGCCCGCGTCGTCCGGCCCCGAGTTGCTGATCACGGTGATCTCCGGGTACGCGGCCTCGATCGCCGCCCGGAACTGCTGGAAGCGGATGAAGAACTCGTCCGGCAGGTTCTCCTCGTTGCCGACCCCGAGGTGGGTCAGCCCGAACGGCGCCGGGTGACCCATCCGGGCCCGCAGGCCGCCCCACCGCGAGGTCGCCGGGCCGTTGGCGAACTCGATCAGGTCCAGGGTGTCCTGGATGTGCCGGCGCAGCAGTTCCGGGTCCTCGGTGGCCCGGTTCTGCCCGCAGCCGGTGACCAGCGCCGGCACCACCGGCAGCGGCATCGCGCCGATGTCCTCGGCGAACTGGAAGTACTCGTAGTAGCCGAGGCCGTAGGACTGGTTGTAGCCCCAGAAGTTGGCGTTGGTGGCCCGTTCCTCGACCGGCCCGACGGTGTCCTTCCACTGGTAGGAGCGGCGCCGCTCGTAGTCCGGCGCGGTGTAGCCGTAGTGGCTGCCGGTGTTGACCAGGCAGCCGCCGGGGAAGCGCAGGAATCCCGGGCGCAGCGCGGCGACCTTCTCGGCCAGGTCGCGGCGCATCCCGTTCGGCCGGCCCTTGAAGGTGTCCCGGGGGAAGAGCGAGACCATGTCGAGGCGTACGGTGCCGCCGCCGGTCCCGGTCACCGCCAGCCGGCCGGTGCCGCTGGTCACGCTGGCCCGGAAGCTGCCGGTGTACTTCGTCCAGCCGTCGCCCCGGACCACGATCCGCAGCGGTGCCGCGAGGTCGGCGCCGCCCGGGTCGGTGAGCCGGACGGTCAGCGGGGTGCCGGCGGCGGCGCTGGTACGGGCCCAGAGCGAGAAGTCGTAGTACCGCTGCCGGTCGAGCCGGATGCCGGAGTTGTATCCCGCGTTGACCACGCCGTAGCTCTGGCCGCCCGCCGGCAGCTCCAGCCGCAGGTAGCGGCGGTTGCGCTCGTTGAGCCGTCCGGTGTCGTCGACCACCGCCACGGTGCCCCGGACCCCGTCCGGCGCGGTCGGGGCCCAGGAGGTCATGCCGGTGTAGGCGGCGTTGTCCGCCGGGTCGTACTCGAAGGACCGGTTCTGTACGAGTTCGGCGTAGAGCCCGCCGTCGGCGGCCCGGTTGATGTCCTCGAAGAACACCCCGTACATGGTGTCGGAGATCGCCGGGCCGGTCCCCGCGGCGTCGACCTCGACGGTGTAGCCGGTGCCGGGTGCGGCCGAGGCGGTGGAGGCGGCGGCGGGGACGGTGCCGAGCACACCGGTCAGCGCCAGGGCGCCCGCGAGCGCACGGGTCGGGCGGGATCGGGACATCGCTCCTCCGTCCGCTGCCGGTCGGCCCGGTAGCCGCCCGCCGCGTCAAGGCGGCGGCCGACATGGATGAGCGTTAACATAGATAGATCGTTATTGGCTGTCAACCATGCGGCGATCGCGTCCTCTGCTTCGTTAGCGTTCACATGCCCGGGAGCCGAGCCCTCGGTGCGGGCCCGGCTCCAGGGCGGCTCAGGCGTTGCCGGTGGCGCCGAGGATCGCCACCGCCAGCAGGATCCGCGGCCCGGTGCCGGAGGCAGAGCGGCTGACGTCGGCGGCGGTCCGCTCCTCGGCGAGCCCGGTCAGGCCGGGATCGGGGCGAACCGGGCGACGTAGCGGCGCTGCCACGGCGTCTCGACCGCGCCCCGGGCGTAGTGCTGGCGCACGAAGGCGACCGCCTGCTCGGCCGGTACGCCGTCGAGCACGGCGAGGCAGGCCAGCGCGGTGCCGGTCCGGCCCTTGCCGCCACCACAGGCGAACTCCACCCGCTCGTCCGCCGCCCGCTCCCACGCCTCCCGGAGAGTGGCCTGGAACCCCGCGCCGTCGCGGGGCAGCCAGAAGTCCGGCCAGCGCACCCAGCGGCTCTGCCACGGGGTCTCCGGCGGGGTGTCGCCCAGCAGGTACACCCCGAACGTCGGCACGGGTCCGGGCGGCAGGGGCCGGCGCAGGCCGCGCCCGCGCACCAGCCGACCCGACGGGAGGCGCAGCACACCCGGGTCGGACGGCGTCCAAGGCTCGGTCATCCCGGCAGTCTAGGCCCTCGGGGCTGATCCGGCGGACCGGTTCGGCCGGCGACCATGCCCGGTCCGCCGGCCGGCGGACCCCCTCCCGCGCTACCGGAACGGCCGGAGGGGGTTCGCCGGGCGGATCAGCGGGGCGTGCCGCGTACGGTCAGGTCGCGCAGCCGGCCGACGTTGTCGAACGAGCCGAAGCCGACCCGGCCGGAGCCGAAGGTGCGGTCCGCAGCGGTCATCAGCGGATCCCGGGAACCGTCGAGATAGACCGCGATCTCACCGGTCGCCGGCCGGTGGACCAGACGGACCCGGTGCCAGCGGTCGTCGGTGATCGCCGGGGCAGCCCCTTCGGAGCGCCCGTTCCACTGGTGGTCGATCCGCTCCCGGTCGGCGTTGTCCACCTTGAAGATGCCGTTGTGTGGATAGATCGTGTTGTCGGTGGAGAGGTGCGCGTAGTAGAACTCCGCGTCCGACCGCCAGCCGAAGACGATGATCACGTCCCGGTTGGGCTCCTCGACCGGCGTGTCGAGGCGTACCTCCGCGTTGACCTCCACCGCGCCGAACTCGGGCCCGGCGGTCAGCACCGCGTACTCGTACGGGCGGCGCGGGCCGGGGCGCTGGGCACCCGCCTCGGCCAGGATCACCTGGCTGCCGGTGAACCGCCACTTCTCCGGAGTGACCGGAGCCCAGTTGGTCGGCCGCATGGTGTCCCGGACCCTGGTGGTGCCGACCGGTCCACCGGCGTACTCCCGGGTGCCGGTGACCTTCCAGATCTTCCCGTTGGCCTTGGCCAGGACGTACAACTCGCCCTGTGTGTCGGTGCCGAACCGCAGGTCCACCCGGTTCGGGTCACCGGGCGCACCGGGACCGGACAGGTCCTGCATCCGCACCGGGGTGCCGGCCGCGTCGAAGAGGGCGAGCCGGTGGATCGGCGCCAGGTCGGCACCCCGCCGCATCTGGTCGACCTCGGTGTAGAGCACCCGGCCGTCGACGAGGTCGCCGAAGACGTACTTGCCGCGCAGCGCCGGTACGTCCCGGCCCCGGTAGACGAAACCGCCGGCCACTGCGACGCCGATGTCCGAGGTGCAGTTCCAGCCTGGTGCCGGTTCGTGGTCGTAGGCGGCGACCGGGTACGTGTAGCCGTAGCTGGCGTCGTCCGGCGGCAGCGGGAAGATCCGGTCACACGGGTCGGCCGGCGTCCGGTCGAAGACGAAGGCGCCCTCGCGCTCGCTCCAGCCGAAGTTGTCGCCGGCCCGCACCTCGTAGATCGCCTCGATGGCGTGCTCGCCGATGTGCCCGAGATACATCCTGCCGGTGGCCCGGTCCCAACTGAACCGGTGCGGATCCCGCATGCCGACCGCGTAGATCTCGCCGAGCGCGCCGGCCCGGCCGACGAAGGGGTTCGACGGCGGGATGCCGTACCGGCCGTTCGGGGCGTTGCTGCCGGCCGGGTCGATCCGGAGCAGCTTGCCGTGCGGCATCGCCAGGTTCTGCGGGTCGGTGTTGCGCACCCCGACGCCGCCGTCGCCGGCCGCGATGTAGAGCAGGCCGTAGTCGGCGTCGCCGCGCCGGGCGGTCGGGTTGAAGTTGATCTCCTGGATGCCGTGTACCCGACCGCCGAAACCGATCCGCAGCACCTCGCGCCGGCTGCCGGCGAAGGTGTCGGCGGCCGGGTCGACGGCGGTCCACTCGGTGATGATCCCGTGGAAGACGGTGTCGGGCTGGCTGTAGTCCGGCACCACCGTCGTCGACGGAGCCGACTCCGTGTGCACCGTGTAGAACCGGCCGTTGCGCCCGAAGTCAGGGTGGAAGGCGACGTATCCGAAGCCCTGCCCGAGGCCCTGACCGGAGAAGAAGCGCGGCGCGAAGGTGCCGGCCACGTCGAGGTAGACGTGCGGCACGCCGTCGGAGACCAGATAGAGGCTGCCGTTGAGGTCGGGTACCGCCCGCCGGCCCGACCCGTCCGGCAGCTCCATGATGGTGTTGATCCGGGCCTGCCGCATCAACCGCGGATCGGTGGGTGCCGGCGTCGGCTCCGACTTCGGGAACGCCGCGTACTCGGTCAGGACCAGCCCGAGCCGCGACTGGATCTGCTGTTCGGGTACGGGATCGTAGACCGCGTCGGCGGCCCGGGCCGGTGCCGCACCGACCAGGGTGGAGAGTACGAGCGCGGCGGTGGCGAGCGAGGCGGTGCCGAGCGGCCTGCGGAGCCGACGGGTGGAAGTACGCACGCGGGGTCACTCCGTTCTCGGGAGGGAACTTCGGCGGATGGGGGTCAACGTCCTCCGGTCACGTGGCGGTACTGCTTCTCGACCTGGCGCGCCGGGACGACGCGGTCGAGGAACATCAGCGAGTCCATCCGGCAGTCGCAGGGGTTCTGCTCCCGGGTGTCCTGCGGGAAACTGCCGCCGATCTTGATGCCCCGGGGGTCGGTGGCGGTGCTGCGGTGCCGCCCCGGGCCGGCGACCTGCCACGGGTCGTCGGTACGGGTGTAGAAGCCGTCGAGCGGTCGGCCGTTGCGATAGAGCGCCATGCTGCCGTCGGTGAAGTCGAAGGTGGCGGCGAGGAAGACCCACTCGCCGACCGGTAGCAGGGTCCGCCAGTCCGCGGCCGCCGCGAAGGTCTGCGACTCGCCCCCGTCGAGCCGCCGGCCGAGGGCGACCAGCCGCAGTTCACCGTCGACGGTGATGAGTTCGAGCAGCGCCCGGACGGCGTGCCCGTCCGAGTCGCCGGTGAGTATCCCGGCCAGCCCGACGGCGTTGAACCGGTCGCCGGGGTCGGCGGTGTTGGAGTTCGGCGCCGGCCCGTCGCCGAGCATCTTGAACCAGCCCAGCACGCTCGCCCCGGCGGCGCCGTTGAAGGCGTGCAGGCTGGGCAGCCCGGTCGGCGCGTAGACGCCGGCCTTCCAGTCGTCGTTGCCGGCCACCGCCGGAGCGACCTGCCGGGTCTGCACCGCCCGGCCGCTGCCCCGGTGGGCCCGGTCCGGCACCCGCATCGCGGCGCCCCCGTTGACCAGGTCGAGGGTGGTGCCGGAACGGCCGAGGTCGCGTTCCCGGGCCGGGTCGCCGCGCAGCGGGTGGTCGAAGTCGTAGTGCGCGACGAGCCGGTGCCGCAGTTCGGGGTGGACGGCGCGGTGGCGGTCGCCGTACCCGTGGGCCGGTGTCGCCGTGCCGGTCGCCACCAGCAGCGCGGCCAGGACGGCGGCGGTGCCGGCCACGACGGTACGTTTCGGTCTCGACATCGCGTACACCTCTCTGTGCGTCGCGGCGAGCTGACGCCGGCGGGTCGGTTCCGCGCCAGCCCTAACCGGTGGGGTCGCCGGTGCCGTCGTCACCCGCCTGGTCGGTGGAGCTGCGGGCCGCCGTGCCGACGGCGGGTGGCGACTCGCCGGGCCGGCCGCCGAGGTAGAGGTCGCCGAGCTGCGGGTCGGCCAGCAGCTCGGCCGCCGGGCCGGCGATGTGCACCCGGCCGAGGTCGAGCACGCAGCCGAGGTCGGCGGCCTCCAGCGCCCGCCGGGCGTTCTGCTCGACCAGCAGCACCGCCGTGCCGGCGTCGCGCATCCGGATGACCTGCTCGAAGACCGTGCTGGTCGCCTTCGGGTCCAGCCCCATCGACGGCTCGTCGAGAAGCACCACCCGGGGTTCGACCATCAGCGACCGGGCGAACTCGACCTGCTTCTGCTGCCCGCCGGAGAGCAGTCCGGCGAGGCTGCCCCAGCGCTGCGCGACCACCGGGAAGACGTCCCGGACGAAGTCGGCCCGCCGCGCCAGCAGCGCCTTGTCCCGCAGGGTGTAGCCGCCGAGCAGCACGTTCTCGGCCACCGTCATCTCCCGGAACACGCTGTGCCCCTGGAGCACGTGCGCCACCCCGGCGGCGAGCATCCGCTGCGGCCCCTGGCCGGTGACGTCGACCCCGCCGACGAGGATCCGGCCGGACCGGGGCTTGAGCAGCCCGCTGGCCACCTTGAGCACCGTGGACTTGCCGGCGCCGTTGGGACCGACGAGGCAGACGATCGAGCCGGCTTCGACCGAGACGGAGAGCCCGCGCAGCACCGGGGCCGCCCGCCCGTACCCGGCCTGGACGTCGACGAGTTCGATCTCAGACGCCAAGGTACGCCCCCAGCACCCGCTCGTCGGAGCGGATCACCGACGGCGGTCCCTCGGCGATCGGCCGTCCCCGGTCGAAGACCACGATGTGGTCGCTGATGCCCATCACCAGGTCCATGTTGTGCTCGACGATCACGAAGGTCCTCCCCTCGGCGTTGAGCTCGCGCACGAGCGCGCCGATCCGGTCCAGCAGTGCCGGGTTGACCCCGCCGGCCGGCTCGTCGAGGAGCACGGTCTCCGGGCCGCTCATCAGCACCCCGGCGAGTTCCAGGAGTTTCTGCTGCCCCCAGGACATGTTCCGGGCCTCGACGTCGGCCAGGTGCTCGATGCCGAGCCGGGTCAGCCAGCCCCGGGCCCGGTCCAGTTCGGCCCGGCGCCGGGCCCCCCGCAGCTGGCCGAGGAACCCGACCGGGCGGGCCGCCGCGAGGACGTTGTCCAGCGCCGACATCCGGGGGAAGACCCGGCAGAGCTGGAAGGTACGACCGATGCCGGCCCGGGCTATCGCGTGCGGGCTCCGCCGGGTGATCTCCTCGCCCCGGTACGACGTCCGCCCGCTGTCCGGCCGGATCATCCCGGTGACGCAGTTGAAGAAGGTCGTCTTGCCGGAGCCGTTCGGCCCGATCAGCGCGTTGACCTGCCCGTGCCGGAACGCCACGGTGGCCGCGTCCAGCGCGGTGACCCCGCCGAACGCCTTGGTCAGCCCGACGGTGGCCAGGCTCTCCGGGCCGCCCGCCCGCTCCGCCCTCGACGTGCCGCTCGTCGCGGGACCCGTCGGCCCGGTCTGCTCTCCGGTCACGGCCGCTCCTCCCTCGCCCGGTCGTCGGGGGCACCGACCGGAACCGTGGCCGGCGGGTCCGTCGCCGGGCCACCGCCCGGGCCGCTGGTGGCGCGGTCGCGCAACTCGGCAGCCGTCACCTCGCGGATCGAACTCTGCGCCGGCCGCAGGAACCGGTCGAGCAGGGCGCCCACCGCCGGCAGCACCCCGTCGGGCATGAACATCACCACCAGGGCCAGCAGCAGTCCGGTGGCGACCAGGTGCAGCGGGGTGTTGCCGAACTCCACCTTGAAGTACTCCAGTCCGATGCCGACGATCAGTGCGCCGGCCAGCGGGCCGAAGAGGTGGCGTACCCCGCCGAGCAGCGCCATCAGCACCAGGTAGGCGCCGGTCAGGATGGAGAACTGGAAGACCGGGTCGAGGTCGCCGAACCAGAGCGCGTAGAGGCCGCCGGCCAGGCCGGTGAAGCCGGCCGAGACCACGAAGACCACCAGCTTGTACCCGAAGGTCGGGGTGCCGAGCGACTCCGCCTTGTCCTCGTCCTCCCGGATCGCCTTGAGGCCGAGCCCGAAACGGGACCGGTCGACCAGCCACCAGACCAGCAGCGCGACCGCGAGCAGGGCGGCGAACAGATAGAAGAAGACCCGGTGGTGCTCCGGCCGGAGCAGTCCCGGGAACGGGCGCGGCACGACCAGCCCGCGCGACCCGCCGGTGAACGACGCCCAGCTCTGGAAGACCAGCAGCAGGATCAGCACCAGGGCGATCGACACGATCACGAACGACGCACCGCGCACCCGCAGCGCCGCGTACCCGACCGGGACCGCGAACGCCGCGACCAGCAGCGTCGCCACGGCGAGCGCGACGAAGCTCGGCAGTCCGGCCCGGACCACCAGCAGGCCGGTGGCGTAGCCGCCGAGCCCGGCCAGCGCGCCGTGCCCGAGCGAGATGTACCCGGTGAAGCCGCCGACGAAGTTCCACGCCGTCGAGAGCACCGCGTAGTTCAGCACCACGATGCCGGCAGAGAGGATGTACGGGTTCGGCGCCCAGGACGGGAAGGAGAGTACGGCGGCGGCGAGGGCCACGATCACGACCACCCGGAGCGGCCCGGCGAACCGCTGTGCCGGGGCCGTAGCCGTAGCCGGTGCCGGGGCCGGGGCCGGGGCCGGGGCCGGTGCCGGTGCCGGTGAAAGCTCAGAAGCGCTGGGCAAGCCGGCCTCCGAAGAATCCCTGCGGGCGGAACGCCAGCGTCGCGAAAAGGGCCAGATAGAAGGTCGTCTGTGCCCAGGTGGTGCCGAGCGGGATCTGCAACAGGCTCTGCACCAGCCCGAGCAGCATCGCGGCGACGGCCGCCCCCGGTACGCTGCCCAGCCCGCCGACCACGATGATCGCCATCAGTGGGCCGATCCAGTGCCAGTGCAGCGACGGGTAGATGGTGGTGTCCAGGGCCAGCGCCGTACCGCCGACGGCGGCGGTGGCCAGCCCGACACCGAAGCCGAAGCCGGCGACCCGGTCGGTATCGATCCCGAGCAGCCGGGCGGCGTCGGGGTGCTGGATCGTCGCCCGCAGCGCCCAGCCGAACCTGGTCCGCTTGAGCAGCAGGTAGAGCGTGAGCAGCGCGACCGCGGCGAGCCCGAAGGCGATCAGTTTGACCACCGCGATCCGGGCGCCGAAGAGGCCGAGGCTGGCCGAGCCGTAGCCGAGCTGGATCCGCCGCTGGGTACCGGTGAAGGCGTAGCCGAGCAGCCCCTCGATGAGTACGGCGATCGCGAAGGTGAGCAGTACCGACATCATGGTGAGGGTCACCGGGCGCAGCCGGGCCAGCAGCAGCCGTTGCAGCAGCACGCCGAGGCCGAAGAAGAGCGGGACGGTGACGACCATCGACAGCAGCGGGTCGACGCCCAGCCTGGCGTGCGACCACCAGGCGAGGTAGGCGGCGAGGATGAGGAACGCCGAGTGGGCGATCATCACCACCCGCATGATGCCGAAGTAGAGGGTCAGGCCCGCCGCCAGGAGGGCGTACAGCCCACCCAGCAGCAGGCCCAGGATGACGCTCTGGAAGAGCAGGGCGCCGGACGGCATCCGCTACCTCACCACGCCGGCTTCGGGTAGACGAGGTCGACTTCCTTCGCCTCGGTGGGCAGGACGATCTGGATCTGCCCGCCGACCCACTGCTGGATCATGTGCGCGCCCTGCGGCTTGCCGGTGGCGTCCCAGGTGAGCGGCCCGACGACGGTCTCCACCTTGTTGCCGCGGATCCAGTCGACCAGCTTCTGCTGGCACTCCCCCTGCTCGGCGCAGCCGACCGCGGTGACGGCGGCGGCCACCACCTGGCCGGTCGTGTACGCGTTCGCCTCGTCCTCCTCCGGTGGCGAGCCGAACTGGGCGGTGTACTTCTGCACGAACTCGACGTTGCTCGGGTAGGGCGCCTTCTGGGTGTAGCCGGTCGGCGCGAGGATGCCCTCGGTCTTGTTGCCGATCGCGGCGGCGAACTCGGGGCTGGTCGGCGCGGTCGAGAAGGCCGCCAGCTTGGGCTGGTACCTGAGCTGTTGCAGCGCGACGATCAGGTTCACGCCGTCCTGGTACTGCGAGCCGCCCACCACCATGTCCGCCCTGGAGGCCGCGATCTTGGCGGCGATGGTGCCGAAGTCGGTGGTGTTCGGCGGGTACACCTCGTCGACGACGGTACGCACCCCGCCCGCCTCCAGCTTCGCCTTGAGCCCGTACGCGGTGCCCTGGGCGAACGGGTCGTCCATCGCGGCGTACGCGACGGTCGTCGGCCGTTGGCCGGGTGGCAGGGCCAGCAGGTATTCGGCGAGGTGGTTGTAGTGGTCGTCGGCGACCGCCGGTGCCGCGTAGAAGAGGTTCTTGAAGCCCTGTGCGAAGACCTCCTTCGCCGCGCCGGCCGGCTCGACGAAGAGCATGCCGTACTCCTCGGCCACCCGGGCGGCCGGGACGACGAGGCGGGTCGAGAAGGGACCCACCACGATGTCCACGTTGTCCTTGCCGATCAACTGCTCGTAGTCGGCGACCACCCGGTCGGCGCTGGACTGGTCGTCGAGAATCTTCAGCTCGACCTGCCGGCCGAGCAGTCCGCCGTTGTCATTGGTGATCTTGGCCCAGGCCTCGTAGCCGCGTTGCACACCCTTGCCGGGCTCGGAGAAGTCCCCGGTCAGCGGGAGCGAGATCCCGACGACGATCGGATCGTCGGAGGAGCCCGACCCGCCGTCGTCGCCGCAGCCCGCCAGCAGAAGTGCCACCGCCGCACCGAGGGCCGTTGCCCGTCGTGCACGTGTCGCTCGGGATGTCATTCCTGACGCTCCTCTGCAGAGGGTGAGGAAAGCGCTTTCGTAAGCGCTTTCGTACCATAGGCTGTGTCCTGCGTCACTCGCAATAGGTACCGCCGCGGTAGTTGATGTTGTTCCGGGAGTTGTCGATGCCGAAGCCTGGCGGGCGGTTGCGCCTCGTCGACGTCGCCGAACAGGCCGGTGTGTCGCTGGCGACCGCCTCCCGGGCACTCGCCGGCCGCGACGGGGTCAGCCCAGCCGTCGCCGACCGGGTCCGGCAGGTCTCCCGGGAACTCGGCTACGTGGCCAACCCGTACGCCCGCACCCTGGCCGGGGGCGTCAGCTCGACCGTCGGACTCGTCGTGCACCAGGTCGACGACCCGTACTTCTCCGAGATAGCCGGCGGGGTCATCGGGGTCGCCGACGAACAGGGCCTGCTGGTGCAGATCTGCCACTCCGGCCGCGACCCCGAGCACGAGCTGCGGCAACTGCGGCACCTCATCGCCCAGCGGGTCGGCATCATCCTGATCGCCGGCTCCGGCTACGACGACCCGCGCGTGCAGGCCGAGGCGCGGCGGGAACTGGCGGCATACCAGAGCCTCGGCGGCCGGGTCGCGGTGATCGGCCGGCATCCCCTCGGGGTGGACGCGGTGCTGCCGGACAACCAGGCCGGCGGGCGGGCCCTCGGCGAACACCTGCTGGCGCTGGGGCACCGCCGGATCTCGGTCGTCGCCGCCACCGGCGGGCTCACCACCGTCATCGACCGGCTCGCCGGGGTGGCGGCGGCACTGCGCCGGCACGGGCTGGCCCTCGACGATCTGCCGGTCGTACACACCGACTTCACCCGCGACGGCGGCCGGATCGCCGCCGAACGGATCCTGCGGGACCACCCGGACAGCACGGCCATCGTGGCGCTGAACGACTCGATGGCGATCGGAGTGCTCTCGACGCTGCGGGCGCACCGGGTCGGCGTACCGGAGCGGGTCTCGGTGGTCGGTTTCAACGACGTCTCGGTCGCCGCGGACCTGGCGCCCGGCCTCACCACGGTCCGACTGCCGATGACCGACATGGGTCGGATGGCCCTGGAGTTGGCCCTCAGGCCCAGGTCGAAGCGACCACGGCGCCGGCCGACGGGACACGCGCTGGTGATCCGCGACTCGACCGGCCCAGCCCCCGGCTGACCCCGCCACAGGTGCAAGGAAGGGCCCCCTCTTATACAAAAAGCGATAAGAGGGGGCCCTTCCTTGCAGACTATTCGGTGCGCAGTGCGGTGGCGGTACGGGTACGGGCGGCCCAGCCGGCCGGCAGCAGCGCGCCGAGCACGGCGATGAGCAGGCCGCCGAGGCCGAAGAGCACCAGCTCGGCGGGGTGGTAGATGTCCAGGACCGAGGCCGGCATGGTGAAGCCCGTGACCCGGCCCATCTCACCGACGATCACCCTCTGCATGAGCACGCCGACGGGTACGCCGACGGCGCCGCCGATCAGCCCCGTCACGACGACCGAGGCGATGACCATCATGACGGTCTGCCGTGGGGTCATGCCCAGCGCCTTGTGCACGCCGAGGTCGTGCACGCGTTCCCGGGTCTCCAGCACGACCATGTTGAGTACGCCCAGTGCGGCCACCGTGACCAGCATCAGGGTGAGCAGGGTGGTGAGCGTGTTGATCACGATGATCACCTCCTCGGCCTCCTGCTCGACGACCTCCGCGGTCGCCTCCACCGACCCCAGCGCGGTGTTCAGCGCCTCGACGTACGCCGCCGGGTCGGTGCCGGGGGTGAGCGTGATGTGGTACTCGAGGGCCCGCAGGTCCGGCTGGGCGGCCGCGAGGGTCGCGGCGGCGGTGAGCACCTGCATGCCTCTGGACTCGATGTTGAAGACCTCACCGACGATGCGGACCGGGATCTGCGTACCGTGGTCGGTCAGCACGATGCTGTCGCCGACCCGGGTGCCGGTGGCGGTCAGGAACGGTGTGGCCACCACGATCTCCCCGGGCCCGCTGAACCAGCTACCGGAGATCATCTGATAGCTCTGCGCGGAGCCGTCGCCGGTGAAGGCGAGGATCTCCAGGGAGCTGGTCAGCCCCGGGGTGGTCACCTCCGTCTGCGCGACACCGCTGTAACCGTCGGTACCGGCCTGTGCGGTGATCGCGTTGACGACCGCGACCGGGTCCGGTGCGGGCGGCGGCCCCGGCGCGACCCTCGGCCCGCCCTCTGCCGGTCGCCCACCCTCGGGCGGCGGCCCGGACATCGCGTGACCCGGATGGATGACGACGTCGCCGTGCTTCTCGGTGGCCCGGACCTCGTTCAGGGAGGCACCCAGGCCGACGGCGAAGGTCGCGGCGGCGGCGCCGAACGCGATCGCCGCGACCACGGTCGCCGACCGGAGGGCGCGGGCGAACGGCTGGGCCAGACCGAGGGTCACCGGCCGGGGCAGTGGCAGCCGGGCGGCCAGCCGGGCCGCCCACTGACCCCGCCCCGGCCCCGGGGTACGGCCGACGGCCAGCACCTCGACGGTGCGCAGCCGTCCGGCCCGGGACGCCGCCGCCCACGCGGTCCCGGCGACCAGGGCCAGCGCCCCGGCGAGCACCACGGCGTCGACCCACGGGGAGACCCCGCTGTCGGTCGTGCCGTAGACCTCGTTGGTCTGCGCCAGCACCGGAAGGACCAGGAGGTTGCCGGCGGCGACGCCGAGAACGGCACCGGCCACGGCGGGAACCAGCGCCTGGACCGTGTACGCCCGGACCACCTGGCCCGGGGTGAACCCGAGCGCCTTGAGGATGCCGATCCGGTGCGTACCGGTGCCGACCGCCCCGGCGATGACGTTGCCGATGATCAGCACCGCCATGAGTACGCCGAGCACCCCGAACGCGAGCAGGAACGGTACGAACAGCACGGTGCTGCCGGCGCTGTTGGTCCTGGTGGTGAGCCAGGACCGGGCTCCGGTCAGCGCCTCGGCGGGCACGCTCGCCTGCACCGCCGCCCGGCCGGCGTCGACCTGCGCGGCGGTGCCGCTCGCCGCGAACCGGTAGAGCATCTGGTAGTCGGCGGTCGCGCCCGGCGCGGTCAACGCCGCGATCTGTTCCGGGACCACCCAGCCGCCGGCGGTCTCGCTGACCGAGCGGGCCACCCCCACCACGGTCAGGGTCGGGCCACCGGGCAGGTCCGGCAGCGACAGCACGTCACCGACCCGCGGCTGCATGCTGGGCGGACGCCGGATGTCGCCCTGCACCACGATCTCGCCGGGGCCGGTCACCCACCGCCCCGCGGTCAGCGTGACGGCGTCCACGGGTCCGCCGGGATCGTCCCGCCCGACCACCGTGATCGGTCGTACCGGTCCCCGGTCCTCGGCCGGCGTGATCGTCGTGGTCGGGAACGGGCCGGCGGCAGCGGTCACCCCGGCCGCTTGCGCGGACGCCGACAGTTGCGCCGCCGTGCTCCGGGTCCCGTCGAACTGTGCGGTCAGGTGCGCGCCGCGCTGCTGGGTGAAGGCCCGCTCGAACGGTGCCGTGGAGGCCACCATCAGCGATCCGCCGAGCACGGCGGCGGTCACCGCGATCATCACCACCAGCCCGATCACCACCGTCTGTACCCGCCGACGCCCCACCCCGGACCGGATCACCCCGCCCAGCGCACTCATCGGACCGGCTCCATCCTGCTGTCGGCGGCGATCCGGCCGTCGACGAGCTGGACCGTGCGGGTGGCGCAGGACTGCGCCAGGGTCAGGTCGTGGGTGACCAGGACGATGGTCTGGCCCTCGGCGTGCAGGGCGGTGAGCAGGTGCCGGACCTCCTCTCCGGAGGCGGTGTCCAGCGCGCCGGTCGGTTCGTCGGCGAGCAGCAGCGCCGGTCGGTTCATCAGCGCTCTGGCCACCGCGACCCGCTGCCGCTCACCGCCGGAGAGCCGGCCGGGGTAGGCGGCGGCGTGCCGGTCGATGCCGAGCAGGCCGAGCAGGTCCATCGCGCGACGCCGCGCGGCGGTACGGGCCGTGCCGACCAGTTGCGCCGGCAACATGACGTTGTCCACCACGGTCAGGTCGTCGAGCAGGTTGAAGAACTGGAAGACCATGCCGATCTTCGCCCGTCGGTAGCGGGCGGAGCCCGCCTCACCCAACTCGTCGACCCGGACACCGTCCACGGTCACCGTGCCGCTGCTCGGCCGGTCCAGCCCGGCGACGAGGTTCAGCAGGGTGGACTTGCCACTGCCGGACGGACCGAGGATCGCGACCGCCTCCCCGGCCGCGATCCGCAGCGACACGGCGTCCAGGGCCGGCGGACCCTCGTCGTACCTGCGGCTCACGTCGTTCAGCTCGATCACCGGTGCCGTCATGGTGAATCCTCTCCTGCTCGTTGCGCCTCTGGCCGGTCGACGCTAGGTCCGGCCCGGGATCGCGGGCGTCGGCCGCCGGAGGCAAATCCGGTACCGCCCCGGGATGAGCGGACCCGGGGTCATCCCTGCGACGTAGTCGACGGAGGTAGCCGGGTGGTCAGCTCGGCGGATATCGCGGGCCGGAGACGGTGGGTGAGAATGACCCGGTGAGGAGCGGAGCGCTGCCCAGCCGGCTCTGGGCCCGGGTCAGGCTGCTGCTACAGCCGTCCGGTCCGCTGCCGACCCTCTCCTGGCGCGGCCAGATCTTCGACGGGTTGCTGGCGCTGGGCCTCCTCCTCGCCGCGATCGTCGAGGGTGACAGTCAGGACCGGGGCGGGCAGGCGTCGGTCGTCGGGTTCGACCACCGGGACCGCTCCGAGCCGTTTCCACCCCCGACGCCACCCGAGCCGGATCTGCCGCCGATCCCGCCCGATCCGTTCCGGCGCCGGGAAGTGCCCGAGCCCTTCCTGCCGATCGAGGACTACGAGATCGCCGGGACGATCCTCATGCTCCTCGTGGTGGTGGTGCCGCTGGTCCTCCGCCGCCGGTACCCGCTCGCCGTACTCTGGGTCGTCCTCGCCACGGCTCCGCTGGCCAGCGACTTCAACGCCGCGTTGCGGGTCTCCTTCTACGCCTGCGTCATCGCCGCCTACACGGCCGCCGTCTACAGCCCGTACCGGTTGCCCGCGCTGGCCAGCCTGCCGGTGGCGGCGTTCATCTACACCCAGCTCCGGGAGCCGGCGGTGCCCACCGTGCCGGACAACGCCGTCCCGTTCCTGATCCTCATCCCGATCGTCCTCGCCGCCAACGGACTGCGGCGGTGGAAACGGCGTGCCGACGAGGACCGGGCCCGGCTGGCCGCGCTGGAACACGAGCAGGCCGAGGCGCTGCGCCGGGCCGCCGAGCACGAACGCGCCCGCATCGCCCGCGAACTGCACGACGTGGTGACGCACAACGTGAGCGTCATGGTCATCCAGGCCGGCGCCGCCCGTAAGGTGATGCGGGCCGATCCCGACCAGGCCCGGGACGCGCTGCTCTCCGTCGAGGCCGGTGGCCGGGCCGCGATGGCCGAACTCCGGCACGTCATGGGGCTGCTGACCATGGACAGCGACGGCGCCGACCCGGCGGCCACCAGCGGACTGACCCCGCAGCCGGGCCTCGACCGGGTCGAGGCGCTGGTGCAGCGGGTACGCGACACCGGGATACCGGTCGAGCTGGCCGTGACCGGCGAGCCCCGCCCCCTGCTCTCCGGAATCGAGCTGACCGCCTACCGGGTGATCCAGGAGGCGCTGACGAACACGGTCAAACACGCCACCGGGGCGACCGCCCGGGTCCTCGTCGAGTACGGCACCGACGAGCTGCGGGTCGAGGCGACCGACACCGGCGGCACCCCCGGCGTCGCCGCGGCGACCGGCGACGGGCACGGTCTGATCGGTCTACGCGAGCGGCTGGCCGTCTACGGTGGCACCCTGCAGGCCGGACGACGACTCAGCGGGGGCTATTCGGTCACCGCGCGGATTCCGCTGGAGGCGCCATGACCGCACCGCTGCGGGTCGTCGTCGCCGACGACCAGGCGCTGGTCCGTACCGGTTTCCGGATGATTCTGACTGCCGACGGCATCGACGTGGTGGCCGAGGCGACCAACGGGACCGAGGCCGTCGACGCGGTCCGGCGTACCCTGCCGGACGTCGTACTGATGGATGTCCGGATGCCGGAGATGGACGGGTTGGAGGCCACCCGGCGCATCCTCACCGGTGCCACCGGCGATCCACAGGTGATCATCCTGACCACGTTCGACCTGGACCACTACGTCTACGCGGCGCTCTCCGCCGGTGCCAGCGGCTTCCTGCTCAAGGACGTCACTCCGGAGCATCTGGTCGCCGCCGTCCGGATGGTCCGGTCCGGCGACGCGCTGTTGGCCCCGGCCATCACCCGGCGGCTCGTCGAGCGGTTCGCCAGCCGCAGCGCCGACCCGGCCGCACCGCACCGCGACCTGTCCACGTTGACGCCACGTGAACTCGAGGTGCTGCGACTGCTGGCCCAGGGGCTGAGCAACGCCGAACTCGCCGCCCGCCTCCACCTCTCCGAGGCGACCGTCAAGACCCATGTCGCCCGCATCCTCGGCAAACTCGGGCTCCGGGACCGGGTTCAGGCCGTCGTCGTCGCCTACGAGACCGGCCTGGTCAGCCCTGGCGGCGGGTAGCGGAGCGGCCGAGCCGGCCCGTCTGCCTCCGACGACCCCGCCGGACGACCCATCTGGTGCCGGGGAGGGCCCCTCCGGCGCGACTCGAAGCTGTCGCTGCCGGAAGCGGCCCTCCCCGGCGCGCGTCGTCGTCAGGACTCGTCGTCGGCCACCTTGCCGCCCGGCCCGTACGGTGAGGTCTGCCCCTTCGGTACCGGACGCTTCGCCGTCTTGTCGTGGCTGCCGCCCGGCGGGTCGGTCGGGTTGGCGTCCTGAATCCGCTGCTTGGTCGTCGCCGTCTCGCCGCTGCGGCGCATCTCCGGCTGCTGGATGTTGCTCATCGCGGTCTCCTCTCGACGTCCCGACTGTTGACCTACCCCGGCGTACCCGGCTCATGCCGAGCCGGCGCCGCAGGTCGGCCGGGCCCGGCGGGCTGAACCGGCCGGACTGGTACCGGACGACCACCCTGTCGTCCGTGGGCGCGCTCCGCCCGTCCGGGGCGGCCGGGACGTCCGGGCCAGGCACGGCCGGATCGCGTCCGCTGGGCGGTATGTCGGAGATCGCCGCCCGACCGGTCGACGTCACCGGCCCCCGGGACACGCCCGGGGGCCGGCTTCGCGGGTCAGAGTCCCCGGCACTGCCCGGTGGCCGGGCCCCGCACCGTGTTCGGTACGCCGTTGTCGACCGGTGCCGGGGTGTTGCCGGTGCAGACCAGCGGGCCGCCGACGGTGTTGCCGGCGATCACCGGTGCCGGGGCGGTACCGGTGCCGGTGACCACGAGCGGGCCGCCGACCCGTACGCCCTCGACGACGAGCTGTCCGGTGGTGCCGGTCAGGCTCACCGGGCCGGCGACCGAACCACCGAGCAGTTCCACGGTGGCCGCACCGGTGGCCTGTACCGGCCCGCGCACCGAGGCCGCCGTGGCGATCAGCGAGCCGCCGGGCCGTACGGTGACCGGGCCGGTGACGGTGGCGCCGGCCAGGCAGGTCACGCCGGCCCCGACCACCAGGGCGCCCCGGTGCTGGCCGGAGACCCGGGTGGTGCAGGTGTCGACGGTGACGGTGAACTCGGCGCTGCTGGTGACACCGCCCGGCCGGGTCGCGGTGACGGTGGCCCGGTAGACGCCGTCCCGGGCGTACCGGTGGCTGGCGGTGGCGGTGTAGAGGCCGTTGATCCTGGTGACGCTGCCGGCCGTGCCGCTGACGGTGGCCGGGGAGGTGGTGCCGTCGCCCCAGTCGACGGTCGCGGTCACCTGATCGGGGGCGACACCCGGCGCGGAGATCGTGGCGAGCGCGCCGTCGACGGTACGCGTGTCGCGGGCGACGTCCGGGGCCGTCACGTCGACCCGCCACGGCACCTGCGGCGAGGCGTGGAAGTTCTGTCCCCGAAGCTGCCAGCGCAGGCCGTGCCCGGCCAGCCGGTGCACGAAGGAGTCGAGACTGCGTTCCGGGTGGACGTTCGGCGACCAGCCGATCTCCGCCGTCGCCGGCATCCGGGGGAACGCCTGGAACTCGATGTCGGCGCCGGTGAGCAGCGTCTCCGACCACATCGGCGCCTCGACCCCGAGGATGTGCTCGTCGGTCACCGCCGGCAGGGTCTCGCCGTTGAGCGTACGGGCCGGGATGTAGCTGCCCGGGTCGCTGCTGGTGCCGGACCAGTGGTAGAAGTGCGACACGTCCAGGATGCCGGCCCAGCCGAGCCCGAGCGGGCTGCCTGGCCACTGCCGCATGTCCAGGTAGGTGTGGTTGGCCGGGGACATCACGACCTTCATGCCCTTCTGCACGGCCCGCCGGGCGGTGTCGCCGCCGGCACCGGCCGGGTTGCCGTTGTTCCAGAACTGGGCGATGGCCGGGGCGGCACCGGGCCGGTCGAAGTTCGCCTGGGAGATCTCGGCCCAGCCGATCGCGGTCTTGCCGTGCGCCGCGACGAGGTCGGCCTTGCGGTCGACGAAGTCGACGAAGCGCTCGTGCGAGAGGATGGAGGCCGGCACCTCGTCGCCGCCGAAGTGGTAGTACGGGCCGGGGGTCAGTGCGCTGAGCTGCGCGACGATGTCGGTGAGGATCGCCCAGGTGTTCGGGCTCTCCGGGCAGAGCGCGCTGTAGCCGACGTCCGTGCTGAGGTTCCACACCGGCGGCGTACGGTTGCTGCAGTTGACGTCCGGCAGCACCGGGTCCGCCTCCGGGCCGGCGTACGACATGATGATCGCGTTGGTGTGGCCGGGCGTGTCGACCTCGGGGATGACGGTCACGAAGCGTTCCGCCGCGTAGTCGACGACGTCGACGTACTCGGCCTGGGTCCAGTGGCCGCCCGGGTCGTTGTTGATGGAGAACTGCGCCCCGATCTCGGTGAGTTCGGGGCGGCCGTCGATGGCGATCCGGAAGCCCTGGTCATCGCCGACGTGCAGGTGCAGCGTGTTGATTTTGTATGCCGCGGCCTGGTCGATGAGCCGCTTGACCACGGCCGGCGACTGGAAGTGCCGGGCGATGTCGAGCATCACGCCCCGGTAGCCGTACCGGGGGACGTCCTCGATCCGCACCCCCGGCACCGTCCACGGTCCGGGTCGGAGGGTCCGGCTCTCGATCCACGGTGGGAGCAACTGCCGCAGCGTCTGTACCCCGTAGAAGAGCCCGGCCGGTCGGGCCGCCGCCAGGCGTACCCCGGCGGTGGTGACGTCGAGCCGGTAGCCCTCGGCGCCGAGTTCGGCGGCGGCCACCAGCCGCAGTTCGATGTCGCCGACGCGTGGCGCGGCGACGCTGACGGGCATCGGATAGCCGGTGGGTGGCCGCAACAGCGCGGCCAGTCCGTCGGCCACCGAGCTGGTCTCGGCGCCGCCGCCCGGGGCGACGACGATCCGGCTCTCCCGGCCGAGCGTGAAGGTCTCCCCCGGCACCGGGACCGCGCTGACCGGTACCGGGACGACCTGGCCGGCCACCGGGACCTGGGCGGCCTCACTCGGCGCGGCGGTCGCTCGGGCGGCCGGGGTGCCGAGACCCGCCAGCACGAGGCTCTGGGCCACGAGGGTTATCCCGAGGGCGGCCCGGCCGAGCCGGGCCCGGCCCCTGGCTGCGGTACGCCTGTCGCGGGGTGGTGGTGTCGACGGGTCCGGCCTCTGCATTGTCACGCCCTCCTGCTGCGGCTGGGGCGGGCGCCCGCCGGGCACCGGCTCGTCCCCGGTGGCCCGGGGCGGTGCGGGCGCGGACGGCGGGCGATCGCCACGGATCAGGGTCATCGACGAAGGTGCGTCCGCCGAATGATAGGGACCGGAGAGCACAACTGTAAAGAGTCCTTACACTTCAGGCGCCGCCGGATCGCGACAGACCCGCGACGGAGCCGGCGATCCGGGCGACATTGACAGCTCTCGCTGATTGATTCACAGTATCGGGAGAGCGCTCTCTCATCCGATCGTCACCCGCCCGCAACCGGCCCGAAACCGTCGCGGGCCTCACCTCAGGGAGCACTGATGGACAGCGCTCTGTCCCCACCCCGCCGCCGACCATCCCGGGCCCGCCGCTGGCGCGTCCTGGCCGGCTCGGCCGTCGCGATCCCGGCGCTGCTCGCCGGCTATCTCGCCATCTCCGGTACGTCGGCCGGCGCCGCCGAGACCCTGCTCTCGCAGGGCCGGCCCGCCACCGCCTCCTCGACCCAGTCCGCCAGCTACCCGGCCTCGGCCGCGGTCGACGGCAACACCGGCACCCGCTGGTCCAGCGCCGCCGCCGACCCGCAGTGGATACAGGTCGACCTCGGCGCCGTCACCCCGGTCAGCCGGATCGTGCTGAACTGGGAGGGCGCCTACGCCCGCGCCTTCACCATCGAGACCTCCGCCAACGGCTCGACCTGGACCACCGTGCACACCAGCACCACCGGCACCGGCGGCAACCAGGAGATCGGCGTCACCGGCACCGGGCGGTACGTCCGGCTGCACGCCACCCAGCGGGGCACCGCGTACGGGGTGTCGCTCTGGGAGTTCCAGGTGTACGGCGAGACCGGCACCACCGCCTGCGACACCGGAAACGCCGCCCAGGGCCGGCCGGCGACCGCCTCCTCCACCGAATCCGCCGCCTACCCGGCCTCGGCCGCGGTCGACGGCAACAGCGGTACCCGCTGGGCCAGCGCCGCCGCCGACCCGCAGTGGCTCCGGGTCGACCTCGGCAGCACCCGGTCGATCTGCGGGATCACCCTGGTCTGGGAGGCCGCCTACGCCACCGCGTTCCAGATCCAGACCTCGACCGACGGCTCGACCTGGACCACCGTGCACACCAGCACCACCGGCACGGGCGGAACGCAGAACCTGACCGTCAGCGGCACCGGCCGGTACGTCCGGATGTACGGCACCGCCCGGGCGACCGGGTGGGGCTACTCGCTCTGGGAACTGGCGGTGCGGACCGGCAGCGGCCCGACCACCCCGCCGACCACCACTCCCCCGCCCACCACCACCCCGCCGCCCGGCGGCAGCGTGCTGCTCTCCTACCAGAAGCCGGCGGTCGCCTCCAGCAACCAGAACGACGGCACCTGCTTCGAGTGCCTGCCCGCTCGCGCCTTCGACAACGACCCGGCCAGCCGGTGGGCGACCAGCACCACCACCGGATGGGTCGACCCCGGCTGGATCTACGTCGACCTCGGCGCCACCGCCAGCATCACCCAGGTGGTGTTGCAGTGGGACCCGGCCTACGCGACCGCCTACCAGATCCAGGTCTCCGCGAACGCCAGCACCTGGACCCCGATCTACTCCACCACCAGTGGCCGGGGTTTCAAGGAGACGCTGAACGTCACCGGCACCGGCCGGTACGTCCGGATGTACGGCACCGCCCGGGTCGGCCCGTACGGCTACTCGCTCTACGAGTTCAAGGTCTACGGCACCGGGGGCAACCCGACGGCGCCACCGGCGATGCCGCCCGACCCGACCTTCCCGGCCAACAACCTCGTCTGGAGCGACGAGTTCAACGGCGCCGCCGGCAGCAAGCCGGATCCGGCGAAGTGGACGATCGACCCGGGCACCGGGCAGAACAACGAGATCCAGTACTACACGAACAACAACAACGCCTCGATGAACGGCACCGGCGCCCTGGTGATCGAGGCACGTCGGGAGACGGCCGGCGGACGCGACTACACCTCGCACCGAATGAACACCGGCAACAAGTTCCACGTCCAGTACGGCCGGATCGAGGCTCGGATCCAGGTGCCGAAGGGCAACGGCCTCTGGCCGGCGTTCTGGATGATGGGCGCCGACTTCCTCGCCGGGCGGCCGTGGCCGTACAACGGGGAGATCGACATCATGGAGGTGCTCGGCCGGAACACCCTGGAGGGATACTCGACGCTGCACGCACCGCAGTACAACGGCGGTGGCGGCTACGGGCAGAAGTATCCCGCGCCGGGCGGGGTCGACTTCGCCGCCGGCTTCCACGTCTGGGCGGCGGAGTGGGACAGCCGGGGCATCACGTTCAAGGTGGACGGCCAGACGGTCTTCTACGCCAGCAAGGAGACGGTGGAGACGACCCGCGGCCCGTGGGTCTTCGACCACCCCTTCTACCTGATCCTCAACCTCGCCGTCGGCGGTGACTTCCCCGGACCGGTCGACTCGAGTACGCCGTTCCCGTCCCGGATGCTCGTCGACTACGTACGCGTCTACCGCTGAACATCGGATGGCCGGTACGGCGGACCGGCCACTCCGCGGTTCACCTCCCGTGTCGGATCACCGCTTCAGGCATTCGGGCCCTTGCCTGGGTTTCGTCCGCACGCCACCCTGTTAGACATGGGGGCGGCATGGTCGTAGCTCACGAAAGCGCATACGGTGTCAGCGCTTTCGGGGAGTCCGGCGACGGCGGCGTCGACACGGTACGGCTGGAGATCCTCGGCTCGGTGCGGGCCTGGCGCGGTGGGCAACAGATCGCCTTCTCCTCACCCGGGCAGCGGGCCGTGCTCGGCCTGCTCGCGCTCGCCGCCGGCCGGCCGATGACCCGATCCGAGATCATCGACGTGCTCTGGGACGACAGCGCGCCGCCCGCGACGGCCACCAACGTGATCCAGACGCACGTCAAGAACCTTCGCCGACTGCTCGAACCCGACCGGCGCACGCACACCGCCAGCGCCGTCCTGCCCCGGGTCGGCGACGGGTACGCGGTCGGCGTACCCGCCCGCAACCTCGACCTCTGCGTGTTCCGGGAACTCGCCGGCGCGGCGTCCGACGCGTACCGCCGGGACGACCTGGCCGGTTCGGTCCGGCTCTGGCAGCGGGCGCTCGCGCTGTGGCGGGCCGAACCGCTGGTCGACGTCCCCTCACTCGCCCGGCACCCCAAGGTCGTCGCGCTGGCCGAGGAACGCCGCGCGGCGGTACGCAGGTACGGCGAGGTCATGATCGCTGCCGGCGGGGCCGCCGACGTGCTCCCGGCGCTGGAGGAACTCGCTGCCGGCAACCCGCTGGACGAGACCGCCCAGGCACTGCTGATCCGGGCCTACCACGCGCTCGGACGCCGGGACCGGGCCGTCACGGTCTACCGCACGGCCCGTCGGCGACTCGTCGAGGAATTGGGAGTCGAACCCGGCCCCGAGCTGGCCGGCGCCTACCGGGACGCGCTGCGGGCCGCCGAGACAGCGGCACCGGCGATCCCGACCGGTACCGGCGGCGCGCCGGACGAGTCGCCGGCCGTTCCCGCGCAGCTCCCCGCCGACGTACCCGGGTTCTGCGGCCGCTCGGCCGAACTCGCCAGGCTGGACAGGCTGCTGGTGCGCTCCGATCACCACACCCGGCCGGACCCGTCGACCGTCCCCGTCGTCGTGCTCGCCGGCACCGCCGGAGTCGGCAAGACCGCCCTCGCACTGCGCTGGGGGCACCACGCCCGGCACCGGTTCCCCGACGGGCAGCTCTACGTCAACCTGCGCGGCTACGACGTCGACCGGCCGATGCCGCCGCAGGAGGCGCTGGCCGGGTTCCTCCGCGCGCTGGGGGTGCCCGGCACCGAGGTGCCGTTCGAGCTCGACGAGTGCGCGGCGCGCTACCGCAGCGCGCTGGACGGCCGGCGGATGCTGATCGTGCTGGACAACGCCGCCTCGGTGGCGCAGGCCCGGCCGCTGCTGCCCGGCAGCGCCTCCTGCGCGGTGCTGGTCACCAGCCGGGACACCCTGGCCGGGCTGGTCGCCCGGGACGGCGCCGAGCGAATCGAACTCGGCCTGCTCTCCAGCGCCGACTCGGTCGAGCTGCTCTGGCGCACCCTCGGCGAGCGGGTCGCCCGGGAACCGGCGGCCGCCGCAGCGCTCGCCGAGCGCTGCGCCCACCTGCCACTGGCGCTGCGGGTCGCCGCCGAACTCGTGCTCACCCGGCCGACCGCACCGCTGGCGGTCCTCGTCGCCGAGCTGGCCGACCAGCAGCACCGGCTCCGGCTGCTCGACGCCGGCGGCGACCCGCGTACCGGCGTCCGAGCGGTGCTCTCCTGGTCGTACCAGCAACTGCCGTCCGCCGCCGCCCGGGCCTTCCGGATGCTCGGGCCGCATCCCGGACCGGACGTCGACCGGTACGCCGCGGCGGCGCTCTTCGACACCGAGCCGGAGCAGGCCCGGCACCTGCTCGACACGCTCGCCCGGGCGAACCTCGTGCAGACGGCGGGCAACCACCGGTACACCTTCCACGACCTGCTCCGGGCGTACGCGACCGAACGCTGTGCCGCCGACGAGCCGGCCTCGGCGGCCGACGCCGCCGCCGACCGCCTCTTCGACTACGAACTGGCCGCCGCGACGGCGGCGATCGACACGCTCTATCCGGCGGAACGGCACCGCCGGGCACCGGTGCACCGGCCGCCGGTCCCGCCACCGCCGATGCCGGACCCGCAGGCGGCCCGGGATTGGCTGGACGCGGAACGGCCCACCCTGGTGGCGACGGCGGTCCGGGCCGCCGAACGCGGCCGGTCGGCCCACGCGGTACGGCTGACCCTGACCCTGCTGCGCTATCTGGAGAGCGGCGGATACTTCGCCGACGCCGAACGGATGCACACGCACGCCCTGGCGGCGGCCCGGCAGGACGGTGACCGGGTCACCGAGGCGCACCTGCTGACCGGGCTCGCCGTGATGTACGCCCAGCAGGGCCGGTACGCGCCCTCGATCGCCCGGCTACGTGAGGCGGTGGCGCTGAGCCGGGAGAACGGCGACAGTGCGGGTGAGGCGCGGGCGCTGGGCAACCTCGGCCACGTCCAGCAGCGGCAGGGCCGGTACGACGAGGCGGCCGAGGCACTGCGCGCCGCGCTGCCGCTCTGCCGACGGGCCGCCGACCCGGCCGGCGAAGCCCGGGCCGGCGGCAACCTGGGGCACGTACTGCTGCGCCAGGGCAACTACCGGGAGGCGGGGGTGCACCTGCGTACCGCCGCCGTGCTCTGCCGGCGGATCGCCGACGCGACCGGCGAGGCGTACGCGCTGACCAGTCTCGGCGAGCTGCACCTGCGCGCCGGACGGCTGCTCACCGCCGCCGGCCGGCACCGGCGGGCACTGGCGTTGTTCGAGGCGGTCGGCGACCAGGCCGGCAGGGCGCTCGCGCTGGACGGGCTCGGCCGGGTACGCCTGTGGCAGGGAGACCACGAGTCCGCACTGGAGCTGGTCGAGCAGGCGCTCACGTTGCTGCGTCGGGTCGGTGAGCGGGCCGGCGAGGCCTCGTCCACGAACAGTCTCGGCGAGATCCTGCACCGGCTGGGCCGGCCCGACCCGGCGCGGGTGCAGCACAGCAGCGCGCTCAGCCTGGCCACCGAGATCGGGGACGCGTACGAGCAGGCCCGGGCGCACGCCGGACTCAGCCGGGCGTACCGGACGGCCGGTGACGACGGGCGGGCCGAGACGCACTGGGATGCCGCCCACGCCCTCTACCGGATGCTCGGGGTGCCCGAGGCGGCCGGGTCCCCGGATCGGCTGGCCATGCTCGGGCGGCCGTCCTGACCGCGCCGCCGGTGTGACAGCTCGGCATGGTGATGGTCGCCGGGGTGGCTGGCCGGGTCGGTGTGCACGGTGGCACCACCGAGCCGTGGTACGGCGTGTCCGAGCTGGTGTTCGGCGTCGGCGGCGACCTCGTGGGCCTGCAACAGGGTCAGGTCGGCGTCGACCACGAGGGTCGCCTCGGCGTGCAGCCGATGGCCGATCCAGCGCATCCGTACCGCTGTCACCTGCCGGACGCCCGGCACGGCCCGCAGGGTCGCCTCGGCCCGGTCGACCAGAACCGGGTCGACGGCATCCATCAGCCGCCGGTAGACCTCCCGCGCGGCGTCCTTGAGCACCAGCAGGATCGCGGCGGTGATCAGCAGTCCGACCACCGGGTCCGCCCACCGCCAGCCGAGCGCGGCACCACCGGCGCCGAGCAACACGGCCAGCGAGGTGAAGCCGTCGGCGCGGGCGTGCAACCCGTCCGCGACCAGCGCGGCGGAGCCGATCCGCCGACCGACGGCCATCCGGTAGCGGGCGACCAGCTCGTTGCCGAGGAAGCCGACGAGCGCGGCGGCGGCGACGTACGGCAGGTGCCGGACGTCCTGCGGATCCAGCAGCCGACGGACGGCCTCGTACCCGGCGAAGGCGGCGGAGGCGGCGATGGTCGCGACGATGGCGATTCCGGCGAGGTCCTCGGCCCGGCCGTAGCCGTAGGTGTAGGCGCGGGTCGCGGCGCGTCGGCCGAGGAGGAAGGCGATGCCCAGGGGTACGGCGGTGAGCGCGTCGGCGACGTTGTGCAGGGTGTCGCCGAGCAGCGCCACCGAATCTGACATCGCCACGACGAGCGCCTGCAACCCGGCGGTCACGCCGAGGACGGCCAGCGAGATCCACAGTGCCCGCAGGCCGGCCCGGGAGGTCTCCAGGGCGCCGTCGACCTTGTCCGCGGTGTCGTGCGCGTGCGGGGTGAGGAGGTGACCGAGGCGGTGCCACAGCCCCCGCCACCGGCCTCCGTGGCCGTGGCCGTGGCCGTGGTCGGGATGGTGGCGGTGGCTTTGGAGGTGGTCGCGACCGTGGTCGTGGCTGTCGGTCATCCGCCGCTGCCTCCCTGTCGGCCGGGCTGGCCGGTTGCGGTGGCGGCCCGGTACGGGCGTCTCCGCCGAGATTACGTGCTCATGTACGCACGCGACAACGCAGCAGGTGCCAACCCGTCGCAACAGCGACCGCCTGGCGGGGTCCGACCCCTCGGGCCGTCCGGCTCGCCGACCGACCCCGACCCTGGTGGGCCCACTCCCCCATCGACCTACTCCTCGATGGCGCCGCCGATCCGGCGCAGGTGCCGGCGGAAGCTGTACGCCGGATCGGCGGCCCGCCGGGCCAGATAGTCGGCAAAGCGGGTCTGCTCGCGCAGGGACCGCCCGGCCCGGATCCGCGCGGCCTGGTCGCGTTCGGTCCGCCGGATCTGCCGCGCGGTCGTCAGCACCTCCTCGGTCCGGTCGACGGCGACGAAGAGCACCCCGTCGTCGTCGGCGAAGACGGCATCGGCCGCGCCGACGGAGTGCGCACCGAAGCGCGCGCTGGCCAGGGCCGCCGGCTCGGGTTCGTCGAGGCGTACCGGACCGGCCGGGTAGCTGCCGTAGCTGAAGACGGGCAGACCGATCTCCACCAGGTCCGGCGTGTCGCGGTGCAGGCCCCAGACCACCAGACCGGCCAGCCCGGCCGCCCGGGCCTCCAGCACCACCAGGTCACCGACACACGCCTCGTCGGCCCGTCCGCCGTTGTCGACGACCAGGACGTCGTCCCGGTCGGCAGCCTCCAGAGCCTCCAGGAACACGTCGACGCTGCCGTAGTGCCGGGCCGGCAGTACGCGTCCGGCGAGCCGCTGCCCGGGTACGACGGCGGCGATGCCGGGCGGGGCGATCCGCAGCGGCACACCGAGGCGTACGCAGGCGTCGGCGACCAACGGCGTTGACAGCTCGGCGAAGGCGTCACGCACGAGGGTTTCCTCCCTGGTCGGATGCGGTTCGGTGGTGATCTCGCGCCACCGGCGGGAGGCCCGATGCTACCGACGGTCGACCGGTTGCCGGCCGGGCCAATCCAGCACCGGTGGCCCTGGTCGACGGCGGCACCGTCCCGGCGGGGGGCGGGTCAGTGGGGTGTGGGCTGCGCGGAGAACCGGGCCGCGTGCTCGCCGTCGAGCCGGCCGGGTGGCAGCCGACGCCCGCAGATCACCAGCAGCAGATCCTGGGCGAGACCCCGGAGCGGGCTGCCGGTGCCGTAGCTCCAGTCCAGGTCGGTGGCGTGCAGCGCCACCCCGCGCAGGTCCACTCCGAAGTACCGGATGTTTCTCGGCCGCATCCGGGACAGCACCAGGCCGACCCGGTCCGGTGGTACCCGGCGGTCCAGCCCGAGTCCGACGGTGATGTCGAGTCCGTGGATCACGTCGTGCGACAGCGCGCCGTGCACGCCGCCGCCGGGTGGTGTCCAGGTGTGCGCGACGTTGTCCCGCAGCGATCCGAGCAGGTGCTCGGCGGGTAGTTCGGCGGCGTCGCGCCGGGCGCGCCGGTCGGCCATCCGGTCGAAGCTTCCCCGGGCCCTGACCAGGTCCACGACGAAACGCCCGAACGAGTTCCGGAACGGCAACGTGGTGTGTGCGACGACCTCGCGTACCCGCCAGCCGGCGCAGAGCGTGGAGGCGTCCCACTGCTCCGGGCGGAGCGTGGCGAGCAGTTCCACCTGTTCCTGGCGTTCCGCCCGTACCTCGGCCCACAAATGATCTTCACTCATCAACTCTCCTCCAGTCCGGCCGCATCGCCCCGGCGCTCCTACCGGTGATACGAGGTGGGCGCGGGAAACTCATCGGTCCCCGGGCAGTTCCTCCGGGTGGCCGTGCGGGCCGGGGTGGGTATGGTCGGACCGGTGGTGGAGACGACGCCGGTGGGCACATCCCGGCTGGACGCGCAGACGTCCCGGCTGGAGCCGTTCCGGACGGAGCTGACCGGTTACTGCTACCGGATGCTCGGCTCGGGGTTCGAGGCCGAGGACGCCGTCCAGGAGACCATGCTGCGGGCCTGGCGGTCGTTCGACCGGTACGACGAGCGGCGCGGTTCGCTGCGGACCTGGCTCTACCGCATCGCGACGAACATCTGCCTCGACATGCTGCGCAGCCCGCAACGCCGGGCGCTGGCCATGGACCTCGGGCCGGCCGCCGACGGGCCGGGCATCGGCGCACCGGCACCGGAGCGGGTCTTCGTCCAGCCGGTCCCGGACGGTGTCGCGCTGTCGATGCAGGGCGATCCCGCCGATCTGGCGCTACGCCGGGAGACGATCCGGCTGGCGTTCGTGGCCGCGTTGCAGCACCTGCCGCCCCGGCAGCGGGCGGTACTGATCCTGCGCGACGTGCTCTGCTGGCGGGCCGAGGAGGTCGCCCAACTGCTGGAGAGCACGGTCGCGTCGGTGACCAGTGCGTTGCAGCGGGCGAGGGCGACGCTGCGGACCGTGGACCGGGCCCCCGGCGAACCGTTCCGGCCGGCCGACCCGGGCCAGCGGGACCTGCTCGCCCGGTACTGCGACGCGTTCGAGCGCCACGACGTCGAGGCGATGGTGGCGTTGCTGCACGAGGACGCCACGATGTCGATGCCGCCGGTCCGGTTCTGGTTGCGGGGCCGGGACCAGATCCGGCTGGCCCTGCTGGATCCGGCCGCGTCGTGCGCGGGTGCCCGGCTCGTCCCGGTCGCGGCGAACGGCTCCCCGGCGTTCTGGCAGCTCCGGCCGGCTCCCGAGGGCGGGTACCGGCCGTTCGGGCTGGTCCTGCTCGACGTGGCCGACGGGCTGGTGACGGGTGTGACCACGTTCCTCGACGCCGATCGGCTGGTGACCCTCTTCGGGCAGCCGGCCGAGGTGCCGCCGGTCGACCGATGAGTTCCGGCGTTCCGCCCCGTACCTCTCGATGAGAGTGCTACGACGGATCCCGAGGAGACTGACATGACCACCGTGCAGCCGATCGTCGTCACCCCCGACCTGCCCCGCCTGCTGCGTTTCTACCAGGGGTTGCTCGGCGCGGTGGAGGTACGCCGGTTCCCGGACGAGGGGCCGGTCTTCTACGTCTCCCTGCGACTGGGCGACTCCGACCTCGGGGTGGTCAGCGAGGCGGAGGTCGACCTTTCGACCCCGTCGAGGATCGCCCTCAGCGTGGCCGTGCCGGACGTCGACGGGCTGCTGGACGAGGTGGCGCCGCTCGGCGGGCGGGTGCTGGGTCCGCCGAACGACATGCCGTGGGGCCAGCGGGTGGTCCACCTGCACGACCCGGACGGCAACATGGTCAACCTGACCCAGGAGCTGGGCGAGACCGACCCGGCGGGCTGAGTCGCCGGCCCGGTGGCTCCGGCCGAGGTGTCCGACCGGCCGGAGTCCACCGGCTGTCCGGCGCCGCCAGGGGAGGACGCCGGACGGGTCCGTTCAGCAGCCGATCACCCAGTGGGCGGGACCGGTCTGCCGCAGGGTCGTGGTGGCGAAGACGTTGTAGAGGCCCATCCGGGCGCCCGAGCCGAGCGCGTAGGCGTACCCGCCGGACTGGTAGGCGCGCCCCGCCTGGACGTGCGCGTAGTTGCTGGCGGTGACGCAGACCGGGTCCTCGCCCGGGTCACCGGGATCTCCCGGATCCCCCGGGTCGCCGGGGTCGGTACCGGTGCCGAGGCCGAAGAAGAGCGCGTCCCGGTATGCCGAGCAGATGGTGTCCAGGAAGTACGCGGCGGCGGTGCCGCACTGCTCGGCCCCGGAGCCCGGGTCGACCGGGGTGCCGTGCCCCATGCCGGCGACCCGGTAGAGGCGTACCTGGTCGGCGCCGTACGTCTCCAGGGTGGTGCCGCCGGGCAGGGTCGAGGTGCCGGTCGGGGTCTGCGGGAGGCCGAGTACGTTGGTCCACTGGTCCCGGGACTCGGTGGCGTTGGCGGTGCCGACCGTGTAGTCGGCGGTGCCGTGCCAGATCGCCACCTTCGGCCGGGCGCCGGAGTAGCCCGGGTACGCCTGCCGGACCAGGTCGCCCCACTGGGCCGGGCTCCGGTCGACGCCCGGGTTCATGCAGCTGAACGCGTTGACCATGCTGGTGGCGCAGCGGTAGGGGATGCCGGCGACGATCGACCCGGCCGCGAAGGTGTCCGGGTAGGTGGCGAGCATCGTCGCCGCCATCGCCCCACCGGCGGAGAGCCCGCTGACGTAGACCCGGTTGGCGGCGATGCCGAAGCTGCTCCGGGCGTGCTCGACCATCTGCTTGATGGAGAGCGCCTCGCCCTGGCCCCGGGCGGTGTCACCCGGCTCGAACCAGTTGAAGCAGGAGGTCGAGTTGTTCGCCGATTTCTGCTCCGGCACGATCAGCGCGAATCCCCACTGGTCGGCGTACTTGCGCCAGCCCGAGTTGCCGAAGTAGCCGTTGGCGTTCTGCGCGCAGCCGTGCAGCAGCACCACCGCGGGAGCGTTGCCGGGCAGGTTGTCCGGCCGGTACGCGTACATGGTGAGGTTGCCGGGGTTGGAGCCGAAGCCGGTCACCTGGCCGAAGGTGGCGGCCTGGGCGGGTCCGGTGGCGGCGAGTACGCCGACCGCGGCCAGTACGGGCACCAGGGCGGCCCGCACCAGGCGGGCCAGGAGAGGTCTGCGGCGAGGACGGGATCTGTGGCGCATGGTGGACCTCCGGCGGCGGTGTGGGCTGGATCACGGTGGAAGTTGCCGCGACGTTACGACCCGCAGACGATCCGCCGACATGGCCTGCCGTCACACATTTCCCGACATCGAAGTGATGCCGATCCCCATGCCCCGGGAGTTGGTGGGCCGGGCGTCGGTCAGCCCTTGATCCCGGTCGCCATGATCCCGCGCACGATCCAGCGTTGGGCGACCAGGAAGACCAGGGCCAGCGGGACGACCGAGACGACCGCGCTGGCGAAGAGCGCCGGCAGGTTGATCGCCTGGGCGGTCAGGTTGGTCGACATCGCCACCTGGACGGTCCAGAGTGCCGGGTCCTGCCCGATCACCAGCGGCCAGAGGAACGAGTTCCAGTGCTCGATGAAGGAGAGTACGCCGAGCGCGGCGAGCAGCCCCGCCGAGTTGGGCAGCGCCAGCCGCAGGTAGACGCCGAGGTGGCCGAGCCCGTCGATCCGGCCGGCGTCCTCGATCTCCTGTGGGAAACGCAGGTAGAAGCCGCGGAAGAGCAGCACGGCGAGGGCGTTGAACAGCCCCGGCACGATCAGTCCCCACAGCGTGTTCACCCCGCCCAGCGAACCGACCACCACGAAGGTCGGCACGAAGGTGGCCGCGCCGGGCACCATCATGGTTGCCACGACCAGCAGGAAGACCGGTCTTGCCGCGGCGACCCGGATCCGGGCCACCGCGTAGCCGGCCATCGAGGCGAACAGCGTGGAGATCGGCGCCGAGACGATCGCGACCACTGCCGAGTTGAGCAGTGCCCGGCCCAGCGGGGCGCTGCTGTTGGTGAACGCGTCGGTGAAGCCGGTCAGGTCGATCCGCTCCGGCCACCAGCGCCACTCCAGGGCGCCGAGTTCGGCCTGCGTCATCAACGAGTTGCGCAGCAGCAGATAGAACGGCAGCAGGAACGGCACCGCGAAGACGACGGCCGCCAGGTAACTGCCGATCCGGGCCCGGCCGATCGGACGGGCGGTACGGCGGCGCGGGAGGCGGTCGTCGCTCATCATCCGTCCCTCCGGCCGAAGCCGACCAGCCGGCCCTGCACCAGGGTCACCAGCACGATCAGCAGGGTGACCACGAACGCGCCGGCCGAGCCCAGGCCGTAGTCCTGCTGCACCAGCGAGACGTCGTAGAGGTAGACCAGCGGCGGGCGGCCGTCCGGACCGGGCGCGCCGGCCAGGCCGGTACTGAGCAGGTTGTAGAACTCGTCGAACGCCTGGAATGCCGCGATCACCAGCAGCAGGGTCACCGCGACCGAGGTGTTGCGCAGCAGCGGGAAGGTGATGTGCCGGAACAGCCGCCACTCGCCCGCCGCGCCGTCGACCCGGGCCGCCTCGTACAGCTCGCCGGGGATCTCCTGCATGCCGGCCAGGAACAGGATCATGTAGAGGCCGATCTGCAACCAGAGCCGGACGGTGATCAGCACGATCCAGTACAGCGGCGGGTCGACGGTGGCGATCCACGCGGTCGGCTCCTGGCCGAAGAGGGCGGCCAGCGAGTTGGCCGCGCTGGACGGTACGCCGCTGAACAGGCTCATCTTCCAGATCAGCGAGGCGACCACGTAGGAGACGGCGGCCGGCAGGAAGAAGGTGGTCCGGAACAGTGCCCGACCCCGGCGCAGCCGGTTGACCAGTACGGCCAGCCCGAGCGCGATCGCGAAGGTCAGCGGCACGATCACCAGGGTGAAGACCACGATCATCGACAGCGAGGTGCGGAACCGCGGATCGCCGAAGAGGGTCCGGTAGTTCGCCAGCCCGGCCCAGTCGCCGAGCGCGATGGTGCCCCGGGCGTTGCTGAAGCTGAGCAGCAGTCCCCAGCCCATCGCGACGTACCTGAAGAGCAGCAGCCCGACCACCAGTGGCGCGGTCAGCAGCACGAAGGCCCGCCAGGCCGACCAGTCGACCCGGCGGCGCCCGGCCGGCGCGGGCGCCGGCCGGGCCGCCGGCCCGGTGTCGGTCTGGAGTGGACCGGTACGCACGGACACCGGGCCTCAGACCGTGGGCAGCTTGTCGAGCGCCTCCTGGGAGCGGCCCGCCGCGGCGGTCAGCGTCGCCAGCGGGTCGGCGTTCTTGCGGATGATGTCGGAGGCGGCATCGTCGTACGGCTTGCTGACCGTCGGCGCCCAGAGCGCGGTGGTCCGGGTGCCGTACTGGTTGAGCAGGTCCACCACCTTCTTCGCCGGCCCGGTCCGCAACGGCTCGGCCTGGGCGGCCAGGCCGGCCCGGGGCGGCACGTGGAAGCCGTAGCTCAGCGCCCAGTCCTGCTGCACCTCGTTGTTCTGCAACCAGAGCCACTGCACGTACTTCTTGGCCTCGTCGACGTGCTTGCTCTTGCCGTTGACCACCTGGGACCAGCCGCCGAGGATCACCACCGGCTTGCCGGTCGGGCCGTGCGCCGGCCACGGGACGAGGTCGAAGTCGTCGCCGAGTTCCTTGCTGATCCGGGGCAGCGCCCAGAGCCCGCCCCAGGCGATCGCGGTGGCGCCGGTGATCAGGGCGCCGGGGTCGTACCACTCGGTGGCGTAGCCGAGCAGCATCGACTTCTCGGTGAACATCCGGCGGGCGACGGCGAAGGCGTCGGCGATCTCCGGGGTGGCGTAGCTGACCTTCCGGTCGGTGAGCACGGCCTGGCCGACCGAGAACGGCAGCACCCCGCGCATCCCGGCGAGGCCGTCGTTGCCGACGAAGATGCCCTTGGTCTTGCCCTTGGTGAGCGCCTTCGCCGCGGCGACCAGGTCGGTGAGGGTGGCCGGTGCCGCGAGACCGGCCCCGGCGAGCAGGCTCTTGCGGTAGTAGAGCAGCATCACGTCGATGATCATCGGTACGCCGTACGCCTTGCCGCCGTGGGTGAGCGGGCTGAGCGCGTGCGGGTTGAGTTCCGCCTTGGCCGGGCCGAGGATGTCGTCGAGGACGGCGACCTGCTGCTGCGCCACCATGTCCGGGGTGACCTCGTTGATCTCGTACACGTCGGGGCCCTCCGGGGTGAGCACCGACGACTGCCACTTCGTCTTGTAGTCGCCCGGCACCCAGGTCACCTTGACCGCGACGTCCGGGTTCTGCTTGGTGTAGTCGGCGGCGTAGCGCAGCGCGGCCTCCCGGGTGCCCTGCTCGCCGTACTCGTGGTACCAGTGGTTGAGGGTGACCTTGGCCGACCCCCCGCCGCCGGTCGGGTCGGACTGGCAGGCCGGCAGTACGGCGCCGCCGACGACCAGCAGCGAGCCGCCGAGGAAGCGCCGTCGGGACAGGCCGGAACGGGTACCGCTCATGGTGCGCCCTCCTTCTCGCGCGGCAACGGCGCGGGCATTGGAGCTGGTGGATGGCGTCGCTGGGGTGAGCCGTAGCCTAGGCTTCTGCAACTACTTCGTCAAGGACAAAGAATAAGCCTCTGTGGTCGGTTGACGGCCCCGGCGTCCAGGTCGGACGATCTAGCCATGGCCTTCGATCTCCCGGCCCTGCCCGGCTTCGCCTTCGGCGGCGACTACAACGCCGAGCAGTGGCCGGAGCAGGTCTGGGCCACCGACGTCCGGCTGATGAAGGACGCCCGGGTCGGCCTGGTCACCGTCGGCGTCTTCGCCTGGGCGATGCTGGAGACCGAGCCCGGCCGCTACGACTTCGACTGGCTCGACCGCCTGCTCGACCTGCTCGCCCGGCACGGCATCGCCGCCGACCTGGCCACCGCCACCGCCGCCCCGCCGCCCTGGTTCAGCCACGCCCACCCGGAGTCGCTGCCGGTCGGCCCGGACGGCAGTCGGCTCTGGTGGGGCAGCCGGCAGGCGTTCTGCCCCAGCTCACCGGCGTACCGGGCGGC
Source organism: Plantactinospora veratri (assembly GCF_036421995.1). Taxonomy (NCBI): domain Bacteria; kingdom Bacillati; phylum Actinomycetota; class Actinomycetes; order Micromonosporales; family Micromonosporaceae; genus Plantactinospora; species Plantactinospora veratri. The sequence continues at coordinate 224,119 of NZ_JAZGQL010000027.1, forward strand.
GGCGGTGGCGCTGGTCGAGCGGCTCGCCACCCGCTACGCCGACCACCCCGCACTGGCCATGTGGCACGTCAACAACGAGTACGGCTGCCACGTCGCCCGCTGCTGGTGCGACACCTCGGCCGAGGCGTTCCGGAGCTGGCTGCGCGACCGGTACGCCACCCTGGACGCGCTCAACACCGCCTGGGGTACCGCGTTCTGGTCGCAGCGCTACACCGACTGGGCGCAGATCCTCCCGCCCCGGCAGACCCCGAGCTTCACCAACCCCACCCAGCAGCTCGACTTCCACCGCTTCTCCTCGGCCGAACTGCTGTCCTGCTACCGGGCCGAACGCGACGTCCTGCGCCGGCTCAGTCCGGGCGTACCGGTGACGACGAACTTCCTCGTCGACCGCTGGAGTGTGGACTTCTGGGCCTGGGCCGGCGAGGTCGACGTGGTCGCCATGGACCACTACCTGAGCGCCGACCGCGCCGACCCGTACGCCGATCTCGCCTTCATCGCCGACCTGGCCCGGTCGCTGGCCGGCGGCCGGCCCTGGGCGCTGATGGAGCACGCCGCCAGTGCCGTCAACTGGCAGCCGCGCAACCTCGCCAAGCCGCCCGGACGGCTGCGCCGGGACTCGCTGGCACACGTGGCCCGGGGCGCCGACTCGGTGCTCTACTTCCAGTGGCGGGCCTCCCGGTCAGGGGCCGAGAAGTGGCACTCCGGCATGGTGCCGCACGCCGGCACCGACACCAAGGTCTGGCGCGAGGTGGTCGCGCTCGGCACCGAACTCGACGAGCTGGCCGAGATCGTCGGCAGCGAGGTCGTCGCCGACGTCGCCATACTGCTCGACTGGTCGAGTATCTGGGCCCAGCAGCATCCCAGCCAGCCCAGCGTGGACGCCGAACCGGTGGCGCTGCTGGAGCAGTGGCACCGGGTGCTGCGTACCGCCACCGTCACCTGCGACTTCGCCCGGCCCGGCGGCGACCTGCGCCGGTACCGGCTGGTGCTGGTCCCGGCGCTGCACCTGGTCAGCGACGCCGACGCCGACAACCTGGCCCGGTACGTCGCCGACGGCGGCACCGTGCTCATCGGCCCGTACGCCGGGGTGGTGGACCCCGACGACCGGATCCGGCTCGGCGGGTACGGCGCCTGGGCTGAACTGCTCGGCGTACGGGTCGAGGAGTTCTTCCCGCTCGACGACGGCCAGCGGGTACCGCTCGACGACGGCACGTACGGTCGACTCTGGACGGAGCTGGCCACCGCGCAGACCGCCGAGGTGCTGTTGACGTACGCCGCCGGACCGCTGGCCGGCGCTCCGGCGCTGACCCGGCGGCGGCACGGCCTGGGCACCGCCCACTACCTCGGTACCCACCTCGCCGACGCCGACCTCGGGCGGCTGCTGACCCGGCTCGCCGGCCGGGCCGGCGTGGTGCCGGTGCTGGCCGCCCCGCCGGCCGGGGTCGAGGCGGTCCAGCGCCGGCATCCCGACGGCCGCCGCTACACCTTTCTGGCCAACGACACCGACGGCCCGGTCGAGGTGACCGTCGACGGCCGGGTGCTGCGCGGCGCCGAGCCGGTGCCGGGCGGCGTCCGGATCCCCCCGCGCGGCTTCGCCGTGCTCCGGGCCGGCTAGCGCCGCGACGGCACCGGGCGCGTCGAGTGGTGCTCGGGTGCCTCGGACAGCCGGTGGCGAATGTCGACGTTGAGCGGTGGCCCGCCGAGCGGCGCCGGTTGCATCGCCGGATCGAGCGGTTCCATCGGTCTGGCCGGACTGCCCTACACCGCCCGTTTCGTCATGCCAACGGTACGGCCGGCGGCTGAGCCGGCGGGGACGCGTGCCGCACCAGCACGACGATCCCGCTCACCGCGGTGGCCAGCAACGCCGCCGCCCCGAACGGCACGGCCAACATGACAGGCCACCGCCAACCGAGCGTCTGGCCCAGCAGCGCCCCAGCCACGGGTCCGAGAGCCAGCCCCACCACCACCGCGCCGGCGACGAGTGGCACCGTCCACGCCCGCCGTGCCCGCACCCGCGCAACCAGTGCGGCCGTGACACCCCAGGCCAGAGCGGCCCCGAACCCGGTCACCGCGCGGCCGACCAGCAGCGGACCGCTCCCCGGGGCCAGCGCCGTCAGCAGCGATCCGGAAGTCAGCAGCACGATCGCGGGCAACGTGACGGCGGTCGGCCAGCGCCGGCCGACCAGGGCACCGACCGGAACCGCCAGCACCGCCGGCAGCAGGTAGGCGACGAAGATCCAGAGTGGTACCGACGCCGGCAGATCCATGTCCCGCTGGATCGCGATCCATGCCGGCCCGATGATGACGGCGAGCATGAAGGCACCCAGCGACGCGGCGAGTGCCGGCCCGATCAGCAGCCAGACCGGGCCGACATCGCGGCGTGGGTCGAACGGGGGAGGCTGGTTGCCGGTGCTGGGAAGGGGTGAGGTCACCCCAGGGAATATACGGACGCGGCTCTGTGGCAGGTAGTGGCGTCGACCCGGTCGAACGCGGCGAGCAATCGGGCGCGCAGATCCGCCGCCGGGACGTCAGCGTTGCCGGATGAGGCCGCCGGCGGTGGTGCCGATGCCGGCGAGGAACCGTTTGAGGGCGAAGGTCGCCGCCCCGAGACTGACCGGGTTGCCGGGGATCCGGCAGAGCGTGATCTCGGTCGCCGCCAGCGGGCGGCTCAGCGCGTGCTGGGTCACCACCGCCCGTACCTCCGGCAGCAACGCCTCGCCGAGCCGGGCCGCGACCCAGCTGCTGAGCACGATCACCTCCGGGTTGACCAGGTTGACCAGGTCGGCGACGGCGACGCCGAGATAGCGGGCGGTCTCGGTGACCACCTTGGCGGCCACCGGATCTCCGGCGGCGACCCCGGCGGCGAGCGCCTCGATGGTCGAGGTCTGGTCCTCGGGGTGCAGCAGCGCGCTGTCCGGCGCCAGGTCGCGCAGCGTCTGCATGATGCCGGGTGCCCCGACGTACGTCTCGACGCAGCCACGGCTGCCGCAGTGGCAGAGCCGCCCGTCGACCACCAGCGTGGTGTGCCCCCACTCCCCCGCACTGTTGGTGGCGCCCCGGTAGAGCGTCCCGCCGAAGGCCAGGCCGGCGCCGACCCCGGTGCCGAGGTTGACCACCACCACGTCGTCGCGCCCCCGGCCGGCCCCGAACCACAGCTCGGCGACCACGCAGGCGCGCAGCGGGTTGTCCAGATAGAGCGGCAGGTCCAGCGAACCGGCGAGCAGGTCGCGCAGCGGTACGTCGTGCCAGTCCCAGTTCGGGGCGTACACCGAGACCCCGCCCTCGCGGTCGACCTGGCCGGGCACGCTGACCCCGACCCCGAGTACCCGATCCGGGTCGACGCCGCCCTCGGCGAACGCCGCGCCGACCGCCGAGGCGATGTGCGTCACCACCTGCTCGGGCCGATTCTCCGTCGGGTGCAACTCCTCCTCGACGCTGGCCAGCACTCCCAGCCCGGCGTCGAAGAGGTCGACGTGCACGTACGTCTCGGCCACGTCGACGCCGACCAGCGCGCCGCCGGCCGGGTTGACCGAGACCACACCCCGGGGCCGCCCTCCGCCGGAGTCCTGGTAGCCCACCTCGACCAGCAGCCCCAGCTCCAGCAACTCGCCGATCAGGTTGGCCGCGGTGGCGAGGCTGAGCCCGGTGTCCTGGGCGATCTGCTGCCGCGACACCATCGGTACGCCGATGATCCGGCGCAGCACCTCGAAACGGTTGGCGATCCGGATGTCCCTGGAGGTGCGCTTCACGGCGAAACTCTAGACCCTTCGTGGCCGGCATCCCGGCGGACCCGGCGGCGGCTGATGCTCGTCGAAGACATCGACTAACTCTTATGATAAGCAGACGAGATAGTGGTCGCGCCAGGGTCGGCGTGCCCGGACCGGATGGCGCCGGCCCCCCACACAGCCGGTCGGCGGAGGCCGGTCAGGGGCGGCGGGTGCCGATCACCGTCGAGAGATCCGGCGCCAGCCGGACCTCGGTGGCGAGCAGCGCCGGATGGTCGAGCCAGCCCAGCCGGGCCGCGTCCGGCGCGGGACCGAGCATCGGCGGCCACCCGGTCAGCGGCGTGAAGTCGTCGACCACCACCGACCCGGCCGGCCGGAGCAGCCGCTCGGGATCCGCCGCCACACCCTGCTTGCCGTTGCCACCACCGTCGAGGACCAGCAGGTCGAACGGGCCGTACGCCTCGATGCGGGTCCAGTCACCGGAGACCACCTCGACCTCCGGGACGTCGGCGAAGAGCCCGGCCACGCGTTCGGCCCGCTCGGCATCCCGCTCGACGCTGACCACCCGGACCCCGGGCCGCCGGCCGGCGACCAGCCAGGCCAACCCGACGCCGCAGCCCGTACCGGTCTCGCCGATGACGGTGGTCGCGCCGGCCGCCAGCGCGGAGAGCAACCGCCCCTGTTCCAGCCGGCACGAGCACCCGAACCCCAGCTCCTCGGCGAGCGCCACCGCCGCCGACACGATCGGCGGCAGCCCGGTCACCCCGGCATAGCTCGCGGTGCCGCGCCTCGACACGTCGTCACCTCCCCACCCCTGCGGGAAAACGCCCGCTGCCTAGCGCTTCGGCCACTGCCATGCCGGTTCGTCCAGACGCCCCCGCCCGGCCACCCGGGTCTCGCCGAACTCCTTCACCAGCTCGATCGTGCTCAGTTCGGCCGCGTCGTGCTCCAGCGCGCCGGTCAACGCCCGGGAGTGGCTGACCACCACCACCTGGGTACGTGCCGAGCCCGCCAGGATCAGCCCGGCCAGCGGCCGCAGCAGCTCCGGATGCAGGCTCGTCTCCGGCTCGTTGAGTACCAGCAGCGCCGGAGGTCGCGGACTGAGCAGCGCGGCGACCCAGAGCAGGTACCGCAGCGTGCCGTCGGAGAGTTCCGCACCGCCGAGCGGGCGCAGCAGGCCCGGCTGGTGCAGCCGCACCTCGAACCGCCCGGACTCGACCCCGATCGCCAGCTCGGTGCCGGGAAACGCCGTGTCCACGGCGGACGCCAGCGCCGAGGCGTCACCGGTCTCCCGGATCGTCTGCAACGCGGCGGCCAGGTCGGCGCCGTCCGGGCCGAGCACCGGGGTCCGGGTACCGACCTGCGGCTGCCGGGCCGGTGCGGCCACGTCGGTACGCAGATGGTCGTAGAAGCGCCAGGAGCGAATCCGCTCGCGTACGGTGAGCAGCTCCGGAGCGCGCTGCGGATCGGTGTACTCGCTGAGCATGCTGTCGAACGGGTGCACCGCGTCCGGCACCGCCAGCCACGAGCCGCCGTCGCGGAGCCGCAGCGCGGTCCCGGCGCGTTCGGCGAGCAGCGTCGACGGGCGCAGCAGCGGCCCGGACCAGACCGCCTCCCGCTTGACCTCCGGATCCCGGGTGAAGGCCGAGTTCTGCGACGGCGGAGGCAGCCCGAAGTCGACGGCGTAGCCGAAATCGTCCCCGGCGAAGCCGAGGCGCAGGCTGACCGGGCCGCGCCGGACCGTACCCTGCACCGGATGCTCACCGGCCCGGACCGCCCGGCCGATCGTCTCCGGCCCCGCCCAGAGCGTCGACGGCAACCCGCCCTCCCGGGCCAGCGCCGCGACCGCCCCGTTGCGGGCCGAATCGGCCAGCAGCCGCAACGCCCGGTAGAGGCTCGACTTGCCGGTGCCGTTCGCCCCGGTCACCACCGTCAGCCGGCCCAACTCCACGACCAGGCTGCGCAGCGACCGGTAGTTCTGCACGGCCAGGGTGCGGATCACCCGCCCAGGTTACGGCTCCGCCGACCGGCCCGGGGCGCGGACACCGCCCCGCCGCCGGCCGGAGGAGATGCGCCGACCGGCCACGGGCGGCTCCCGGTGCCCGGGAGGTACGCCCGTGGCCGGTCAGGCCCGGAGCCGATACCTCGGCGCAGGTTCAGTCGACGGCCGGTTTGCGCGGTTGCCGGAGGGCCGGCTGCCCACCGGTGATGGTGAAACTCGACCCCGGCTCGACCACGATGTTGCCGGTGGCCGAGTTGGTGATGGTCACGTTCGACAGCGTCGCGCTGCCGCGCGCCCCGTTCATCGCCAGGATGCCGGCGCCGTTGTTGGACCGGTCGATCCGGACGTTGCTGATCACGACGCCCGGCATGTTGCCGCCACCGGTCTTGAACTGGATGCCGTCGTACGTCGAGTCGACGATCTCGGTGTCCCGGATGGTGACCCCGACGATGTCCCGGGTCGCCGGGAAGAGCGTGATCGCTCCGAACTTCTGCTGCTCGCCCCAGAAGGCGCCGCCGGTGCGGTAGAGCCCGTTGTTCGCGATCAGCGTCTGCCCGGAGAACGGCAGCGGGTCGTGGTCGGTGGCGAGCATGATCCCGGGGTAGTTCATCGTGTCGTAGATCAGGTTGTTCTCGATCCGGTTGCCGTACCCGCCGTAGACGGCGATGCCGTTGGCCCGCCACGGCAGCTGGATCGTGTTGTTGACGAAGGCGTTGGAGTGGCCGATGTCGACCGAGGTGTCCCGGACGTAGCGGCTGGCCCAGACCGCCAGGGCGTCGTCACCGGTGTTCCGGAACGACGAGTTGAAGACCCGCGAGTTCCGGGTGCCGTTGGTGAAGTTGATCCCGTCGGCGTACGTGTTGCGGATCCGCATCCCGGTGAACTCCAGCCCGTCACCGGGACCCCAGAGCGCCGGGATGTTCTCGTAGTCCCGGCCCACCCAGACGCCGACGTTGGCGTGCTCGATCCAGACGTTGCTGATCCGGGTGCCGACACCGAACCGGCCGTTGAGCCCGACGCCACCCTCGGCACCGCCCGGCCCGCCCCGGATCCGGCCCGAGCCGAAGATGGCGATGTCCGAGATCTGGGTGTTGGCGTCGATGTCGAAGCCGAAGTTGCCTTCGTGCGGGTGGTTGATCCCGCCGACCACCAGGTGCGGTTCGGTCAGCGTGTAGAGCTGCGAGTGCCACATCCCGGCACCCCGGATGGTGACGTTGCTGATCCCGACCTGGTTCCACTGGCCCCGGTTCAGCGGGTCGTCGGTGAGGATCTTCTGCTCCTGGCGCCACTGGCCCGGCGGGATCCAGACACAGCCGATCACACCGTTCTGGTCGTCGGTGACCGCCCGCTGGATCGCGGCGGTGTCGTCGAGACCGTCGTTCGGCACCGCGCCGTACTGCGTGATCGACGTGCAGCCGGCCGGCTGGCTCGCCGCCGGGGCAACCTGCTCCAGGTCGACCAGGTCGATGATGTAGAACGCGGCCGTGTCGCCCGCGTCCCGCTGGAGCCGGAACCGGGTGCCGGCCGGGTACGACTGGGCCAGCAGCGCGTTCGCCTCGTCGAAGAGCCGCCGCGCGTCGCCACCCGGGCTGTTCGACAACCCCTCCGGGTCGTCGGTGTTGCCGTACAGCCAGCTGTGCCGGGAGGAGAGGGTCAGCTTCCGCAGGAAGGTGTCGTTGACGTACAGGCTGATGGTGGCCTCGATGCCGCCGCCGCCCGGCGCGTCCGGGATGGAGTTGCGCACCACGATCGAGTTCGCCGCGTTGGTCGAGGTGAACTCGACGAACTGGCCGGTGCTGTTCAGCCGGACCGACCTGCGCCCCGAGGACTCGGTGCCGAAGTTGGTGTGCCCGAAGGTACGCAGCGGGTCGGCCTCCAGCAGGGTGCCCTGGTAGCGACCGGCCTCCGCCTCGTACGACACGTACGGCACCGCCGCACCGCGCCCGACGACGATCGACTGGGTGCGTACGTTGTTGCCCTCGTTCGTCTCCGCGACCACACCGGTCGCGTCGGCGGTGGCGGTGATGGTGGCCCCGCCACTGGTGGCGGTCCAGCTTCCGCTGATCGCCACGGTGCTGGTCGCACCCGCCGCGATCGACGGGGTGTTGGTGTTCAGCGTGGTGCCGCCGACCGTGACCCGGGTGACCGTGGTCGCGCCGGTCGCGGCGGTACCCCTGTTCTGCACCGACACCGTGAAGGTCACCGCGGCCCCGACCGCCGGGTTCGGCGGGTTCGAGGCGATGCCGGTCACCTGGAGGTCCGGGCCGGGTGCCTGGCCCACGACCAGCGGCGACGGCGCGGTGAAGCTGTTGTTGGCGTCGTTCTGCTCGACGATCGTGTTGGTCGGGTCGACCACCGCGACGACCGGGTAGCTGCCCATCGGCCGGGTGCCGGCGTTCACCGTGACGGTCGTCGAGGCACCGGCGGCCAGCGCGGGCACCGGGGCGCTGCCGGCGACCGTGCCGCCGAGGCTGATGTTGACCGTGGTCGCGGCGGCCGCCGCCGAGCCGTTGTTGCGGACCGTGGCCGAGAGGGTGACCGGGGTGGTCTCGCTCGGCGCGGCCGGCGTCCAACCGGTCGAGGTGACCACCAGGTCCGGGTTGGGCGCGGGGGTGCCGCAGACCTCCAGCTCGGCGACCTGGCCGGACGGGGCACCGGTGTTGGAGTTGAACCGGAGCTGCACGTCCGCCGTGGTCGCGCTGACCGGGATCACCACCGCGTTGCTGCCCGCCACGAACTGGTGGTTCGCCGCCGGCACCAGGCTGGTGTAGGTCGTCGCCGCCTGGTCCCGGCCGAGCACCTGGAAGTTCTGGGTACGGGTGCCCCAGGCGGGATCCGGGTTCAGCTTCACCCGCACCGCCGTGATCGCGTGGTTGGCGCCGAGCGCCACCGTCAGGTGCTGCGGATATCCGGGCGCCCCCTCCCAGTACGTGCCGAGCGACCCGTCGACGGCGTTCGCCGGCACGAAGGTGAAGGTGGAGCCGCTGGCGGTGGCCGGCCTGCCCCGGGCCACGTTGACGCAGCCGGGCGGTTGGCTGCCGGTCCGGGTGACGGTGTTGCTGTTGCCGGAGAGGTTGCCGGCCACGTCGCGGGCCCGGACGAAGTACGAGACGGTGGTGTCGGTCGGCTGGGTGTCGTTGAAGCTGGTCACGTTGCCGAGCGAGGCGACCTGTGCGCCGTTGCGGTAGACGTTGTAGCCGGCCAGGCCGCTGCCGCCGGGGTTGTCGGTGGCGGCACCCCAGCTCAGCGCGATCGTCGTACCGGACTGGGTGTAGGAGAGCGTGCCGGGCACGCCCGGCGGGGTGGTGTCGGTGCCGCCGCCGTCCGGGCCGTAGACCTCCAGCTCGGAGATCTGCCCGGCCGGCCAGCCGCTGTTCGCGGTGATGGTGATCCGGACGTAGCGGGTGCTGGTCTGCCCGAAGGTGATCGTCACGGAATTGCCGTCGACCGCCGGGTTGAAGGTGTACGCCCGGGACGCGGCCAGGTCGCCGAAGGACGAGCCGTTGGTACTTCCCTGCACGCTCAGCGTCTGGGTACGGGTGCCCCAGCCGGCGGTCGGCAGCTTCAGTACGACCCGGTCGACCGGGACGGCCGAGCCGAGGTCGACCTGGAGCCACTCCGGGAAGGCGTTGTTGACGCTCTCCCAGTAGCTGCCCTGGTTGCCGTCGACGGCCCGGGACGAGTCGTAGACATCGGCGTGGCCGCTTTCCTGGGTGGGGCGGCCCTGCGCGAGGTTCCCCTCGGCCGGGGCGGCGGCCGGGTTCGGCCGGGCCACTGGGTCGGCCGCGACGGTCGGTTGGTGGGTGAGCTGCGCCGGGCCGGCCGCGTGCGCGGCGGGCACCCACAACGCGAGGGTGGCGATCACGGCGGCGGCGACCGTCGTCGCCGTCGCCGGGACCAGATCGGAGCG
>NZ_JAZGQL010000028.1:0-210039 GCF_036421995.1 Plantactinospora veratri
TCGAACTATCCAGATCTTGAGCGTTTGGAGGGTTGCCAGTGGCGGTTCATGCCGCTCGGCCGGCCGCTGCGACTCGCCGGCCCGCCGGGCAGACGAGTCGCAGCGGCGGATTCCGGCGGGACATCGAGGGGCTGCGGGCGGTCGCGGTACTGCTCGTCGTGCTCTACCACGCCCGGCTACCCCTCGTCGGTGGCGGCTATGTCGGCGTCGACGTCTTCTACGTCATCTCCGGTTTCGTGGTCACCACCGTGCTGCTGCGCGAGTTCACCACCAACGGCTGCATCTCCCTCCCGGCCTTCTACGCCCGGCGGGCCCGGCGGCTGCTGCCCGCCGCCGTGCTCACCCTCGTCGTCACCCTGGTCGCGTCCTGGCTGTGGCTGCCCCTCCAGACGCAGTGGGTCGCCAAGCACGCGATCGCGAGCGCCACGTACAGCCTCAACTTCCTTCTCGCGATGAACAACGTGGACTACCTCGACGCGATGCGACGGGAGTCGCCGCTGGAGCACTTCTGGTCGCTGGCGGTGGAGGAACAGTTCTACCTCGCCTGGCCACTCCTTCTCGTGGCGCTCTTCGCCTGGCCGCTCCGCCGCCGGGGCGGCCGCAGTCGGGATACCAGCCGCCCCGACAACAGCGGGCCGCTCCTGATCGGTGTCGGCACGGTCGCCGTACTCTCCTTCGCCTTCGGGGCCTGGCTGACGACCCACTCACCTGGCTACGCGTACTTCGTCAGCCCGGCCCGAGCCTGGGAACTCGCGGTCGGCGCCCTCCTCGCCCTCACCGCCGGCACCCTGGCACGACTTCCCGGCCGGGTCGCCGCGGCCATGACCTGGGCGGGGCTGGCGGCCGTCGCGGCAGCCGCGCTGCTCTTCGACGCCTCGACGCAGTTCCCCGGGTACGCGGCGCTGCTGCCGGTGACCGGTGTGGCGCTGGTGATCGCCGGAGGCTGCTCGGCGCCGGGCGGAGGAGCGGCCGGGCTCCTCTCGATCGGGGTGCTACAGCGGATCGGACGACTCTCGTACTCGTGGTACCTCTGGCACTGGCCCTTCCTGATCCTTGGGCCGGTGGTCCTCGGCGGCGCCGGTTCGCTGCGGCAGAACCTCGGACTCGCCGCCGCCGCCCTCGCCGCCGCGGCCATCACCTACGCCCTCGTCGAGAACCCGATCCGCCGCCTCCCCCGACTGGAGTTCAAGCCTCGGCGGACGCTCGGGCTCGCCGTGGCGTCGTCCGGGCTCGTCTTCGCCGTGGCGCTGCCGATGCTGCTGCTCAAGCCGACGGTGGTGGGGCCAGGGGCGCCGGTCGACACCGCGGCGACGCTGTCGTCCGCCAGCTCCGCCGAGGAGGAACTCATCCGGCTGGTCGCCGCCAGCGCCGAGGCCACCGCGGTCCCAGCCAACCTCTCCCCAGCCCTGCCCGACGTCACCGCGGACACCCCCGCGGTGTTCCGGGACGGCTGCGTCGTACTGAAGATCACCGAAACCGCACCGGCGCGGCCGTGTGTCTACGGCGACCCGGCGGCGCGGCAGACCGTCGTACTCTTCGGCGACTCGCACGCGGGAAGCTGGTTTCCCGCCCTGAACGAGATCGCGAACGCCCGCGGGTGGCGCCTCGTCGTCATGGTCAAGGGATTCTGCAGCGCAGCCTCGGTACGGTTCCGTCTCGACTCCATCGACCGTCCGTTCGACGAGTGTGTCGAGTGGCGCCAGGCCATGTTGGAGCGGATCGCCAGCCTGCGGCCGATGCTCGTGGTCACCTCCTCCACCGACTTCAACTTCGGCGAACCGGTCGACTCCTTCACCGACCGGGACCAGGTCTGGACTGACGGCTGGATCCGCACCCTGGAGGAGATCGGATCTGATGCCGGCGAGGTTGTACTGATCAACGACACGCCCTGGTTGCCGGCGACGGTTCTCGACTGCCTCGCCCGGCACCTGACCGACGCGCGCCGCTGCCACGCACCGGTGCGGGACGCGCAACTGGAGCCGCGGCGACGCGCGATGATCGCGGCCGCTGCGGTGCACCGGGGAGTCAGGGTCATCGACCCGACGCCGTGGTTCTGTACGGCGTCGGTCTGCCCGGCCGTGATCGGCAACGTCGTCACACTCCGGGACGGCAACCACATGCCGGCCGCCTACTCCCGGCTGCTGTGGCGCGTCCTGGACGAACGAATCGGCCCGCGCGTCGGGATGTGAACTTGTGGTCCGCGCCCCCTGGGACGCGGGGTACAGGTGGATCTCGACCTTGACGAGCGGGCGCCCACCGCCGTCGCTGACGCGGAGGGGGCCGCGCTCGGTGTCATCCCGACGTGATGTCGGCGGGTGTCATCGTGGCGGGCTGGATGTCGAGCGTCCGGAGCAGCGAGCCGTTGAGGTTCGTGTCGACCATCCGGGGCAGTTGCCGGTCGACCCAGTCGGCCCTGGCGGACAGCCCTCTCGCCCGCAGCCTTGCGACGATCTCGGCGCGATGGATGTGCATGGCATCTCCCTTCGGCGGTGCTTCGTAGCTGACGGCGCCGTTTCCGGGTGGCGGCGCCGTCTTCTGGATGGCGGCTAGCGCAGCGTCACTGGTCGCCGAGTCCGGCCAGTGTGATCGGGGCGGCCCGAAGTCGGGTGAGGGTTCGATCCAGCAGTCGGGATATCTGCATCTGGGACACCCCGACCTCGGCGGCGATCTGGGTCTGGGTCATGTTGTCGTAGAACCGCATGGTGAGGATGCGGCGCTCTCGGACGGGAACCGTCGCCAGGAGTAGTCGCAGCGTCAGGCGGTCGTCCACCCGGGCATAGTGTGGATCGACGCCGCCGAGGCGGTCGATGGGCTCGTCGCCGCTTTCCACCGCGGGTGGGGCGTTCAGCGACGTCAGGCGGTAGACCTGCTCGGCACCGAGCGCGGCACGGAGTTGGTCGACGGTGATGTGCAGGTAGTCGGCGAGTTCGGCCTGTGTCGGGGTACGGCCCCGCTGCTGGCTGAGTTCGCCGCTGGCGGTCCTGACCTCGCTGGTCAGTTCCTGAATGGCGCGTGGTACCCGCATTCCCCACGTCGTGTCCCGGAAGTGCCGCTTGAGGGCGCCGAGGATGGTCGGGACGGCGTAGGAGACGAACGCGGTGCGGCGGTCCGGGTCGAACCCGTCGATGGCGTTGACCAGGGCGACGGCGGCGACTTGGGCCAGGTCGTCGAAGGGTTCGCCGCGTCCGGCGTAGCGCCGTGCGAGTCGGTGCGCCGTCGGCAGGTTCGCCTCGATGGCTCGGGCTCGGATCCTGACGCGATCGGAATGCCCGGCGGGCAGGGCGTCGCGTTGGCGTAGTAGCTGCTCGGTGCCGGTCGACGCGCGGGCTGGTCGGGCACCATGCGCGGGGGCGCCACCGTGGACGGCGGCCCGGGGTGGCCGGGGGTCGCTGGTGACCGGCGTCGTCGCTTCGGTGGGGCGGCGGGGCGGACCGGTGTTCATGATTGACTCGGCGGGAACGGTCATGGTGATCAACGCCCTCGGGGAAGTCGCCGCGGTGTGCCGGCGGGAGATGGCGCCCCTGCGCTGAAGGCGCCTGGAGTCGCTGGGTGACCGCTGGGTCCGGGCGGCGAGGGGACGCCAGCGTGAACGCTGACTGGCGCGTCGGTGTGGTGGGGCGGGTCCTGCGGATCACTCTACGCCCCCACCGGTTGGATAAGACCGGCCCGGCGCGGCCTGGTCGTACCGTCACCACCGCGACGCGGCGCGGGAACGTGCGACACGAGCGCGGCGACCGGGCGGGGCCCCGGCTGTCCGGCGTAGGCTGGCCGGTGACAAGCCGCCATGCAGCGAGTCGCGTTCGACCCGGTCCCCGTCCTACGTCACCTGCCCGTCGCGGCCCTGGCGAACCGTTCGGGGTATCGGAGGCGCCTTCGTGGATTCACCTCTGGTACCGCTGCGCCTGCCGTTCCACCAGCCGGCTGCGGGCGAAGACCGTCCGGCTGGGGCGGTGCGATGACCGCCGATCGCCGGACGCGGTTGTGGAGCCTGGTCGTCGAACACGTCCAGGGCCGTCCGGTCGCGGTCGAACATGTCTGCGCGGCGGTGATGTCGGCCACCAGGGTGGACGGCGCGACCGTCACGGTGCTCGGCACCGGCTTCCGCGAGACGGTGTACGCCAGCGACGACGTCGCGTCGGACCTGGCGGAGCTGACCATGACGCTCGGTGAGGGGCCGGCCGCCGATGCCGTGGCCGGCGCCCCGGAGCTGGTCGCCGACCTGACGGCCCCGGAGTGCCTGGTCCGCTGGCCGGTGTTCGCACCGGCGGCGTTGCGGACCGGGGTGCGTGCGGTGTTCGCGCTGCCGCTGCGGGTCGGTGCGGCCCGGATCGGTGTCCTGGATCTCTACCGTGCCCGACCCGGTCTCCTGGGCCGTGAGCAACTGGCCGACGCGCTGATGCTCGCGGACGCCGCCTGCGCGCTGCTGCTCGACGCGGCGCAGCACGATCGGCCGCGTCCGGGCGGACGCTGGCCCGAGCGGGCTGGGCTGCACCACCCCGAGGTACACCAGGCCACGGGAATGGTCACCGTGCAACTGGGGGTGAGCGCGGCGGTGGCCCTCATCCGGCTGCGCGCCTACGCGTACTCCCACGACCGGCGACTGCGGGACGTCGCCAGCGACGTGGTCGCCCGGCGCCTCCGCTTCAGCCCCGGCCCCGACCTCGGCTCCGACGAGGGCGGGGACCTCACTGGCCGCTGAGTCTCGGGACCGGGCATGTTCGTATCAGGTTCGTCGGGGTCGTGGCAGCCGGCTGCCGGGCGGCAGGTCTACGCTGTGTCGAGGGAGAGTGAGATGGCCGAGATCCAGCTGACCAATGTGTTCGTCGAGTTGGCCGACACTCTCGTCGACGAGTTCGACGTGATCGACTTCATGCACGTGTTGACCGAGCGGTGTGTGCAGCTTCTGGGTGTCTCGGCGGCCGGGCTGTTGCTGACCGACCAGCAGGGCACGCTGCAGGTCGTGGCGGCCTCGTCCGAACGGACCCGACTGCTGGAGCTGTTCCAATTGCAGACCGACCAGGGCCCGTGCGTGGACTGCTTCCGTACCGGCCGACCCGTGTCGGTCGCCGACCTCGGCACCGCCGGCCGCTGGCCGCGCTTCGCCGCAGCCGCCGCCGAGGTCGGTTACGCCTGCGTACACGCCCTGCCGATGCGCCTGCGTACGGAGGTCATCGGTGCCCTGAACCTGTTCGACACCCAGCCGGGCGCGCTCGGTAAGGAAAAGCTGCGTATCGCCCAGGCCCTGGCCGACGTGGCCACTATCGGCCTGCTGCAGCAACGCGCCATCCAACGCCGCGACACCCTCACCGAACAGTTGCAAACCGCGCTGAACAGCCGCGTTCTGATCGAACAGGCCAAGGGCGTCCTGGCCGAACGCCTCCAGCTCGACATGGCCGAAGCCTTCACCCTGCTTCGCAACGGCGCCCGGAGCCGAAACCGGCGGCTGTCCGATCTCGCCCAGGCCGTCGTCGACGGAACCGAACAGATCCCACCGACGACGGTCACCGGCCCGCGCCGGTGACACCCCTCGGCGGATCGACAGCCACGGCCCATGCCGAAGGCAGCGATGTCGCGGACACTCGGCGGAGGTGGTCGTAGCGGGCAGCCGGGCGAACCGCCCTGGGCCCTCCTCCCCGACCCCCGGTCGAGGCAACTCGGCGTGCCGGGCCGAACAGGCGTACGATGGGGTCATCCCGGAAGCGACGACATCCCAGCCTTGAGGTGCCCGCCATACCGGCCCCACCCCCAGAGGGGGATGTCATGTCCAACCATTTCCGCACCACCCCGGGCACGCCGATCGATTCGGCCACCACGGCATCGCCGAAGCCCTCAGCCGTACCGTCGCCGACGCCGACCCGGATGCCGCACACCCGCACCGGCGCTGCCTGGTTCGGGATCTGCGCCGCCGCGCTCATCTGCGTGGTGCTCATCGTCTTCATGCTGCAGAACACCCGCAGCGTCGAGGTCACCTTCCTGTGGATGCACGGCACTCTGCCGTTGGCCCTGGCCCTGCTGATCGCCGGTGTCGGCGTCGCGATCCTGACCATGGTGGTCGGCGCCGCCCGCATCACCCAACTGCGCAGACTGGCCCGCCGCCAGCGTCACTGATCCGCGTTCCACACCCACGACCCCGCTGGCGCGGTCCGCGACCGCGCCAGCAAGTTCGACGCCTCGGCCTGCCATTCTCCCGACCGCAGTCTCTCGCCGGATCCCGAACGCGGCGACGGGCGGAAGGAACTTGCCATGACACACGCCGCTGCTGCCAGCC
This sequence comes from Plantactinospora veratri, assembly GCF_036421995.1. Lineage (NCBI taxonomy): Bacteria > Bacillati > Actinomycetota > Actinomycetes > Micromonosporales > Micromonosporaceae > Plantactinospora > Plantactinospora veratri. The sequence continues at coordinate 6,269 of NZ_JAZGQL010000028.1, forward strand.
GCGCGACGACGATCTCGCCGACGCCGCCGTCGACCCCACGACTGCGGATGGAGCCCACCGGCTCCCGCCGTACCCTCCTGGACGGCGGTTGGTGGCCTCGCTCGACCGACCCCGTCGCGGAACTGCCGGGTCTCGTCCTGGCCATCGACAAACTCCGCGGACCCGTCACCAGGCTCGTCCTCGCCGCCGGTGGCTGGGACACCCATCCCCACCGGCTGGGGGTGGCCGACCGGGTCCTCCGGCTGGGCTACTTCAGCAGCCAGCCCGTCAGCCTACTCACCGCGCTGTGCGACAACGGTGACCGCGTCGACCTGCTGATCGTCCCGCCGGAGACCGCGAGCAACACCGCCGACGCGGCGATGGTCCTCGCCGCAGTCACCAGCAACCAGGTGCACCCTCAACACATCTTGCTCGCCGTCACCACGTCCACTCCCCGTGCGGTCGATGACGCTTCCGAAGCCGTCTGGGAGGACGAAGGCGGTCAGCCGGGTCTCGCGCCGCCCCGGGTCCTGTCGGATGCGCGGTAGGGGCGGCGGGAGGACGTTGTGCTTGCACTCTCGGGTGGCGAGTGCTAGACCGTAGTTAGCACTCGCACTTCGTGAGTGCCAGCCGAATGGGATGAGCCCTTTGTGGGCGTGCGCGATGTGTTCGTCGCAGGTCGGTCCGAGCAGTGCTGAACGTCGGCACGACAGGTAGAGGACGACAGATGGCCAAGTTGATCGTATTCGGTGAAGACGCCCGTCGCGGCCTGGAACGCGGCATGAACATGCTCGCCGACACGGTGAAGGTGACGCTCGGCCCGAAGGGCCGCAACGTCGTGCTGGGGCACGGATGGGGTGCGCCGACCATCACCAACGACGGCGTGAGCATCGCCAAGGAAATCGAACTCGACGACCCGTACGTGAAGCTCGGTGCCGAGTTGGTCAAGGAGGTCGCGAAGAAGACCGACGACGTGGCCGGTGACGGCACGACGACGGCCACCGTCCTGGCCCAGGCGCTGGTGCGGGAAGGACTACGCAACGTGGCCGCCGGAGCGAACCCGGTCGCACTCAAGCGCGGCATCGAACAGGCCGTGGTCGCGGTGACCGAGGCGCTGCACCGCCAGGCCCAGGAGGTCGAGACCAGGGCGCAGATCGCGGCCACGGCGTCCATCTCCGCCGCCGACCCCGTCGTCGGTGAACTCGTCGCCGAAGCGATGGACAAGGTCGGCAAGGAAGGCGTCATCACCGTCGAGGAGGGCAACACCTTCGGCCTGGAACTGGAGTTCACCGAGGGCATCCGCTTCGACAAGGGCTGCATCTCGCCGTACTTCGTCACCGACACCGAACGGATGGAAGCCGTTCTCGACGACCCGTACCTGCTCATCGTCGAGAACAAGATCTCGAACCTGACCGACCTCCTCCCGATCCTGGAACAGGTCATGCACGCGGGCAAGCCGCTGGCCATCATCGCCGACGACGTCGAGGCCGAGGCCCTCACCACCCTTGTCGTCAACACGGTCCGCGGCACACTCACCTCGGTGGCGGTCAAGGCGCCCGGTTTCGGTGACCGCCGCACGGCCATGCTGGCCGACCTCGCCGTCATCACCGGCGCTCAGGTCGTCAGCGACGCCGCCGGTCACACACTGGGAAACGTGACCCTCGACATGCTCGGCCGGGCCCGCAGGGTGGTCGCCACCCTGGACGAGACCACCGTCATCGACGGCGCGGGTGACCTCGACCAGATCGCCGGACGCGTCGCCCAACTCCGCTCCGAGATCCAGCACAGCGAATCCGACTACGACCGGGAGAAGCTACAGGAACGGCTGGCCGCCCTGGCCGGCGGCATCGCGGTGATCAAAGTCGGTGCGGCCACCGAGGTGGAACTCAAGGAGCGGAAGCACCGCATCGAGGACGCCGTCCGCAACGCCAGGGCAGCCATCGAAGAGGGCCTGCTCCCCGGCGGTGGCGTGGCGTTGGCCAACGCCGCGGCCACCGCGTTCGACAAGCTCGACCTCGCCGGTGACGAGGCCACCGGCGCGAACATCGTACGGGTCGCGCTCACCGCGCCGCTGAAGCAGATCGCCAGCAACGCCGGCCACGAGGGAGCGGTGGTGGCAGAGAGAGTCAACTCGCTTCCACCCGGCCAGGGCCTCGACGCCGCCACGGGCCAGTATGTCGACATGGTCAAGGCCGGCATCGTCGAACCCGCCAAGGTGACCCGTTCGGCATTGCAGAACGCTGCCTCGATTGCCGCACTCTTCCTGAGCACCGAGGTACTCATCGTCGACAAGCCGTAGCCGGACGGCGCCCCGGGTCGCCGGTAAACGGAACGACGCAGATCGACCCGGCCGTCTCGGGACGGCCGGGTCGATCTGAGATCAGGCGGTGACAGTGAGCTGGTTCCTGACGCTGGTGACACCGGCACCCGACCACGCCACGTTCTCGGCCTGACGGCGTTCGGCGCACGAGCGTACAGCGCCGCGCAGCGTTACCTCGGTGCCGTTGACCTCCGCCTCGACCTGCTCGGCATCGAGCTGGGCGTTGCGCCGGATCGCCGAGCCGATCGCCGCTTTCAGGTCGTCGGAAGCCGATGCGGTCGCCGTCAGCCTGATGGTGTTGCTGACCGCGGTGACGCCCTTGAGATACATGACCGTGCGTGCGGCGGCCTCCCGCTCGTAGTGGCGGGCGACGGTGCCAGAGCGGGTGACCACACGATTGCGGACCCCGACCGTGACGGCGCCGGAGGGTACGTCGACCGCCCAGCCGAGCATCCTGACCCTCCGGCCACCAATATGCCACCGCATTTGGTGCATATTCAAATATATCTCGAGCTTCATTCGAAACTGCGGGCTTTTAGTATGCTACGCAGTCCTGTCCTGCGTGTCGTCGTTCGCCACCTGAGTGTCCGACGGCGGCGGCGTCCGGGACGCGATTCGCCGATGGGTCGCCGGCACCCTGGTGTAGACGAGAACGGGCACGGCCACCAGCAGCACCCCGAACGCCGTGGCTATCAGCAGCGCGATTCCCGTGGGGAGTTGTCCATGCGCTCCCAGGAAATGCACGTCGGACGGTTGGCCGTTTTGCAGGATGATGATCAGCGACAGCAGCATCGTCGCGGAGGCGGCGAGCGCGACCCACAGACTGGTGCTGCGGGCAAATTCCGTCGCACGGAACTCGCCGTTGGTCCTACGGCGGTTCCCCGCGGGAACGGACCGCGCCGGGCTGACAAATCGTGTCATTGCTAAACCTTATCTCGCCGGAGGTACGCGGAGTCCGTAAGACCTGAGGTGCCCGGGTCCAAAGACGTGGCCAGCCTAGGGCCGAGCCGGGTTCCCGGTAGGACCGGGATGTCGGATTTGGTCGCCGGCCGGAGAAAGGACCGGCGACTGGTTGCGCCCGGCGTGTCCCGGAAATACGCGCCCGGGCAAGGCGTCGTCGCGCCGGAGTGGTGGAATCGCCGGTACGGCCGGCGCGGGAGTACGGGGCGTGGCGGGCACGCCGCCGTCCTCGGGTGAACGCAGACCGCCGTCCGAGCGCGGCAAGGCGTAGTGTTCGGATTCACCCGGGCTGACGCGTCCGCTCCACTCCGGCTCGCACCGGCACCGTCAGTCGCCTCGAGACCGCCGGAAGGCCGATCAGGAACGGCCGACGGACATCGAGGGTCGCCACGATCACGTTCCAGGCCGGCGGGCGGGTGCCGTCGGCAATCGTTCGGGCGCGATAGGAGAAGAACCTACGGCGACCCGGCTGAATTCGTACGCGAGGAGAAGCGGATGGCGATTGACGACGACAGAACCGTCGAATTGTTGCGTGGTCGTGGTCACCAGGTCAGGGCCGACCGGATCGACGGCGAGCTGCCGGACCGGATCGACGGCGTCTGTCACGCGAGCCCGCTGCCGACCGGCCTCGACCCCGCCGGCCTGGCCGATCGCGCATCGCGGTGAGGGTGGCCATGCTGGGATCGGTGGCGTGGCGCACGCCTCCACACCATTACGGGCCGTGGGAGCAGGTGACCGGCCTGCTCGCTGACGGTCTGGTTGCCCGGGGTGCGGATGTGACACTCTTCGCCACCTTGGACTCGGTCACCTCCGCCCGGCTGGACGGGGTGTGTCCGCGGGGGTACGCGGACGATCCGGCCGTCGACGGGCGGGTGGCGGAGGCGATGCACGTCGCGCACGCGCTGGCGCGGTCCGCCGAGTTCGACCTGGTGCACAACCACCTCGACTGGCTACCGCTGGCCTTTGCCGAGCACTGCCGCGCCCCGCTGGTCACCACGATCCACGGTTTCTCGGATTCGGCGATCCTGCCCGCGTACGCGAGGGCCCGGTCGGCCTATGTGTCCATCTCCGACGCCGACCGGGTCGCCGGGCTCGACTACGTCGCCACCGTCTATCACGGAGTCGACCTCGACGGCTTGCCGTTCGCGGCCGACGGGGGGACGGGACTGATCGTGTTCGGCCGGATCCACCCCGACAAGGGCACCCACATCGCGATCGAGATCGCCCGGCGGGCCGGCCGGCCGCTGGCCATCTGCGGAATAGTCCAGGACGAGCGGTACTTCGCCGAGGAGGTGGCCCCGCACATCGACGGCGAGCACGTCGTCTTCCACGGCCCGGTCGGTCCGCGTCGCCGCGGCGAACTCCTCGGCGCCAGCGCGGCGCTGCTGCACCCGATCGCCTTCGACGAGCCGTTCGGCCTGTCGGTGGTGGAGTCGATGGCCTGCGGCACACCGGTGGTGGCGTACCGGCGCGGAGCGATGCCGGAGGTCGTCGACGAGGGTGTGACGGGTTTTTTGGTGCGTACCGTCGAAGAGGCCGTCGCGGCCGTCGCCCGGGTCGCGACCATCGACCGGCTCGGCTGCCGGACCCGTGCCCGGCAGCGGTTCGACGCCGACCGCATGGTGGCCGACTACCTGCGCGTGTACCGCGACGTCCTCCGCTTGCCGGATCGGTACCGACCGCTGGCGGGTCGATGCTGATAGTGTCGACCCGCCGATGGCTTTTTCGAGGTCCGGCGTAGGTTCGCGATCGGCCAGACCCCGCGTGAGGCGGTGGCTCCCCGCGGACCCGTCCCGCCCGTCACACACGCTGGCCGGGTAGACGCCACTATCGCGTGAGGTCCGTAACCGCTCGCGCGGCAGCGGCCGACAACCGAAAGGCGCGGCAGATGGCCCGCAGTTACGGTTTTCTCAGCACCCATCCACCGACCCAGTGCGGACTGGCCACCTTCAACGCGGCCCTGGCCGCCCATCTCGCCGCCGACGGACCGCCGGACGGCGTTGTCCGCATCGTCGACGCCGGCGAGGACCCCGCCGGGCCGGCGGCGCAGACCACCGGGCACGCGGGACCGGTCGGCCCCGAAGTCGTGCATGACTGGTCGACGCGGACAGTCGCCGGTTGGCGGGACGCCGCCGCGGCCCTCGACCGCTACGACATCGCCGTCGTCCAACACGAGTACGGCATCTACCCCGGACCCGACGGCGCGGATGTCCTGCCGCTGCTGCGCCGGCTCACGGTACCGAGCATCGTGGTCCTGCACACCGTGCTCGCACATCCGACCGCCGGGCAGAAGGCGGTGCTGGAGCAGCTGGTGGAGGCGGCCAGCGCGGTCGTCACCATGACCGACACCGCCCGCGACCGGCTGCTCGTCGGCTACACCGTCGACCCGGGCAAGGTTACGGTGATCCCGCACGGTGCGGCCGAACTCGCCGCCCCGGCTATCGAACCGCGTGAGCGCCCCCACCTGCTCACCTGGGGACTGCTCGGCCCCGGTAAGGGAATCGAATGGGCGTTGCGGGCCCTCGCCCGCCTGCGCGACCTCCGCCCGATGCCCAGCTACACCGTCGCGGGCCGGACGCACCCGAAGGTGCTCGAGCAGGACGGTGAGGCGTACCGGGCGGAGCTGCACCGCTTGGGCGCGATCCTGGGCGTCTCCCACGCCGTCGACTACCAGCCGGTCTACCACGATGAGACCGCACTGGGCCGGCTGATCCGCTCCGCCGACGCCGTCGTGCTGCCCTACGACTCTCGCGAACAGGTCACCTCCGGCGTGCTCGTCGCGGCGGTCGCCGCCGGCATCCCCGTCGTCGCGACGCCCTTCCCGCACGCCGTCGAGATGCTCACCGACGGCCCCGGCCTGCTCGTGCCCCACCAGAATCCGGCGGCACTGGCCGCCGCCATCCGGCGGATCCTGACCGAACCCGGCCTGGCCGCCAGCCTCGCCGACCGCACCCGCACCAGGATTCCGACACTCCGATGGCCTGCGGTGGCGGCCCGGTACCACGCCCTCGCCAAGCGGCTCCTCACCGACAGAGTCCACACCGGTGGCTCACCTGCCGTGACCGCCGCACCGGCATGACCGCACCCGCGTCCCGCGTGCCCGTGCCCGCGCCCAGTTTCGCGCACCTGGCCCGGCTGACCGACGACACCGGCCTGTTCGAACATGCCCGTAATGCCACCGTGCGCCGCGAGCACGGCTACTGCACCGACGACGTCGCCCGTGGATTGGTCGTCACCAGCCGCGAGCCCGATTCGCCCGACAGGGTACTGCAACTCGCCGAGTGCTACCTGACCTTCCTCACCCACGCCCAGGACGACAGCGGTGCCTTCCACAACCGGCTCGGTCACGATCGACGCTGGACCGACGAGCCCGGTCTCGGCGACTGGTGGGGGCGGGCGGTGTGGGGGTTGGGCACCGCCGCCGCGCGCAGCCGAGCCCCGTGGATCCGCGACGAGGCCCTCGTCGCCTTCACGCTCAGTGCCGGTCGGCGATCGCCCGCGCCGCACGCGATGGCCTTCGCCGGCCTCGGTGCCGCCGAGGTGCTGCACGGACAGCCGGACAACCGGGTCGCGGCCGACCTGCTGGTCGACGCCGCCGTCGCCGTCGGCGTTCCGGGCACCGACCCGGACTGGCCGTGGCCGCAGCAGCGGTTGACCTACGCCAGCGCCGCTCTTGCGGAGGTGGTCATCGCCGCCGCCGACCTGCGCGGCGACACCAGGCTGCTCGCCGCCGGGCTGCGGATGCTGACCTGGCTGCGCGACATCCAGTACGCCGGTGGTGTGCTGTCGGTCATCCCCGTCGCCGGCTGGCAGCGCCATGCCCCACGAGCCCGGCACGACCAGCAGCCGATCGAGGTCGCCGCGCTCGCGGACGCATGCGTCACCGCCGCCGCCGTCACGGGCAACTCCGTCTGGGGAACCGGGGTGGGCCAGGCCGTCGCCTGGTTCCTCGGCGCCAACGACGGCGGCACGGCCATGTGGGACCCGGCGACCGGCGGCGGCTACGACGGCCTCACCCCGGATGGCCCCAACCTCAACCAGGGCGCGGAGTCGACCCTCGCGCTCATCTCCACCCTCCAGCACGGCCGGCGGTGGTCATGACCGAGGCATCCGTCGACCCACCGGACCCGCCATCGACCCGGTCGGCGGCTTCCGGCCCGGACCGCCGGCGCGAGTCGACATGACCGGGCCGGACCTGGCCACCAGGCTGGACCTCACCCTCAACCCCGACCCGGCACGGGTCGTCGTCAAACTATTCGTCCCCGGCGAGGACGCGGCCCTGGTACGCACTCGCGCCTCCGCGATCATCGAGCGCATCGCCCGCCTCGACGACGACGAAGCCGCCCGTCTGCTCCAGCAGACCCTGCAACGCTTCGGCGGCCGGCACCACGATCTGGAAGGCACCTTCCGGCACCACCACGACCTGGTCCACCACCGGATTCCCCGGACCAGCGAACTGTCACCCACGGCCCGCCTGCTCGTCGGCGCATACTTCAGCCACGAGTACGCCGTGGAAGCCGCCGCCCTGTGCAACCCGTCCATGGTGCCGCATCCGGATCAGACCGGCCTGGGCCCCGACCAGTTACGTGTCGCGGTCAGCCTGCGGCAGATCGGCGAGGGACACCTGTCGTCGATCGGTTTCGCTGCCGCCATACTCGGACCCGGGCACCGGCTCACCGTCACCGACCGGTCGGGCCCGCTGGTCACCGGCCGCCGCGTCAGCGCCCGTCACCGCAGGGACCTGCTCGCCGCCGGACTCGCCGAGGAAGACTGGGACAACGAGGTCTCCGCCACCGTGCTGGGACGCCTGCCCGAACGGTTCGACGACCACACCTTCGAACAGGTGCTGACCAGCCTTCCCACCGACCTACTCACCCGCACCACGAGCCAGCGCACCCTCGAGCAACTGCGCCGTACCGCCTCGGCCAGCTACGCCGTGACCTTCCCCGCCGACGTCCCGCTCCAGCGACGGATCCTCTGGCCTGCCGCGCCCGCCGAGAGCAACGGCATGGAGGACGCCCGCTTCGTCAGAATCACCGGCGACGACGGCGAATCGGCCTACCACGCCACCTACACCGCATACGACGGCCGACGCGTCGCCGCCCGGATGCTCAGCAGCGACGATCTTCGCCACTTCCAGGTGACCCCGATGCGCGGGCCGGCGTCCCGCAACAAGGGCATCGCACTGTTCCCCCGCCCGATCGGCGGCCGTCACCTCGCGCTGTGCCGCTCCGACGGCGAAACCATCGGCCTGACCCGCCTCGACCGAGCCAACCGGTGGCAGCCTCCGGTGCCGTTGCACGCTCCGCACCGCGGCTGGGAACTGATCCAGGTCGGCAACTGCGGATCACCCATCGAAACCGAAGCCGGCTGGCTGGTACTCACCCACGGAGTCGGCCCGATGCGCCGCTACGCCATCGGCGCTCTCCTGCTCGACCTGCACCGGCCCGACCGCGTCATCGCCGAACTACCCGGCGTACTCCTCGCACCCGACGACACCGAGCGCGACGGTTACGTGCCCAACGTCGTCTACTCGTGTGGCGGTCTGCTGCACGCCGACACCCTGTGGCTGCCGTACGGGGCCAACGATGCCCGGGTCCGGTTCGGCGTCGTCTCCCTCACCGCCCTGATGGAGGCGATGGACGACGTACCCGCGCGGTAGATCGGCGCGGGACAGAGGTTCCGGCATCGCCTCGGTGGCCGGCCCGCTCGAACCCGATACCCGGGTCCAACACCCCCGCGTCGGTGGCACCTGCCTTCCGATGCCGGCGAGGCAGCCGGCCTGGATCATCGCTGCCGGGGCTGACCCGAGACACGAAACCTCCTACCTGCTGTAGGTGGGTCTCCGACGGTGACATCGTGCCTACGCTGGGATCGAAGGAGGCGTTCTGGCAGCTTATGATGTCGTCTGAGGGTGTGCGGGCGGTTGACGACCGACGTCGATGCGTGTCGACGCTACTGCGACCGTCAACCGGACCAGGTATCCCGTGACGACCGACCGGGCGGTCGGGTTGGCGCGCCGAGCCGAGGGGCCGCAACGAGCGACCCTGTTGGAACTCTTCCTCGATCTGGTGTTCGTCGCCGCGCTCGCCCTGACCTCGCAGAAGCTCGCCACCGACATGACCTGGGCCGGCGTACTCCAGACCCTGCTACTGCTGCTGGCGATCTGGTGGGTCTGGTCGATCACCGCCCTGACCACCGACCTCTACCTGTCCCAGCGGCCACCGATCTTCCTGATGACCATCTCGGTCATGTTCGGCACCATGCTGATGGTCGCCGCGCTGCCGGCGGCCTTCAGCGGCGACGGGGTGGTCTTCGCGGGCGCGTACGTGGCCATCCACCTCGGTCGCAGCCTCTTCCTGACCCCCGCGCTGCGGGGCCGGCAGGCACGTCGGCACGCCGCGCGGTTTCTGTTCTGGTTCTCCGTCTCGGCCGTGCCGTGGCTGTTCGGCGCCATCGTGACAGGCACCGCGCGTGGTGCGCTGTGGACGGTGGCGCTCGCCCTGGACTACGGGGCGGCCTGGCTCCGCTACCCCACGCCCTGGCTCGGTCGGGTTCCGAGGTCGCAGTACAGGATCGCGGCCGAGCACCTGGCCGAGCGGTACCAGCAGTTCTTCACCCTCGCCCTCGGCGATCTCATTCTGGTCACCACCCTCACGTACGCCGGCTCCGGGTTCGCGGTCGACCGGACCGCCGCTTTCGTGGTCGCGTTCGCCACCACCGTGCTGCTGTGGCAGATCTACGTCCAACGTGCCGGAGCACTGCTCCAGGCCGCAATCGAATCTTCCCGTGACCCGGGACGGCTCATGCGGTCGGCCCCCTACACCCACCTGCTCATGGTGGCCGGCGTGGTCGCCTCCGCCGCCGGAGCCGAAACCGCCATCCGGCACCCCACCGGAGACACCACCTTCGGGCTGGTCGGCGTCGTTCTCGGCGGTCCCGCGTTGTTCCTGGCTGGCCGGGCCCGATTCGAGTACGAGGTATTCAGCCGGATTTCCCCCTCCCGACCGATCGCGCTACTCGTACTCGCCGTCGCCGTACCCGCGATGTTGTATGTACCACCGCTGGGAGTGGCCATCGTCGGTAACCTCGTCCTGGCCGGGATCGCCGCCACAGACCTCATTCGCGCCCACGGTCGCCCGCCCGAAGCGCCATCCCCCGCCCTCTAGACCCCGCTCCAGGAAACGTTGTTCCCCTGGTGGTGCAGAACGTGACGTCTCCGGCCCGGGCGGACGTCATGCCCGGGGCCGGAGACGGGTTGGTGCGGTCAGGAAGCGGTGCAGGACCTGACCTGTGGTCGGGCGCTGGAGTTGCCGTTCATCATGGTGGTGAAGCCGAAGCTGTTGCCGCTGCCGTTGGAGCGCATCGTCAGTACGGTGTTGTTGCTGCTCAGGCTGGCGCTGCCGCTCCAGGTGCTGCTGATCGACTGTGGTGAGGTGACGGCGGCGACCACGGTCCAGTTGCTGGCGCCGCTGACCGTCACCGTGGTGTTGTAGCGGTCGCCCCAGACCGTGCCCTGCGTCATCGACGTCGTGCAGTTCCCACCGGCCGGCGGCGTGGTCGGCGTACTGGTCGGGGGCGTGGTCGGCGTGCCGGTCGGCGGCGTGGTCGGCGGCGTGGTCGGGTTGCTCGGGCCGTCGGTCAGGGTTGGGGTCTGCCAATCGCGCCACTGCGCCAGGTTGCCGGACTTGCGGCTGGAGATCCGGAAGGTGCCCGCGGCGTTGCCGGTCTTGAGAAGGAATTTCTGGATGTTCTGTTGCAGTGGGGTACGCCATTCGGAGCGGGAAGCGCAGTGGGTGCCATCCTGCACGTCGGACCAGTAGCTGATGTTTTCTCCCGCGCCGAGTGCCTTGTAGACCTCGGCTCCGCCCAGTGCCGATACGCTGCCAGAGGTGGCGCCGAGCCAGTCGACGTGCGGGTTTTCCATGATGAAGAGCCCGCGTGGCGCGACCATGCCGACCATCTGGTGCATGTCGACGGGCAGTCCGCCCGGGTTGCCGGTGTAGGAGCTGAAGGCGTCGCCGAGCCAGGGTTGTTCGCCGTAGGCGCTGCTGAGTGGTTGGGCGCCGCTCTCCTGGGCGATGGAGCGCAGGGCGGGAACGCCAGCGGTTCCGGATTCGATCGGCATGGTGAGCGCGATGCGCTGGTCGAAGACGCCGACGGTGAAGGCGCCCTTGCCGTATCGGGAGCACCCGGTGACGCCGGTCGCGTCGGCGCGGAGGATGTTGCCACCCGACTGCTCGATGACATCGATCATCCGGCTCACGCCCCAGGCCCAGGCCATCAGGATCCCGGTGCTACTCGACGCGCCGTAGATGCTGTAGAAAGCGCCCTGCTTGTTGTTGCGCGGCGTACCCTCGCGACCCACCGCCAGCGGGTCGTAGTTGATGACGGCGGCGCCGGCGGCGCGAATGGTGGCGGTGTCGGCGCCGAATCCGCCGAGCACGAAGACGGCCGGGTACGGTGCGGAACCGGTGGTCGGTAGTTGGACGCTCGCGGAGAAGCTGGCACTACGGCCCTGGTCCGACACGTTCACCGTGATGTTGGAGTTGGAGACGGTTCCGGTGACGGTCGCCGGCTTCGCGGGCTTCTGGCCGTAGATGGTGCGCTCCGCGAACTCCTTGGTCTCGGCGCGTAGGCATCGCCAGTCGGCCTTGGAGGTGATGCGGGTGCCGTTCGCCTTCCGGAACGGATCGGGGAGCCGAGACGTGGCGGCCGGCGTACCCGTCGGCAGCGGGCAGTCGGCACCCTCATCCTCCACGGATGCGGCGAACACGTTGACCGGGGCGGCCACGGCTGTGGTCGTCCGGCCGACTATGGACACCGCTCCAGTGGCCGCGAGTGCCGCTACCGCCAGCCCGACGACTGTCGCGCGGAGCGTGCTGCGGCCCGAGTTTGTGCTCACTTGGGCTCCTTCCGGGTGGAAGCGATGACGGGAAATCCGTGGACGAGCAGGCGTGGCGACGACCGATCCGCGGCTGCGACGCGGCGTGCCGACGCGGCCTCCTTGGCTAGCTGGAGCGCCGGCGGGCGCCGTGACGTTGTCCCGGGGGTGCCACCAAGGTCCTCCCTGCGGGCTGAGGTTACGAAAAAGTTGCGGAAAATTCAAGAGCATAGATGTCCGCGCTGACCTCGGGTTCTTTCGAGGAATCCCTGACCAGGCGCGGATCTGCGGTGATCACATTGCACGAAACTTGCGATCGTTGGATCGCAAGTTGCGGTCCCGTCGAGGTACGGAGATCTGCCATCCGGCCCGCTCGCCAGCACCTCCGGAGGCGCGGGCAGAGCATTCGGCCGCCTGGAACGCCTATCGGCCGCTGACCAGGCTCGCGTAGTCGGCGGCGGTCGCCGGAGACTCGGACAGCGAGCCGTCGGCCCGGGGTACGCCGACGGGCTGCCCGGCGCGGGTGAACGACACGGCCGTGACGCCGGGTTTGGCGGCGAGAGTACAGACGATCTGCGCGAACGCCAGGATCTGGTCGCTGCGGCCGGTCTCGTCCAGGGTATCGGTCAGTTCTACCGTGGCCCGACCGCCGCTGAGCTGGACGCCGACGACGATGTCGTTGCCGAGCAGCGCGCTGGTGAGGCCGTCGCGTTGTTCGGCATCGGTGGGACCGGCGAGCAGGCTGTCGACGAGCTCGTCGACGTCGGGTGCGGCGTCGACGTGACGGGTGACGGCGACGAGTTCGCCGTCCCGGAGCAGGTACAACCGCGCCGGCACGGCACCGGTGCTCGGGGTGGGGTCCGGCGGTGTCTGCGTCGCCCACGCCTGGGCTACCCCGTCGGGTGGCTCCACCTCTCGGGCGGTGTCCTCGGCCGGTACTCCGCAGCCAGCGACGACGGCCGCGAGCAGCAGTGTCAGCGCGGCGGCCCGGCAAGATCCGAGGCGGGTGCTCACGGGTTGGTCCTACCCAGTTCGACACGGAAGCGGGCGCCGCCGCCCGGCCGGTCGACAACCGCCGCATGTCCACCGTGCGCGGTAGCGTGCCGGGCGACGAGGGCGAGGCCGAGGCCGGTGCCGTCGCTGTCTCCTCTGGCGCTCGCGGCACGGCCACGTACGAATCGGTCGAAGATGGCGGTGCGGTCTTCCGGTCGTACCCCCGGACCCTCGTCGTCGACCTCCAGGACGAACGCCTCGGATGCCTGGCTGAGGCGCACGGCGCACGGCCCGCCCCCGTACCGTTCGGCGTTGTCGAGCAGGTTGCTCAGGATCTGACTGAAGCGACGCCGGTCGATCGACCAGACAGCTGGGCCTCCGTCGACCACCTGCACCACCTCCGCCGGCAGGCCGCGCGCCTGGCATTCCTCGCGCGCCAGGTCGGCGACCTGGACAGGTGTGCGCTGCGCGGCCTGGTCATCACGGGCCAGCTCCAGCAGGTCGGTGACCAACCGCTGGAAGCGGACCACCTCGTCGGAGAGCAGGGTGAGCGCGGTCGCGGCGCGGTCGTCGAGGCGCGGGCGGTGCCGGTCCAGCACACTGGCGGCGGCAGACAGTGTCTGCAGCGGCGAGCGCAGCTCGTGGCTGACGTCCCCGGCGAACCGTCGGTCCCGTTCCAGGCGGTCGGCGAGCCGGTCGACCATCTCGTTGAACGATGTCGTCAACCGTTCGAGATCCGGTTCCGTGGCCGGGTCGAGGCGGGCGCCGAGGTCTCCGGCGGTGATCTCGCGCGCGGCAACGGTGACCGTGTCCAGCGGGCGCAGCACGCGCCGAGTCAGATACCAGCCGAGTCCGGCGCCGGCCGCGGTCGTGCCCGCCGCCACGAGAGTGAGCACCAGGGCGAGGGTGCGCAGAGTCTGGTCGAGTTCGTGCATCGAGTCGATGACATAGAAGCCCGTCCCGGACGGCAACGGGACGCCGACGACAACGGCGGGACCGCTGTCGGTGCGTACCCGCTGCATCCCGACCTTGCCCTGCTCGACCAGCCGCTGCAGCCCGGGCGGTATCGCGTCGGTCATGCCCGCGTCGGCGGCGCGGGCGTACCAACGGCTCTCCCTGCGGAGCAGGGCTCGTCGGGTGTTGCCCGTGTTGAGGGTGCTGAGCACGGCTGAGATGTCCGGCGGCTCGGTGGCCAGACCGGCGTGCACGACCCCGGCGTCGAGGTACGCCGAGCGCAGGGCACTGCGTTCCCGGCCGGCCATCAGCTCCTGGCTGGTGAACCCGTACGAGAGGGCCGCCATCGACGCCGACAGGGCGAAGGCGCCGGCCGTGAAACCAGCGGCGACCCGGGTACGCAGGCCAGGACGTCTCATCCGACGAGCTTGTATCCCATGCCGCGGACGGTCACCAGATGTCGTGGCGCCGTCGGATCGTCCTCTATCTTCTGCCGCAGCCTGCCGATGTGCACGTCGACGAGGCGCTCGTCCCCGTACGTGTACTCCCAGACCCGCTCCAGCAGCTGTGCCCGGGACAGCACCCGGCCCGGATGCTCGGCCAGCTCACACAGCAGCCGGAACTCGGTGCGGGTCACCGCCACCGGCTCACCCCGCAGGGCCACCTCGCCGGCCTGCGGCCGGATCTCCAGATCGTCGAAGACCAGCGCCGGTACGCCCGAGACCGTGCTCGCGCGGGCTCGGCGCCGCAACGCCCGCAGCCGCGCGGACAGCTCCTTCACCGCCACCGGCTTCACCACGTAGTCGTCCGCGCCAGCGCCGAGCGCCGCCACGATGTCATGTGTGTCGTCGCGCGCGCTGACCACGACGATCGGCACGTCGTCGCGAGAACGCAGCTGCCGGATGCACTCGAAACCGTCGAGGCCGGGCAGCATCAGGTCGATCAGCACGGTGTCGGCGGGGGCGCGTCGCTGCTCGCGCAGTCCTTCCTCCGCTGTCGCCGCGCCCCGGACCGCGTAACCCTCGTCTTCCAGGCCGAGCGTCAACGACAGCCGGATGCGGTCATCGTCCTCGATCAACAGCACCTGTTCCATTGCTAAATCATGCCCAGCGGCACGACCGTAAGCACCCTGGCGGGTGTCCTGGCGGCTTGTCACGAGACTGTCACACAACCGTCGAGGTACCGCCATACCGCGATCGGAGGCTGAATACCGCCCTCCCCGACGGTGCGTCGGCCCTGAGCCCTCACCCCGCCCACCGCACCCCCGGCGTGGACGGGGTGAGGCCGGCCGTCGACCGACGCGCAGGCCCGACCGGATGGAAAACGCCACAGCCGGTTCGGCGTAATTCTCGGACAAACGGGGTACCGGCGAGCTCATGGCGATCCCCGATGCCGCGCCGAGGCCGCAGCGGAGCAGGACCTTCTTCGGACAGCCGCCACTGCTGGCGAATCTGTTCGGTGTCGAACTCTGGGAGCGGTTCTCCTTCTATGGCATGCAGGGCATCCTGCTCATCTACCTCTACTACGCCAGTGCCGACGGCGGCCTCGGCATCAGCCGCGACACCGCCACCAGCATCGTCGGGGCGTACGGGGGGATGGTGTACCTCTCCACCGTGCTCGCCGCATGGTTGGCCGACCGGTTGTTCGGTGCCGAACGGGTACTGTTCCACAGCGCCGTTCTCGTCATGGCCGGACACATCTCCCTGGCGGTGCTGCCCGGCCTGCTCGGTGTGGGAGTCGGCCTGATCCTGATCGCGTTCGGCAGCGGGGGCGTGAAGGCCACCGCCACATCGCTGGTCGGCACGCTCTACCCGGAGGACGACGACCGTAGAGACGCCGGATTCTCACTGTTCTATCTGGGGATCAACCTCGGTGCCCTGTTCGGGCCGCTGGCTACCGGTCTGCTGCAGAAGACCGCCGGCTTCCACTACGGGTTCGGCCTCGCCGCGGTCGGCATGGCGGCCGGTCTGACGCAGTACACGTTCGGCCGCCGACGGTTGACCGGCGCGGCGCGTGAGGTGCCGAACCCGCTGCCGGCCGCTCGCCGGCCCCTCGTCGCGGCAGCCGCCGTCGTCGTGATCGGGTTCGTCGTCGTGGCGGCGTTCGCGGGGCTGCTGCCGGCGCGGCGGCTGTCGGGCATCGTCGTGGTGCTGAGCGCCGCCGCGGCGGTAGCGTACTTCGTGGTGATCCTGGCCAGCAGGACGATCACCGGCACCGAACGGCGGCGGGTCATCGCGTTCATCCCGATGTTCGTCGCCAGCGCGGCGTTCTGGTCGCTGTACCAGCAGCAGTTCACCGTCGTGACCATCTACTCGGACACCCGACTGGACCGCCGGATCCTCGGCTGGGAGATGCCGGTCTCCTGGGTGCAGTCGATCAACCCCGTCTTCATCATCGTCCTCGCGGGTCTGTTCGCCGCCCTGTGGACCAGACTCGGCCCACGACAGCCGTCGGCCCCGATCAAGTTCGCCACCGGCACGGTGACGATGGGTGTGGCGTTCCTGCTGTTCCTGCCACTCGCCGGCGGCGGGCCGAACAGCGCACCGCTCCTCGCCCTGGTCGGCATCCTGTTCGTGTTCACCGTCGCCGAACTGCTGCTGTCGCCGGTCGGCCTGTCCCTGTCCACCAAGCTCGCACCCCGGGCCTTCCGGACGCAGATGGTCGCGCTGTTCTTCCTCTCGGTGGCCCTCGGCACGGCCATGTCCGGCGTCCTCGCCAGGTACTACCGGGAGGACCAGGAGACCGCCTACTTCGGCGTCCTCGGCGGTACGGCCATCGTGCTCGGCCTGACACTCGCCGCCCTCAGCCCGCTCGTCCGCAGGCTCATGAGCGGCGTCCGCTGACCATCGGGCGGGATCGTTGGCGGCCGGAGGTCGCGTCGACGGCCGACGGCCCGTGGTCACCTGCCGGAACGGGGTCGCCGTCGCGTCTCCGGGGCCTGCCCGACGGCCGGATCCTGCCGACGAACCGTCAAGGGTCGCATCCGCGGGCCGATGCCCGTCCCGACACCTCGGTCGACCGGGTCGCCGGCCTGGCTTCCGAGGATTGCGGGATCAGCGTCTCGTCGCGACCGGGTATGTCGGCCAGGCCGAACAGACCGAGCAGCCCGGTCGCCCACAGCTGCCGGCGCGGGAACGGGGCAAGGTTCTCCAACCTCAGGACACTACCGCTCACCGCAGCGGCCTGGTGACAACGGACCAGCTCACCGATGCCGGCGGAGTCGATGAACGACACGTCCTCGAGATCCAGGACGATGGCCGAAGGGTTGTCCCGGGTCAGTACGTCGATGATCGCGTCGCGGATCTCCCCCACGGTGGCCAGGTCGATCTCGCCGGCCAGCAGCAGCCGGATGCCCGAGTCGGTCTGCCGCTCGGTGATCGAGATTGTCTGTCCGAGTGCCCGCTGGTCGTTCACAGCGCTCGCGTCCCAGACAGCCGGCCGTCGTCGGTCGGGTACAGGCGGGCCCGCCGTCCCGGCGCACCGAGCATCAGAGGCCGGTCCCCGACCCGACGCTCGATGTCGCCGTCGCTCAAGGTGAAGGAAGCGGCCCGGTGACCCACGTGGCGCAGATATCGTCCACGCGCCCCGATGACCAGGCCGCCGAGGACCGATGCGACCCGCGAGTAGCCGAGGCGACCCTCGCCGTGCTCACTCTGGTCCACAAAGGACAGCCGGGTGGTTCTGGGATTTGCCCGCCGCAACTCGGGCAGTACCTCCCAGAAGTCCCGTTCGAGCCACCAGGCCAGCGTGAGACGGGCGATACGCGCACCGCAAATGATCGCCTTCACTGTTCCTCCCTGTTAACCGGGTGCGGCCATCCCGCACAGGTGCGCCACGCCTGAAATCGGCTAGCTGCCGGCCGGGTCGTCGCCGTCGCACGACTCGAGGGCGTTACAGACGTCGGCGATGCCAATCGTCTGCCACGCCAGACCGCCGGCGACGAATATCAGTTCTGCCGTATCGACCCGGCCGGAGAGGATGGCGACGGCGTTCTGCACCTCGACGGCGATGTCCTGCAGACGAGTCCGCTCGTCCTGGACCAACCGTGCCACGACCTGGTCAGCGAGCACCTGATCCTCGTGCATTCGAGGCGCCTGGCGACGGGACGGCGGACCAGACCAGGAGCCGTCATCGGGGAGCGGCCACAACCCCGTCATGGCGCGCTCCGAGCACGCTCCGCCCGCCCCGGGGGAACCCCAGGCACTGCGGGCGCCAGCCGCGACACCTGCTCCACGCGGGCACCCCGCCACAGCCACCGCAGCCGTGGCGTCGGCGCGCGAAGAACGACGCGGGTACCACCTCGCGGCGGGTGCCGGTGCACGTCCAGGGGCATGGCAAGCCCTTCCGTGCCGGTCGCCACGCGTCGCGGCATGTCAAGCGCCAACCGACCCGGGCGTACCCGCACGGCCGCGTCCGGCACGGCCCGCACCGGCGCCGGGCACGCCAGGTCTGGACGGTCGGTGAGATCGGCCTCGATCACCGGTGCCGGTACGGCCGCTGGTTGCCCAACCGTAGTCACCGCGTCCCTCCTGTCGTCGCCGGTACTGGAGCCAGCCTCGTGCGGCGATGTGGAGAGGCCTACGCGGACCTATGACAGTCTCGTGACAACCCCGGCCACGATGGCAGGCGACCGTCCCGGCAGCATCCGCGCCGCACCTGACCAGCGGCCCTGCCGACCACGCCGACACGTCCGCCAGCTCCGCGGCAACATCCCCTACGCGTGAGATCCGGCGCAGGACCGCGCCGGGCCTCGGCCGGGGTACCGCGAGTGTCACAGAACCGTCATATCTCCGCCGAACCGCCGCGAAGATCAGCAGCCAGGCTGATCCTGCACATCCGAGGTCGTGGAGGAGGCGTCGATGTCCGGGGACGGGAACGCGGGTGACGGTGAACGTCGCGACGACACGGCGACCGCCTCGACGATCGAGTTGGCGATCACCGGCTGGCTCGACCATCCGGCGGTACCGAGGGTCAACACGACGTTCGACGCGGCGCTCGACCGCAAGCCGGAACGGATCGTGCTCGACATGACCCACTGCGAGTACGTCGATGCCGCCGGGATCGCGTTGCTCCTCGACCTGCACCGCCAGCTGCGGCGTACCGGCGGCACGCTGGAGTTGCGGAAGCCGTCAGCACGACTGTCTCGGCTCCTCGAGATCGCCCGGGTGGACCATGTGTTACGGATCGATCCCGCCTTGACGGCGCCGAGCGATGACGGCGGGTCGAAGGCGGTGAACGGCGCACACCGCCCTCGCGCATAGTCACGCCGCGCCCTCCCCCACGATGCCTTGCCCCGCCCCATGAACGCGCGTGGCAGCGTAGGCTCTGCCATGGTGCGCCGGGAAGTCTGGTCGGCAGTCGTGACCGCTGTCGACCTCGGAGGCTCCCGTGGACACCCCCGCCGTTCGCACCGCTGGCCTGACGAAACGCTATCGGCAAGTGTCCGCGTTGGACGCCCTCGATCTCACCGTTCCGGCAGGCGAGGTGTTCGGCTTCCTGGGCCCCAACGGCGCGGGCAAATCCACCACGATCCGGCTCCTCCTCGGCCTGGCCCGCCCGACCGCCGGCCGCGCATGGATCTTCGGCACCGACGCGCGCGACGTGGCGGTAGCGCACCGATCGATCGCGTACGTGCCTGCCGACGTGGCGCTCTGGCCCACGCTGACCGGCGCGGAGACGCTGGAACTGCTGGGTCGCACCGGCCCCGGCGTCGACCGCGCCTACCGCGACGAGTTGGTGGATCGGTTCGCGTTGGACCTGTCGAAACCCGGGCGGGCGTACTCGACCGGCAACCGGCAGAAAGTCGCTCTGGTCGCCGCGTTCGCGACCCGGGCCCCGCTGCTGGTCCTGGACGAACCGACCAGCGGCCTCGATCCCTTGATGGAACACGAATTCCAGTACGCGGTCGGGCTGGCCCGCCGACGCGGACAGACGGTGTTCCTCAGCTCCCACCAGCTCGCCGAGGTCGAAGCAGTATGCGATCGGGTGGGGATCCTGCGCGCGGGGCGCCTGGTCGAGGTCGCCGGGGTGCCGGACCTACGACGTCTGCACCGTAGCCAGGTCGAGGTGACTTTCACCGGCACGGCACCGGACCTGTCCCAGGCATCTGGCGTCGAGGACGTCGAGGTGGTGGGACCGTCGCGACTCCGGTTCACCCTCACCGGGCCGCCGGCACCGGCGCTGCGGGCGCTGGCCGCAGCGGATGTGACCGCGTTACAGGTCCACGAGCCGACCCTGGAAGAGATCTTCCTCGACTACTACGCGCGGACGTCCCGGTGACCGCCGTCGAAGCCCGCATCGGGGATACCCCTGTGTCCGCGACTCCGGCGGTTGGGCGGGCGGTCACCGGGCTGGCCGTACGGCAGGTCCGGCGGAGCGGCCTGATCGTCATCGTGGTGCTGGCCGGCATGTCCGCCATGGTCGCCGCCACCTACACCAGCACCGTCGGCGACACGCTGGACGCCGAGGCGCTCGCCGCGCTGGCCGAGAACCCGGCCATCCGCACCCTGTTCGGTGAGCCGGTGGCGCTCGACGATCCGGGCGGCTTCACGGTCTGGCGCACCGGCACGATCCTCGGCGTCCTCGTCGGCGTCTGGGGGCTCGTCGTCGCCACCCGGATCACCCGTGGCGAGGAGGACGCCGGCCGGTGGAACCTGCTGGCGGCGGGCCGTCTTCCGGTCACCTCGATCGTGGCACGCCATCTGGCTGTCGTGCTCGCCACGTCGCTGCTGGCGGGGTCGGCGGCGGCGGGAGCCCTCGCCTCGGTCGGTACCGCACCCCAGGGTGCCCTGCTGCACGGGGTCGGACTCGCGTTGACCGGGGCGTTGTTCGCCGCCACCGGCGCGCTGACAGCTCAGGTCTTCGCGACCCGGGGCGGTGCCACCGGTGCGGCGGTCGCGTTCCTCGGTGCCGGTCTGATCATGCGGATGGTCGGCGACGGCGTCGACGCCCTGGGATGGCTGCGGTGGATGTCGCCGTTCGGGCTGGTCGCACTCTCCCGACCGTACGAGGCGAACCGCGTGCTGCCGCTGGTGGTGCTGGCGGTCGCCACCGCGACCGTGACCGCCGCCGTCACGGCGGTGGCGGCCCGTCGGGACGTGGGCGGCGGATGGCTCGCCAGTTCGCCGAGCCGTCCGTCCCGGCTGTGGCTGCTCGGCTCGGCGCCCGGGTTCGCGACCCGGCGCCTGCTGCGTCCCCTCGGCGGGTGGGCGACCGGGATAGGCGCCTACTTCCTGCTCATCGGCCTGCTCGCGGTCTCGATGACCAGTTTCCTCGCCGACAACCCACGATTCACCGACCTCGCCGCGCAGGCGGGATTCGGCGCGCTCGGGTCGGTCGAGGGCTACGTGGCGGCACTGTTCGCGCTGCTCGCCATCCCGGTCGGCGTCTTCGCGGCCATCCGTATCGCCTGCTTCGCCTCCGACGAGGCTGACCGGCGGCTCACCCTCCTGTACGCCCGACCCGTCACCCGCACCCGACTGCTCACCGCCGAGGTGACCATCACCGCAGGCGGTACGGCGATCCTCACCGCCGTCGCAGGCGTGGCCACCTGGGCCGGGGCGACCACCGTCGACGCGCCCCTGCCGCTCGACGCCGCCCTCGATGGCACGCTGAACGTGCTACCCATCGCCCTGCTCTGCCTCGGCGCGGCCGTACTCGCCCTCGGCTGGCTACCCCGCGCCGTCGCGCTCGTCGGCGCGATGCCCGCGGCCGGCGGATTCCTCCTCCAGGTCACCGCCGACAGTATCGGCGCGCCGCCCTGGGTCGGGAGGCTTTCCCCGTTCGCCCACCTCGCCCCCGTCCCCGACCAGCCACCGAACTGGCCCGCCAGCATCGCCATGATGACCATCGCCGGCACACTCACGGCCCTCGGCGCCGCCGGCTACCACCGCCGCGACCTACGCGGCTAGGGTACGGATTACTGGGAGTGACTTCGTGGGTCAAGCAGCGGGTTGGTAGCGGGCCTGCTGGTTGCGCTGGTGCTCCTGGCCCAGATGGTAGGTCCAGTAGCGGTCGACGTCGCCGTTGGCGACCAGTACCCGGAGTTTCGGGACGGCTTCGGCGCCGGCGCTCGGCCCGGCCGTCGACGCGATCGTCCGACAAATTCCTTACCCGGCGGCCGGAGCGCCGTGATACACAACCGACGTGCAAAACATCTTGGAGTTCCCCGAGGTCCTGCGGCTGATCGAAGACCGCTCGGCCGCGTTCCGCGCCGCGATCGCGTCCGCCCCCGACCTTGACGTCCAGGTCCCGACCTGCCCGGACTGGACGCTGCGCGAACTGGCGCAGCACCTCGGCGACGGCCGCCGCCGCCAGGCCGCCATCGTCGCGGCGGGCCCGGGCGCTGAGCCCCCGGCGAGGACGGACCCGAAGGGCGCCCCGACCGCGCCCCGCGACCGCGAAGCCCTGGACGCCTGGCTCGCCGAGTCGACCGAGCTCATGCTCGACGCGATGCGCGAGGCCGGCCCGGCCCGCGGCTGTTGGACCTGGTGGGGCCGCTCGCAGGCCCCGGAGACCAGCGGAGCCGTGGCGCGGCACCAGATCCAGGAGATCGCCGTCCACACCTACGACGCCCAGCTCACCCAGGGGGCCGCACAGCCGCTGCCGACGGACGTCGCGGTCGAGGGCGTGGACGAGTTCCTGACGACCGTCTCGGCGACGACCGTCCCCTGGCCGTTCAAGCCGGCGACCATCGACCTGCACACGACCGAGGGCCGCTCCTGGCGCCTGACCCTCAACGCCGACGGTGTCCGCTGCGACGACCTCGCCGCCGACGCGGAGCCGGGCGACATGGCGATGCGAGGCGCAGCGAGCGAACTGGTCCTCTACTTCTACGAGCGCGTCCCGCTCGACAGCCTGGAGACCACCGGCGACACCGAGCCGATGGAGCAGCTCGCAGACTGGGACCCGAACGCGTGAAGCGCGCACTGGTGGCGCATCTGTCGGTTGTGCGCGCGCCCGGACGTACCAGAAGGTGCACATGGTGAAGGTGTTTTCCCTGCCGGGGAGGCCGTCGGGTGAGGCGCTCGGGTCGTCCGGGGTGAAGCCACCGTCGATGATCTGTTCGTAGATCTGGTTCCGGGTGTTCGTCCATCGGTTGGTGTCGCCCGGTCGCCCGCGCTCGTGGGCGAGGCGGACGGCCGCCGACCTTCGACCCCAACAGTTACCAGCGGCGTCCCGCCGCGAAGCCCTGCCTGCCCGGTCCGGCTCCCCAGCACCCCGGCTCGCCCGGCCGGCCGGTCGGTGCGTGCTGTACCCACGACGGCGACTTACGGGCTCGACAGGGGCGGACGCCCGGAGAGCACCGCCAACGCCTGGTCGGCGATCTCCCGCTCCTCGTCGGTCGCGACGACGCACACCGAGACGGGTGCGTGCGGTGGCGAGATGATCTGCTCGCCGCGTTCGTTTCGTGCCGGATCGACGGCGATGCCCAGGCCCGTCAGCCCGGCCAACGCAGCGGCGCGGACCTCGACGGCGTGCTCGCCGACGCCGCCGGTGAAGGTAACGGCGTCCAGCCGGCCGAGGACGGCGAGGTAGGCGCCAACGTACTCGGTGATACGCCGGGAGTAGACGTCGAAGGCAAGGGCCGCAGCGGGATCGCCGGCCGCCCGGCGCCGCAGCACGGCCCGCATGTCGTTGTCGCCGGTCAGCCCGAGCAGGCCGCTGCGGTGATTGAGCAACTCGTCGATCTCCTGCACGGACAGGCCGCCGACCCGGTGCAGGTGGAAGATCACCGCCGGGTCCAGGTCACCGCTGCGGGTGCCCATCACCAGGCCGGCCAGCGGCGACATTCCCATCGAGGTGGCGACGCTGCGGCCACCGGAGACCGCGCAGGCGCTCGCCCCGTTGCCCAGGTGCAGCGTGATCAGGTCGAGCCGGTCCGGCCGGCGCCCCAGCAGATCCGCCGTGCGCCGGGCCACGTACGCGTGCGACGTGCCGTGGAAGCCGTAGCGGCGTACACCCAGCCGACGTGCCAGGTCGGTGTCCAGCGCGTACGTCGCCGCTTCCGCGGGCATCGTGGTGTGGAAAGCGGTGTCGAAGACCGCGACCTGCGGCACCTCCGGCAGCAGTTGGCGGGCCACCGCGATCCCGGTCAGGTTGGCCGGATTGTGGAGCGGCGCCAGCGGAACCAACCGTTCGATGGCCGCGACGACAGCGTCGTCGACGACGGTTGGCCCGGTGAACTCGGTGCCACCGTGTACGACGCGGTGGCCGACGACGTCCAGATTCGCCAGGTCCAGTCCGGCCAACACGTCGCGCAGGGCCGTCGAGTGGTCCGGTGCACCGCCGTCAGGCTCGCCGATCCGCTCCACCAGTCCCCGCCCCAGGTCCCGGCTACCGTCGAAGAGCCGGTACTTCAGTGACGACGACCCGCAGTTGACCACGAGCACCCTCGTCACGGAGATCCCCTTCCGGCTGCCTGGATCGCGGTGATGGCGATGGTGTTGACGATGTCCTTCACCGTGGCACCGCGGGACAGGTCGTTGACCGGCCGGCGCAGCCCTTGCAGAATCGGGCCGACCGCGACCGCCCCCGCCGACCGTTGCACCGCCTTGTACGTGTTGTTACCTGTGTTGAGGTCCGGAAAGACCAGCACGGTGGCATGCCCGGCGACCGGGTTGCCCGGGAGTTTCGCCGCCGCGACCACCGGGTCGACGGCGGCATCGTACTGAATCGGACCCTCCACCGGCAGATCCGGCCGGCGGGCCCGGACGATCGCCGTGGCCTGGGCGACCTTGTCCACGTCCGCGCCGACGCCGGACGTGCCGGTGGCGTAGGAGAGCATGGCCAGCACCGGTTCGATCCCGAACCGGGCGGCGGTATCGGCACTGGAGAGCGCGATGTCGGCGAGCTGGGTCGCGTCGGGATCAGGGTTGACCGCACAGTCGGCGTACACCAGGACCCGGTCGGCGAGCAGCATGAAGAAGACGCTGGAGGCGACGGACACGCCCGGTTCGGTCTTGATGATCTCGAACGCGGGTCGGATCGTCGCCGCGGTCGTGTGCGTCGCTCCAGACACCATGCCGTCGGCCAGCCCGGCCTCGACCATGAGCGTGCCGAAGTAGTTGACATCGCGCACCACGTCGTGCGCCAGTTCCAGCGGCATCCCCCGGTGCCGGCGCAGCTGCGCGTAGCGGGCGGCGAAGTCGGCGCGCCAGGCGCTGCTGTCGGGGTCGACCAGCCGTGCCGCGGTGATGTCGACCCCTAGTTCGTTCGCCCGCCGGCTGATCTCGGACGGGTCGCCCAGCAGCGTCAGGTCGGCGACGCCCCGGCGGAGGACCGTCTCCGCCGCCCGCAGGATCCGTTTCGCCCCACCCTCGGGCAGGACGAGGTGTCGGCGCTGTGTCTGAGCCCGGTCGATGAGGCCGTTCTCGAACATCAAGGGCGTGACCCGGTGGGAGCGGGTCACCTCCATACGGCGGGACAGTTCGATCATGTCGACGTGGGCCTCGAAGGCACCGAGCGCCGCCTGGACCTTGCGAGGTGCGGAGGTGGTGAGCCGCCCTTCGAGCCGGCCGACCACCCCGACCGTCTGGTAGCTGTCGCTCTTCGTCACGAGTACGGGCAGCCCGGTGTGCAGCCGGTCGATCACCCGCATGGCCCGTGCGTCAGGATGCTCGCCGAGGGTGAGCACCAGGCCGGACAGAGCGACGACTCCGCCGGCGTGCGCCGCGCTGGCCGCGACGAGCAGGTCGGCCCGGTCCCCGGGGGTGATCATGAGACAGCCGTCGGTGAGGTGGTCGAGCAGTACCGGCACGTGCGCGGCACCGACCACGACGTCCAGCACGTCGCGGTCCAACGCCTCGGGATCGCCGGACACGACGGTAGCGTCGAGCGCCGCCGCCACCTCCGCCACGGTCGGCGCCGAGACGGCCGGTGTCTCGGGGATCGCGTACGCCGGCACCGGCAGCCCGGCCGGCGCGGAGGTACCCGCCGGCACCCGGTTGGCGATCACCGCCAGAACCGTGGCGCCCGCCTCGACGACGTCGTGGTACGCCGTCCGTGCCGCCGTCGCGACCATCTCGGGCGGCTGGTCCAGGCCGTCCACCACCGGGACGACCAGGCTGCCGAACTCGGTGGCGAGCCGGGCGTGGAAGGCGAGCAGCCGGTCCGGCCCGCTCGGCGTCCCCTCATCTGGTGCGGCCACGTCGCCGCCGACGACGACCACGGCGGCGCAGCGGCGTTCCAACTCGCGGTAGCGCTCGACGATCCGGCCGATCAGCTCCTCCTGGCGCCCTTCCGCCGCCAGAGTGGCCGCCTGGCTGCTCGTCACGCCGTACGAGTCGGCGTAGCCGGCGGCAACGGGATATCGGTCGATCAGCAGCGCGAGCACCGGATCTTCCCAGGACGCGGGTACCACCGGCCGGAAGAGGCCCAGCGAGGCCACCCGGCGCGACAGCGACTCGGCCAGGCCCAGCGCCACGGTGGCCTTGCCCGCACCCGGGCCGAGCCCGGCAACGTACACACTCGGAGCCACAGCTCACCTGACCTCCGGTACGGCCCACAGGGCGATGTCGAGGACGTCCTCCGGATTTTGCCGTCCGGCCGGCATGTTCGGGTCGAAGCGTCGATCATCCCGTGTTCGCTGGCCGCTCTCACGAAGACACTGGCCACGGTAGCCGGCCGTGGACCCGCTCATGTCCCCTCCTGATCGAGTGTGTGGGGACACGCGGCGGCGGCAAGGGGTGGGCGGCGGTCATCGGTGCGACGTGACGGTCTCGTCGATCACCTCGTCGACGTCACGGCGAGGAGACGGCCGGCCCGGTTCCCCGTACCCGATCCGCATGACCATCTGCGGCGTGCCGTACCTGCCGAGTGCCAGACGTAGCTGTTCGCGGGCCGGGCGCACCTCGATAGGTTGGGACAGCATCGAGACGGCGAGGCGACTGTCGGTGGCGGTGAGGAGTACGCGTTGCAGCGCCTGACCGGCGACGATCTGGTCGGTGGCGCTGTCGCCGCGCGAACCGAGCACGGCGACGAGGGGTTCGAGTTCGTAGTCCTGGCCGGGCGCGCGGGCGTGTACTCCGAACGGCCGTTGGGGAAGCAGGTCCTGAGGTTCGGGAAGCGGCCCGCCCGCCTCGGCCGGTACGCCGTCGGCGGCGCACGAGGTGCGGATCCAGCGCGCCAGCTCCGCCCGGTAGTCCCGGTCCCGCGCCAGCACCCGGTCGGCGGCGCGGGCGATCTCTGCTACCGCCTGCACCGCGACCGGTCCGATGACCATCTCGAGCCACGCCTGCTCGGCACGGGCGGCCTCGATGAGGCGCCACCGCGTGTCCGCCGGGACCGGGTCGGGCCAGAACGGTGCGCGGTTGCTGTGCCGGCGGAAGAGGGCGGCATAGAGGTTCCGCTCTGCCGGTGTCGCGGGCCGTGGCCGGCAGGGGACCAGCCGGGCCACGGTATCCAGCTCGTGCGGGTAGGGGCGCAGTCGCACCTCGGCCGGCGTTCCGGCGACCGCGAGCGCCAGGCGCAGGTTGAACAGGGCCGCGCCGCAACTGATCCGCGCTGCCCAGCGGGTGGGATCGCCGACCGGCGGCAGCCGCTCCGGGTCGACCCGCACCTCGATCGCTCCGTCGACGAGCCGGAAGCGCCAGGGCTGGCTGTTGTGCAGCGACGGCGCCCGAACCGCCGCGGCCACCGCGGAGCGCAGATCGGCCGGGGTGAACCTGGGGCCGATCATCGCGACGCCCTGGCCGAGACCAGGACATGCCGGTGAGACGGGTCCTGCCGGGTCACCGCCCGCACGACGGCCAGGCTCCGCCGGACGGTGGAAGACTCGGCCACCGCGTCGGGCAGCTTGCTGGTGATCATGACTCGCCTCCCGCTTCTCACTCCGAATCCACCATCGCTGCGGTGACGTTGCGGCGGGCAGGGCCGGACGTCCCGACCGGTGGGGTCCGAGTCCCTTTCCCGCCGGCAAGACACCCCCGCCGCTGGCATGCCGGGCCTGGCACGCCGGGATCCTGGAGGGTGCGAAACAGCAACCAGCTCAACACCGGCATGGCGATCAAGGGCGTCAGCGCGGTCCGCAGCGAAGTGGCGTCGGCCAGCCGGCCGATCATCGGGCTGGCGAGGCCGCCGATGCTGACGGTCAGCCCCAGGGTGATCCCGCTGGCGGTGCCAACCTTCGACGGCAGGTAGTCCTGGCCGAGCGTGACCTGCAGGGAGAAGGGGACGTAGAGCCCGACCGAGGTCAGGGCGACGAACAGGTAGAGCGCCGGGCCTGGTATCCACACCAGGCCCGCGATCGCCACCGCGGTGAGCGCGTACGACCAGCGCGATACCGTCGTCCTGCCCCACCGGGACGCCGCCGAGCCACCCAGCACCGACCCGATGACACCCCCGAGATAGAGCACGAACAGTGCCAGCGTTCCCGCGACCGCGTTGTCGTTCATGCGCTGCTGGGCCAACAGGGCGATGAAGGTGCTCAAGCCAACGAACGCGATCGACCGGAACACCACCGCGAGGCTCAACCGCACGAAGGAACCGATGTCGTCGGCCCCGGCCGAAGTCGAACCGCCGCTACTGGTGGCGACGCCCCGCGTCAGTGCTCGCAGCACGGGCAGAGCCATCGTGGTGCCGGCCAAGGCCGGCACCACCAACATCGGCGTCCAGTTCAGGCCGCCGGCTGCGCTCACCGCGGCGACCATCAGCGGCGCGAGCGCGAAGCCGATGTTCCCGCCGGTGGAGAAGTACGCCATCGCGGTGTGGCTGCCCTGGCTGATCCGACGGGCGATGCGGGCCGACTCGGGGTGATAGGCAGCCACCCCGACACCGGAGATCGCGACGAACAGCAGTGTGAGCGGGTACGAGCCGCTCAGACCGCTCGCCGCGATGCCCACGCCGCTGAGCAGCGTGCTGACCGGCAACAGCCAGGGCATCGCCCACCTGTCAGCGATCAGACCGAACAGCGGCTGCGCCACCGAAGACAACAAGGAGGCGGCCAACACGATGCCGGACGCGATCGCGTAGGTGTAGGCGCGTTCGGCGACGAACAGCGGTACCAGCGCCGCGACCGTGCCCTGATAGACGTCCACGCAGGCATGGCCGACCGCGAGCAGAGTTATCGTGGGCTTCCTTCGCACCTTGCGATGGTGCCAACCACCAACCCTGTCTGACTTCCGATAAACTGCCAGATGATGACGGAAGTCCGCCACCAGCCTGTGGCTCCCACCCGCACCCGGTGGCTCTCCCCCGGCGGCGAGATCGACGCGCATCGCCACGACGACCATCAGCTCATCTATGCCTCCCGGGGCGTGGTGGCCGTCACCACCGATCGGGGCTCGTGGGTTGCTCCGGACACCCGCGCCATCTGGGTACCGGCTGGCACCGTCCACGCACACCGCGCCTACGGAAAGCTCGAACTGCACCTGGTAGGTATGCCCGCCACCGACAACCCACTCGGCCTGGCCTCCCCAGCCGTGCTCGCCGTCGGTCCACTGCTGCGCGAGCTGATCGTCGCCTACACTCACTCCACCGGCGAGCAGGGTCCGGAACGCGACAGGCTACGCGCCGTACTGCTCGACCAACTTCGCGCCTCGCCCCAGCAGCCGCTGCACGTACCCAAACCCCGCGAACCCTTGCTGCGGGCCGTACACGCTCTGCTCCAGGCGGACCCCGGCGACAACCGCACGCTTGCCGACTTCGGCCGCGAGGTCGGGGCCAGCGACCGTACGCTGTCCCGGCTGTTCCGCAGCGACCTCGGCATGACCTTTCCGCAGTGGCGCACCCAGCTGCGACTGCATCACGCGCTGGTCCTACTCGCCGACAACAAGCCGGTGACCGTCGTGGCACACCGGTGCGGCTGGTCCTCGACCAGCGCGTTCATCGACGTCTTCCGCCGCACCTTCGGCCACACCCCGGGCGCCTACCCGGGCGGACAGGCCGTTGCCGGCCGGCCACCCGGGCGGTAGACCCCACGTCGCTCACACCGCCCCACCCGAGCCGCGGGCATCCCAGGTCAGCCCTTCACCGCGCCCGCGGTGAGTCCCTCGGTCAGAAAGCGCTGCCCGAAGGCGTACATGACCACCACGGGGATGCTGACGAGCAGTGACGCCGCAGCGAGCTGCCCCTGCGGCACGACGTCCCCGGTGATCATGGACTGCATTCCCACGGGGAGCGTCTTGTACTCGTCCTTCGTGATGAACACGAAGGCGAAGAGGAACTCGTTCCAGGCGTTGGTCAGGGTGAACAGCGCGACCGCCAGCAGTCCCGGCTTGGCGAGGGGCAGCACCACCCGGCGGAACGCCTGGAGGCGGGTGCAGCCGTCGACCAGCGCGGCCTCCTCCAGCTCGACGGGAATCGACGAGAAGTACCCCACCAGCAGCCAGGTGGCGAACGGAAGCGTGAAGGTCGGATATGTCACCACCAGGGACCACAGCGAGTCCGTGAGCCGCATCCCGATGAGCAACTGGTACAGCGGGATGAACAGCAGCGCGCCCGGCATCACGTAGGTGATCAGTACTGTGACGGTGAAACTCTGCGCCCCGCGGAACCGCAGCCGGGCCAGCGCGTAGCCGCCCAGGGCGGCGCAGACCAGTGCCACCGCGGTGGACGCCGCGGACACCAGCACCGTGTTGAGGTACCAGCGACCGAAGGGCTTGGTGGCGAAGAGGTCGGTGAACTGCTGCAAGGTCCAGGGCGTCGGCCACAGGTCGTGCTCGCGCATGACGATCTGACCCTCGGACTTGAATGCCGTGACGGCGATCCAGTACAGCGGGGCCAGGACGAAGAGGAGCAACCCGGCCAGCGCGACACCGGACGCCAGGCGCGACACCACCGACGACGCCCGGCGCCGTCCCCAGGTCTGGAGTGCCGACACCACCCGGCCGACCGCCGCCGCGATCAGCAGTATCACCCCGAGGACCAGCGCGGCCTTCCAGACGATGTGTGGCGACGCCCAGGCCAGTAGACCGGTGAGCACCAGGGCGACGACCCACGGCAGCACCTTCCGCGCCTTCCCCGCGTTCCACGCCTGCCGCGCCGTGCGGGCACGTCGGGGCGGCCCGTTGCCGGCGTCCCGCCGCAGCAACCGGACCAGCACGAACACCAGCACGCCGATGACCGGCAGCATCACGAGCGTGACCGCTGCCCCCGCGCCGTACTGCAGTTGCAGGATCGCCTTGGAATAGGCGACCAGCACGTACGGCGCGGTCGCGTTGCCCGGGCCACCCTGCGTCAGCAGCCAGATGAGGTCGAAGTTGTTGAACGTCCAGATCGACGACAGGGTCACCGTCACGGTGATCACATGACGCAGTCCGGGCAGCGTCACGTGGAGGAAGCGCTGCAACGACGAGGCACCGTCGACGGTGGCGGCCTCGTACAGGTCTGCCGGGATGGCCTTCAACCCCGCCAGGAACGCGACGGTGAAGAACGGCACCCCCTTCCACACGTTGACGAGGATCACCGACGGCATGGCCAGCGACGCCTCGGAAAGCCAGCCCGCCGGCCAGGTGTCGACCAGGTGGGCCTGGGCCAACAGCGGCCCGATCCCCGACTCGGTGAGCAGCATGTTGACGCTGCCGAAGATCGGATCGAGCAGCGAGCGCCAACTGAACGCCGTGACCACCGTCGGCACCACCCACGGCAACAGGAGCAGCCCGGCCAGCACCGCCCGCCCGCGGCGCAGATGGTGCAGCAGCAGGGCCGCGGAGAGCCCCAGCACCACCTTGAAGACCTCGGCGTACGCGGTGAAGACGAACGAGTTCACCACGCCGGTGCGGAACTGCTCGTCGCTGGCGAGTGCGACGTAGTTGGCCAGGCCGACGAACACGCTCTGCTGCCCGTGCCGTTCCGTCGTGCTGGTGACGACCGACCAGGCGATCGGCACGAGCACGAGCCCGCCGACCAGTACGGCGGTGGGCGCCAGAAACAGCGCCGCCAGCCGCCAGTCACGACCCAGCCGCCGCTGGCTCGTGGTGAGGCCGTGCCCCGGCGGCGAGGTTGCCCCCGTCGCCGGGGCCGGCGCTGGACGGACCGATCTCACTGCGGCAGCCCCTGCTGGGTGAAGATCTGCACCATCTTGGCGTGGGCGGCCTGCACGGCCCGCGCGGGCGGCGTGCCCTGGATGACCTGCTGCATCATGTCGGTGAGGACGTAGGCCCCCACGGCGGCCTGCTGGCCCGCGCTGGCCTTCTGCGGGAAGTTCAGGCCATTCTTCGTGGTCAGCGGCAGCGACTGCTCGGTGATCCTGCGCATGATGGGGAATGCCGGGTCGCCGCTGGTGAAGAACGGGTCGGCGTCCCAGACCTTCTCCCAGGCGGGCAGCGCCAGGCCGGGCGCCTCCTTCGCCACCCCGAGCAGCGCGGGGGCAGTGACCAGGTACTGCGCCAGGAGCTTGGCGAGTGCGGCGTTCTTGGCGCCCTTGAAGATGACGAAAGCCTGGGACTGGCCGAGCAGCAGCGGATTGTCGGTGGCCGGGCCGATGCAGTCGGCGAAGACGTGGGTCTTGTCGTAGACGGGGTTCTTCTTGGTCTTGGAGTCCGCGTAGACGCTGAGCTGGTTGCGGGTGTAGCCGAGGATCCCGGCGAGCCAGTTCTCGTTGTTGCTGGAGTCGGTCCAGGCGGCCACCCCGGGCGGCAGCATCGGCTTGTACTTGGGATTGGTGTAGATGTCGCCGAGGAAGGTCACCGCCTGCACCGTCTCGGGCGAGTCGAAGGTGACCTTCCTGCCGTCGTTGGAGGCGATCGCCCCGCCGTACGAGTTGATCAGCGCCTCGATCATGCCGTTCGCGTCACCGGACCGGTTCACGGTCATGCCCCAGCCGAACCGGCGCTTGGACGGATCGGAGATGGCCAGGCACAGGTCTCGCAGTTCCTCCCAGCTGTAGATGTCCTTGGGAGTGATGCCCTTGTCCTGCATCCAGTCCTTGCGCAGGAACGAGCCGATCCCGATGAAGTGGTAGGGGATGGCGAACCACTTGCCGTCGAAGACGCAGAAGTTCTTGGACTCCGCGGTGGGCTCGCCGTACTTGGCGGTCAGCGCCTGAACGACGTCCGTCACGTCCTCCAGGTCGCCCAGCGCCTGGAACTGCGCGACGAACCGCGAGTCGGTCATGAACGCCAGGTCCCGAGCCACGCCACCCTCGACCTCGGCGTGGATCTTGGCCACCACGTCTCCGGCGTCGGCCTGGACCAGACTGTTGTCGATCTTCGTACCGGTCGTGTCGGCGAACTTCTTGATGGAACTGTCGAGCGCCGCGTTCGCCGCCTCCGAGTACAGCTTCTGCGACAGCATCCCCATCGAGGAGCCCTTCAACGATGCCGCAGCGTCGATCAGCTCCTTCGGGACCTCGGCCTGCACCCGGGGGGTCGACGGCGAACTGTCCCCGCACGCGGCCAGACCGGCCGCGCCGAGTAGCCCGGCCCCCAGTCCCAGAAAGCCGCGCCGGGATCGCAATGGGTTGTCCACCATGTCCTTTGCCTCCTTCGTCTCACCTCACCGCTACACGTCGAAGGGGGCCGAGAGGCCTGCCGCCTCCCCTGTAGACACCTACGAACCGCACACGAGGACGGATCGCCCGATCGAGTGGTCGCAGCCCGCCTCTACCGCGTAGTCACCGGAAAGCTGCCCCGGTACGCGGCGGGACCTTCCCCCGACTTGCCCCGAGACACCCGCGCCGCCAGCCCGGGACGTCGGCCTGCCCGGCGGTGCGCTCACCTTACACATTGCGGAAAGTCGCGCCTAGGGGCGGAGCGGAATCCGGGGGATCAATACCATTTGTCGCCATCAATGACGCGATCGAGTTCGGGCCACCGCCCTGCGGCCCCGCGCCATTGAGGACGGTCACACGCTTCGTCGCGGCGCCGAAGTCGGCGTCCATCCCGCCCGCACGCGCCCCTCCCGGCAGACGCTGGCGCCGAAGCCCACCGCGCAGCCCGGCCTGGTAGATCCCTCGAGTGCCAGAGCAGCATGGGTGGTGCTCGGAATCGCCGACGCCCGGCACGATCGCCGTCGCGTCCGGGCGGCGTCCAGCGGACTGCGACAGGCGCGTGTCGAGAGCGGACAGAGCGCTCCGGCCGCCCGGCACCGGCGGGCGGCGACCGGGGGCGCCTTGGGAGTGGACAGGCAGATCCTGACGCTGCGTATCGTCGACGTCTTGGCTGTCCTGGACGGGCGCACGCCGCCCGTCCAGGACAGGTGACGCTCAGGAGGCGGTGCACACCGGGGTCAGGCCGGCCGCCGTTCCGGTGCCCTGGAAGCCGAACTCGGTGGACTGGCCGGCGTTCACCGAGCCGTTGTAGCTGACGTTGCTGAACTGCACGGTGCCGCTGGTGCCGCTGCGGTTCGCGCTCCAGGTGTTGGTCACGGTGGCCCCGGACGGCAGGGTGAGCTGAACGTTCCATCCGCTGATCGGCGCGGTGCCGGCGGTGACCTTCACGGTGGCGACGAAGCCACCGGTCCAGGAGTTCAGCGAGATTGTGGCCGAGCAGCCGGTGGTCGGGTTCGGCGGCGCGGACGTCGGCGGCGGGGTGGTCGGGTCGACCGGCGGCGTGGTCGGCGGAACGGACGGGGTCACCGGCGGCGTGGTCGGCGGCGGGGTGGAGTTGCGGCCCTTGTTCAGCTCGTCGAGGACCGCGTGGTAGGCGGCCTTCTTCTGGTAGTTTCCGCTGCCGCCGGTGAACAGCAGGCCCCGCTCCGAGGATCGCCACGACTCGCTGTCGGCGATACCCCAGACGGTGATGCCGGTGCACCTCGCGACGTTCAGGCAGGCCCGGACTACCTTGCGGTAGTTCTCCGCCTGGCCCGCGCCGATGTCGTTGTTGCTCAGGTCGTCGTCGATGTCCAGCTCGGTGATGTGGACCTCGACGCCGAGGTCGGCGAAACGCTGGATGTTGGCCTGAAGGTCGTTGGTGATGATGCTGTTCGGGTTGTCGTTGAAGTGCGCCTGGAATCCGACGCAGTCGATGTACTGCCGGTAGTTGCTGACGATGTCGTACAGCGCGTTGGCCTTGCGGTTCTGGGTACCGCCCTGGACCGTCAGGCCCTCGACGTCGTAGTCGTTGATGCAGAGCTTGGTGGTCAGCCCGCCGGCCTGCACGACCTGCTTGGCCCGGATGAACGAGTCCCGGATGACGTCGGTGTCGCCGCTGTCGAAGAAGTCACCGTCGCCGTTCGCGTCCCGGTTCATGGTGTGCGGCCACTGGTTCCGGCGCCGGCCGGTGTTGTTGTCTTCCAGCGCCTCGTTGACGACGTCCCAGTACGCGATCCTGCTGCCCCAGCGGTTGATGGCGTTACCGATGAAGGTGTTCAGAGTCGCCTGGCTGGCACCCTGCAGCGCGCCGGCCTGCGAGTGCCACACCAAGGTGTGACCCCGGACCAGCATGTTGTTGCTCTGGGCGTGGTTGACCAGGGTGTCCGCGCCGCTGGTGTTCTGCAGCCCGCCGCTCGAGGTGGCGATCCTGTCCGGCTTCATGTCGTTCTCGGGAGTCAGTTGGCTGAACTCCTGACCGACGATCGAGGTGAGCCGGTTGGGTGAGGCGGCTACGCCGAAGAACAGCCCGGCCTTGGCGGCGGCGGCCCGCAGCGTGGTCTCGGCCGCCGCGGCCGGGTTGATGGACTGGACCGTCACCGCGCCGCCCACCAGCAACAACACCGCCATCGGCAAAGCTAATCTAGTAACTCTCTTACGCTGTCTCGGGCTGCCGTTCACGGGACCTCCTCGATGCCTGACGTCAACGATCGACGTCCATGCATGCCTTCGAACGGTCAGTATCGATACCGGTCGGCGCACTGTCAACAAGTTCCGGAAGTATTCCGGAAGCAGGCAAGAGACCGAGAAGTTGGTGGAAGCACGTTTGTGCAGGTGGCGGATTGACGCGACCATGCCGTCGTGCTCAGGCAGGAGGACGACACCCGATCGCGTCCATCGTCGACGCCGCTGGTACCGGAACATTCGAGAGTGGAACCAGTGCGGAACGCCGCCCAAGCCGACCCCTCGGTCGGGCCGACGTCACGCCACCGCAGCCCGTCCACCTCGCCGCGGCGCGATCCAGACAGGGCGACCAGCCCGACATCGCGACATCCGATCCTCGGTGACAACCTCAGGGAGGTAGCCAATTGTCGGGCGGTCCAGACCGCCACCGAGTCGTCGTCGGCGCAACCCTGGTCGACCCCATCGGCTGGAGCTTCGGGAACGGTATCGCGGCCTCCAACACCTCGGCGCAGGCCTCTTCGAACTCGTCCGGGTCCTACGCACCCGGGCCACGAGCCGCCACGTCCACGATCGCGGCGGTCAGACCGCCCGACGGCCCCGGTCGGCGACGTTCTCCCCCACCGGCCCCGCGCCGCAGGATCACCCGCAACGTCGCGTCACTCATGTCCGTTTCCCTCCGCCGCGCGGCCCAGCCGCACGGCCGAGACGAGGAAGAAGATCGCACCCGGAACCGCGTAACCGACCGCGTTGGTCAACGCCGGGTCCGCTGCCGAGGCAGCCGCGAAGAACGAGCCACCGGCCAGCACGGACAGACCACCACTGAAGACCATCGGCCACTGGCCGGCCATCCCGCGGCGCCTGACCGCCACGAGCAACTGGACCACCCCGGCGACCACCGCCCACGCACCCCATACCCGCAGCACGGCCGGGATGCCGGAGGCGGCGGCGACGGCCAGACCGATGGCGGCGAGCGAGCTGACCGCGATGTTGAGATAGAGCAGGGTCGGCGAGCCCGTGCCGCGCGACGCCCGGGCATCGACCACAGCGGCCGCAACGTCGAACAGCGGATACAACACGAACAACGTGCCCACCAGCGGGTTGAGCCCATCCGCGATCGCGAACATCACCCCAGCCCAGACGAGCGCGAACACGAACCGCACGAAATACAGCCGCCGCAGGGCAGCCGCCGTCGACGAGATACCGGGCACGGCAACGGTGGTCATGGATCATCCCTTTCGTCGGGTTCCTGAGGCCACCGCAACCCGCATCGGCCGCGGCCGGAACACCACTCATGAAGGAGAACGAACGTTCTACCAGAGCCACGATGACATCCGCGACCTGTTTCGTCAAGACCGAACGTTCTATCTTCCGTCTGCGGACCGGTCGGCCGCTGGGCGGCGCGAGGGCGGCAGGCTCTCCGGAGACGACCTGCGCCTGCCGTTTGGGCAGGCGCACGACGAGGTCACCCGGGGCGGTCTCGGCTGGTTTGACCGCTTCCATTCGTACGACTAGTAGACCGAACGTTCTATTCGCTAAAGTTCTGGCATGACGCGGAGCGAAACCGAGACCCGGCCCTCCGAGGCGCGACTCCGGCTGCTCAACACCGCGATCCGGATCTTCTACGCGGAGGGCATCCACGCGGTCGGTGTCGACCGGATCATCGCCGAGGCGAAGGTCACCCGGGCCACCTTCTACCGGCACTTCCCGGGCAAGGAGGACCTCGTGCTCACCTACCTGCGCGAGGTCCACCAGCTGGACCGCAGCGCGGTCGACGCGGCGATCGCCGCCAACCCGTCGCCGGTCGACGCCCTCATGGCCGTGGCGAACTCCATCGTCCAGCGGATCCAGTCCCCCGGATTCCGCGGATGCGCGTTCCTGAACGCCGCCGCAGAGTACCCGGACTCCGGTCATCCGGTGCACCAGCAGATCATCGCCCACCGGCAATGGTTCCTGGACCGACTCACGATGTTGATGGCACAGGTCGCGGAGGACTCGTCGGACGCCGCCGCGCGCCACTTCGTCATGCTGCGCGACGGCGCCATGGCAGCCGGTTGCCTGTTCGACCCGGCGCTGGTGTCCGAGACCTTCCTTCGCGGAATCGAAGGACTGGTCCGGATCCACGGCCAGCGCCAGCCAACCGATTCCGCGGGCTAGCTGTCCTGCCCACAGCGCCGTCGCCACCGCGAACGCCTGGAAGTTCTGAGCAGCCAGCCGTACCGGTCGACCTCGGTGACGAGTTGTCGCGCCCGTACCCGTCACACCTACGACGGGACACGACAGAGGCGGAAGGATGACGTGATGGGTGCGGACACGCGGCGTGTTCGAGAAGGTCTGATGCGGACCGGCGTGGCGGCGTATGGCGAGGTGTTGAAGCGGCCAGTGTGGTCTCCGGTGCCGACGCCTCGACGTGGATACCCGCCGACTTGTCCGATGCGCAGTGGACGCTGATCGAGCCGCTGCTGCCCGATCCGAACACCGACGGGCGCCGGGAGAAGCACCCGCGTCACCGAGCAACTGCTCGCCTCGTTGCGGATCAGGGCCCGGGTTCAGCAAGGACGGAGCGCGGATCCGTCGGCCGGGATTATCGACTCCCAGTCCGTCAAGGGGGCCGACACGGTGGGCCGGGACAGTCGCGGCTACGACGCCGGCAAGAAGATCAATGGCCGCAGGCGATTCATCGTCACCGACACTCTGGGTCTGCGGCCGACTCCTGCCAGGCTCAGGTCGACATCGTCGTACACGACAGCGGCCCGCCCGACGACGAACCCGCGCCGGCGGCCAACCGGCCTGAGCGCCGTTCTTAACGGTCGTCTCAGGTTCGCTCGGTATGAAGTAGGCATCGCCGGGCGACCCCGGTCTCGGCCTCGCCGGCACGGCCGATCGCGCCGCGCTCTATGGCGGCACGGTCAGCGCCGGCCCCGCACCGGACGGCGGCTGGACCGTACACGCGACCCT
Source organism: Plantactinospora veratri (assembly GCF_036421995.1). Classification (NCBI taxonomy): domain Bacteria; kingdom Bacillati; phylum Actinomycetota; class Actinomycetes; order Micromonosporales; family Micromonosporaceae; genus Plantactinospora; species Plantactinospora veratri. Next base: position 44,966 of record NZ_JAZGQL010000028.1, read on the forward strand.
GAAAGGCAGCCATTCATGATCTCTGTGCTCGTGGCGGACGCCCTGCCGCTGCAGCGCTTCGGGTTCCGCATGCTGCTGGAGAGCACCCCCGACACCGAGATCGTCGGCGAGGCCGAGAACGGCGCCGAGGCCGTTCGGCGGACCACCGAGCTGCATCCCGACGTGGTGCTGATGGACATCCGCATGCCGGGCGTCGACGGGATCGAGGCCACCCGGCGCATCGTCACCGCCGGTGGACGTTCACGGATCCTGGTGCTGACGACGCTCGACGTGGACCGGTACGCGCTCGCCGCGCTGCGGGCCGGGGCGAGCGGTTTCCTGCTCAAGGACACCCGCCCGGAGGAGCTGCTCGCCGGCATCCGGGCCGTCGCCGCCGGGGACGCGGTGATCGCGCCGCCGCTGACTCGGCGGCTGCTCGACGCGTTCGCCGACCGGCTCGACGATGACCTCTGCGGGCCGGTGTGCGAGGACCCCCGGCTGGACTCCCTGACCGACCGCGAGCGCGAGGTCCTCGTCGCCATCGGCCATGGCCTGACCAACGGCGAGATCGCGCAACGGTTCACGCTGTCGGAGTCGACAGTGAAGACCCACGTCGGGCGGGTCCTCGCCAAGATCGGCGCACGGGACCGGATCCAGGCCGTCATCCTCGCCTACGACCTGAGACTCACCCGGCCGATTAGCGCTTCATCTCGCGCGTCCGTCAGGGCGCGACCGTAGTTCCCAGCCGCACCGCTCCGGGCCGATCCGCTCCGCGATCTACCGCTCCGCTGCCGGGGCCGCGTGCAGCCGCCCACGTCACCGCCCGTCCGACCGCCACGACGCCCGCACACGTGTGAGAGCGGTGCGGGACGTGTGTGAGCTCAGAGCTGTTTTCAGCTTTGTTGACCTCAGTGAGCTCACACACGTTCGACGCTTCGTCAGGACTTGCGGGGGGAGACCGTCATGATGCCAATGCACATCTCGTCGCTGGTGCCGTCGCCCCACACCACGTAGCGCGGCGGCAGCTTGCTCAGCTGCGGCAGCCGCTTGCGCAGCCCCGCGTCGTGCGTACACGTCACCCGCAGCGTGTCCCCCGGGCCGATCTCCACCGGCGACGGCAGCTTCATCAGCCGCTGGTTGTCGAAGTCGAACTGCGGCACGTCCAGCACGACCTTGGCCTTCGGCGTGCCCGGGTTGAGTTCGACCTTTATGGCCCGCCCGAGCATGTGCATGTGGCCGAAACCGGCGAACAACGTCACCGGCGCCTCCACCTCGTGGTCGCAGGTCTGGGTGTCACCGGGCTTTGGCGCGCCGCCCTGGTTGCACTCCTCCACCTGACGGTCCGCCATCTCGCCGACATCCGGTCCGAACCGCTTCGTCACGTCCGCGATCGAGGCCGCCCGGTCACAGAGCGGACCCGACTCGTCGGCGGCGCAGGGCAGGTCGGTCGGCGCGTCGAGCGACCACGTGACGAGTTCCCGGGTCTGCGGCGTGCCGTCCGTCAGCCGCAGCCGCACCGCCGAGCGGTCCGACCCGGCCGGTTTGCCGTCGGTCGCGAGCAGGTTGTAGTGGATCTGGAGGATGAGCAGGCTGCCCGGCTCCAGCTTGTGGCCGGCGTCCTGGTCGAGCAGCGTCTCCGTGGCGCCCGGCGCCCAGGTGTCCACCCACGCCGCGTCCCCCTCTTCCACCTCGGCGCCGGCCACGCCGGTCCCGCCGAAACACTGCCAGCCGAGGCCGGGGGTCTTCGCGTCATGCTCGCGCACCGCGGCAGCGCCGCCCGGCGGCACCGCGTACACGATGGCGTGGTGCGCGATGGCGACGTTCTCCGGCCTGAAATGAGTCCCGGTCAGGTACTGCGCCTTGGTCAGGCCCGGATCGATCATCTGGCACCGGTACTCGTCCGTGCCGCCCTCCGGCGGCGCGGGCGTGTAGGCCTCGGCCATCTTCAGGTCCAGGAACCGCTCGCCGGCGCGCAGCGGCTGCGGTGGAGCCGACGACCCGCCCGCGTGCGCGCTGTGCGAGCCTGCCGCAGCAGGCCCCGCACTGTTGTCGGCGTCCGACCCGCAGGCGGCGAGAGCGAACGCCGTCACCAGCGCCATGGTGGCCGCCCCGAACCTCCACAGTGGGATATCAGGTTTCGTCATGGCTGAACGCTAGGCCCGATTCCGTCCTGTTTCGTCGTACTGCAGTCGTCTTCCTCGGGAGGGAGGTGGCACCACGGTACTGCTCTCCGGAGCGCCGTTCGACACCCGCACGAGAATCAAGGCCCGTCGCAACTGGTGCGTGCGCTGGGCACCTGGGTCGGCCAACCGGCCTGAGCGCCGTTTTAACGGTCGTCTCAGGTTCGCTCGGTACGAAGTCGGCATCAGATAAGCGATGTAACTCGTATGTAGGAGGCTAGTGGTGGCAGTCAACGCAGCGCCGTCCGGGGAAGCGTCGGCCGGTCGGTTAGCAGGGCGGTGGGTGCCGTGGTTGGTGATCGGGTTGTGGGTGGCGCTGGCGGCGGTCATGGTGCCGCTGAGCGGGAGGTTGAGCTCGGTCACCACCGACAGAGCCGTGGACACGCTGCCGGCCAGTGCCGAGTCCACCAAGGTGGCGGTGCTGGAGGACAGTCTGCCCGGCGGTGAGGACAACACGTTCGTTTTCGTGTACCACCGCGCCGGCGGGATGACCGACGCCGACCGCGCGACGGTCGAGCGCCACTACAACACCCTTGCCAAGCGGTACCCGCCGACGGCGACGGCGACGGCCGGCGAGGACGACGAGGACTCACCGACGAGACCCTCCACCGACGGCAAGGCGATGATGTTCACCCTCGATGTGAGCACGACCTACGGCGGACCGGAGGCCATCGTCGGCCCGCTGCGTGAGGCCGCGAAGGACCGCCCCGCCGGCCTGGAACTCGACGTGACCGGCCCGGCCGCGGTCGACGGCGACATGGACGCCGTCTTCGACGGCATCGACCTACAGGTTTTCCTCACCACCGTCGTCGTCGTCACGCTCCTGCTCATTCTCACCTACCGCAGCCCGGTGTTGTGGTTGATCCCGCTGGTGGTCGTGGGCGCGGCCGCACTGACCGCGATGGCGACCGTCTACCTGCTCGTCAAGGGCTTCGGCATCGTGGTCAACGACCAGAACTCGGCGCTGCTGACGATCCTGGTGTTCGGCGTCGGCACGGACTACGCGCTGTTGCTCATCGCCCGGTACCGGGAGGCACTGCACCACCACGAGAACGTCCGGGTTGCGATGGTCCACGCGCTACGCGGCGCGGCGCCGGCCATCGTGGCATCCGCGGCCACCGTGGTCGCCGGCCTGCTCTGCCTGCTCGTCGCGGACCTGAACAGCACCAGCGGGTTGGGCCCGATCGGTGCGGCCGGCATCCTGTGCGCGCTGATCGCCATGCTGACGCTGTTCCCGGCGGTGCTCGTGGTGCTCGGCAGGCGGATCTTCTGGCCGGCCATCCCGCGGTTCAGCACGGCAGTGGAGGAGAAGCCGGGGCTGTGGGGACGGCTCGGCACCGCCATCAGCCGCCGTCGGTGGGTGGCGACGCTCAGCTCGCTCGGAATTATGGGTGTTCTCGCCATCGGGCTGGCGGGCAACACCGGCGCCCTGCGGGAGCAGGACCAGTTCCTGTCCGCGCCGGAATCGGTCACCGGCTTCACCGTTCTCCGCCAGCACTTCCCGGAGCTCGGCGGCCAGCCGATGACGATCTTCACGCGGCCGGCGTACCAGGAGCAGGTGCTCGACATCGTCAAGGGCACCCGCGGTGTGGCAGAGGCCATCCCGGGCCAGACCAGCGGTGGCTGGGCCGACATCTCCGTGTTCCCGACGGACGCGCCGGATTCCACCGCGGAGTACGACACGATCAAGCGGGTGCGCACCGCCGTGCACGCGGTGAGCGGGGCGGAGGCGATCGTCGGCGGGCCGAGCGCGGAGAACCTCGACACCGAGGTCACCACCAGCCGCGACGAGAAGCTGGTGATCCCGCTGGTGCTCACCGTCGTCCTGATCGTCCTCGGGCTGCTGCTCCGAGCGATCGTGGCCCCGCTGGTCCTGATGGCAACCGTGATCGTCTCGTTCGCCGCAGCCTTCGGCGGCAGCGTGTTCGTCTTCGACACGATCCTCGGGTTCAAGGGTATCGACTATTCGGTGCCGCTGCTGGCATTCCTGTTCCTGGTGGCGCTCGGCGTCGACTACAACATCTTCCTGGCCAGCCGGGCCCGGGAGGAGACCGTGCGTCTCGGCACCAGAGACGGCATGCTCAAAGCCCTCTCCGCCACCGGTGGCGTCATCACCTCGGCAGGCCTGGTCCTGGCGGCCACGTTCGCGGTCCTCGCCACACTTCCGCTGGTGATGCTGATCGAGGTCGGGTTCCTGGTCGCCTTCGGCGTGCTGCTCGACGCCCTGCTGGTGCGGTCGGTCCTGGTGCCCGCCCTCACCCTGCTGATCGGCCGGCGGATGTGGTGGCCGAGCCGGCTGTCCCGACCGGTGGAGCCGCCGGACGGTCAACGGCCGCTCGTGGACGATGAGGAGCTCGCGCTGCAACGGTGAGCGCGGCGGCACGGACGAGATCCGGGACGGGGACCCAGGCCCGTCCCGGATCTTTTCGTGGGCCCGACACTCGCCGCCCTTCGGTCCTGCGCCGTGCGGCCAGGGCTGGGGTCCGGCGCACCGCGGTGTCCTGCCCCGACGGTGAACCGCGCGGGGCCATGCCCGAGGGCCGCCGTCCCTTGTCCTGCGCCACGCCGCCGGGGCAGGTCAGCGCACCGCGGTGTCCTCCCCGGCGGTGAGCCGCGCGATCGGGGCGGGCGGGGCCGCAGCCGGAAGGTCGACCCGAAGCAGCGCGCCACCGCGTGCGGACCGGGCGACGGTGACCCGGCCGCCGTGGGCGTCGACGACCCGCTGCACGATCGACAGCCCCAGACCGGATCCCGGCAACGCCCGGGCGCTGTCGGCACGGTAGAACCGGTCGAACACCCGCGGCACGTCGGCGGCGTCGATGCCCGGCCCGGCGTCGTCGACGTCGAGCACCGCCGACGCGCCCTCGGCACGGAGCCGGACCTGGACCGGCTGGCCCGCGGGAGACCACTTGCCGGCGTTGTCGATCAGGTTGAGCACCGCCCGCTGGAGCGCAGCGGGCCGCCCGCTCACCCACACGGAGGTCACGTCGAGCGCGACCTCGATGTCGGGCACGCGGGAACGCGCCCGGGTCGCTGCGGCCACCACCACGTCGGCGAGGTCGAGCAGCTCGGCGCTCTCGTCGCTGACGTCACCGCGCGCCAGGTCGGTCAGCTCGGCGGCAAGGGTGCTCAACTCGGCCACCTGGGCGCCGAGATCGTCGAGCAGCCGGGTCCGGCTCTCCGCCGGCAGTGCGCTGTCCAGGGTGCCGCGCCGATCGAGCCGGATCAGCAGCTCGACGTTGAGGCGCAGGCTGGTGAGCGGGGTCTTGAGCTCGTGGGCGGCGTCCTCGGCGAGCAGCCGCTGGGCCCGCCGGGAGTCCCGGAGCGCGGCGAGCATGTCGTTGATCGACTGGATCAGCCGCCGGATCTCCCCACCGCCCTCATCCGGGATGTCGGCGTCGAGATCCCGGGTGTGCGCGACACGTACCGCGGCGGCGGTCAGCCGGTCGATCGGTGCCAGCCCGGCCCGCGCCACGGTCCGCCCGACAAGGGCGCCCCCGGCCACGCAGAGCAGCCCGATCAGCAGCATGCCAAACCCGAACTGGTTGATCGGGCTGTCGTCGGTGACGCGGGCCACCTGGACCGCGCCGTCGCCCGCCCGCAGCGTGTAGATGACGTAGCCGTCGTCGTCGCTGTCGTTCGACTCCATCAGGTCGGCCGACGCGCCCTGCGCCACGCGCCCGGCGTCCTCGCTGACCGGAGGCAGCGCGGGTTGGCCGACCGGCGTGCGGGTCGAGCCGTCGGGCAGGATGACCCGCACCAGCCGACCGGATCCGGGATACGGCGGTAGCTGGACCCGCGCCAGACCGGCGCGCTCCGCGTCCGTCGCCAGGACGCGGGAGTCGGCGCGCAGCTGATCCTCCGCGCTCTCCTGCAGCTCCCAGTCCAGTAGCTCGCTGGCCACCTGGAAGGCCACGAACACGCTGACCGCGATGGCCGTCGCCGCGATCACCGTCAACCTGGTCCGCAGGGACCGCCGGCGCCACCATCGGGTCAGCCGGCGAGGTTCCCAGCCGGCGGGCCTGCTCACGGAGGAGTCTCCCGCAACGTGTACCCCAAGCCGCGCAGCGTGTAGATCAATCGCGGCTCACCCTCGGCCTCCATCTTGCGGCGCAGGTAGCTCACATACACCTGGAGGTTGTTGGCGGTGGTGCTCATGTCGAAGCCCCAGATCGCCTCGAACAGCGCGTCACGGGTCAACACCCGGGTCGCGTTGCGCATCAGGACCTGCAGCAGGGAGAACTCGGTCCGGGTCAGGTGCAGCGGCCGCCCACCCCGCCACGCCTCGAACCTGTCGGGATCCAGCCGGACGTCGGCGAACGTCAGGAGCTGCGACTCGTCGTCGCCCGGCGCGCGGCGGCGCAGCAGAGCCCGGACCCGGGCCAGCAACTCCTCGGTGGCGAACGGCTTGGGCAGATAGTCGTCGGCGCCCGCGTCCAGGCCCGCGACCCGGTCGGAGACCTGATCCCGGGCGGTCAGCATGAGCACCGGCAGATCCCGACCCGCCGCCCGCAACCGCCGGCAGGTCTCCAACCCGCCGAGGCGGGGCATCATCACGTCGAGGATCAGCAGATCCGGCGCGTCACCACCGACCCCGTCGAGCACGGCGAGACCGTTGGCGACGGTGCTGGTGTCGTAACCCTCGACCTGGAGCACCCGCTCCAGCGACTCACGGATGGCCGCCTCGTCATCCGCGATCATGATTCGCACGCCGGCCGCCCCTCTCCAGTCGATGCTTTTCCGCTCATCCTGCCCGATCAACCTGAGGCCAGGATTAGAACGTGTTCGAGAGGGTGGTGATCAGGTCCAGTTGAACGTTCGGCGGGTCTGCCGGCGGGCCGGTTCGCCGCGGGTGATCCGGCGGGCCATGCCCGCGATCGCCGCCCACCGGATGATCGCCTCGGACACTTCGGGCACTCGTTCGTAGTCGCGAGCCGGCGGCAGGCGGTCAGCCAGGCCAGGGTCCGCTCGACGACCCAGCGGCGCGGATTCACGGCGAAGCCGCGCTGGTCGGCCGGTTTGCGGACGATCTCGATCGTGGTCTTGAGGATGACGTGGGCCCAGTCGACCAGCCGGCCGGCGATCCCTTGATCAGCGAAGACGTACCGCATCGACGGGGCAGCCAGGGCGGCGGCGACCAACGCGCCCCTGGCGCCGTCGCGGTCCTGCCACGAGGCGGCCAGCACCCAGACGGTGACCAGCAGCCCGAGGGTGTCCGTGACGATGAACCGCTTGCTGCCGTTGACCTTCTTCCCGGCGTCATAGCCACGACTGTCGGCCCCGACGGTGTCGGCGCCCTTCACGCTCTGCCCCCGGCTGACGCCACGCAATCGAAGTGCTCGGACGCTACCTTCCGGGCAGGCGTGCCGAGCGTCGCGACGGGCCGTACCCGCCCCCCTCGCCAGCATCATGCCCGCCGAGTTCCTTGCGGTCGTGACCCGCTTGACCGGCCCTGGTACGCAGGATGGCGCGAGCCGCCCCCGCCGGGAAGGTGCGGGGACTGCCGTGGACCGGACGCCCTGCTCACGGCGCGCAGCGCGCCATCGTCCGGGGCAGGTGCCCGGCTGCCGCACCAACCGTCAGGGCCAGGTCCGTCAGCCGGATGTCGAGCGACCGGCACCACCCGGTGCGGCTGTGGAGACGGTCGCGGGAACGGGACAGTCCTCCGGTGCACCGGTCCGAAAGGCATCGCTGTCCGGGCAATCGGCAAGCAGAGAAACGAGGTCCTTCATGAAACGGACGACAATTACCGCCGCTGTGGTCGCCGTCGTGCTGCTCACCTGGCCGGGCACCGCGCTCGCGGCGCCGCCCGGCAACGACGACTTCGACGACGCGATCCCGGTCAGCGGGGTTCTCCCGTTCACCCACACCGTTTCCAGTGCGGACGCGACAACGGCGGCGGACGACCCGGAGTCGTGTGCGAACGGTGTCGTCTCCTCTGTCTGGTACCGGTTCACCCCGACCGCGAGCGGTCTCTACGTGGCCACCGGTACGGCAGAACCGTACGGCGCCTACCTGAGCGTTTTCACCGGCACCCGTGGCGCCCTGACGCCGATCGTCTGCGGCTCCAACCGCGGCGCCTGGTCCGCCGAGGCCGGGACCACGTACTACCTGATGGTGAGCGCCTTCCCCTGGTCGCCCCCGGGCGGCGAATTCACCTTCGAGCTGGACGGGCCGGCAGTACTCGACATCACCCTCGACTCGCACGGCTGGGTCGATCCGCGCACCGGGTCCGCCCGGCTCTCCGGCACCGTGACGTGCCGCGCCACCCACTACACCTGGATAGAGGGCGAACTACAGCAGAGGATCGGCGGCCGCGGCATCTCCGACATCTTCGGTCTGGAGGCGCCCACCTGTGACGGGACGGTCAGGCGGTGGGCAGCCGAGGCGAGGGGGCCGGAGAGGTTCGTGAGCGGTCGAACCTCCGCGTGGGTGCAGGTCTACGCCTGCCCCGACAACGCCACCTGCGTGTCCGACCTCGTCGAGGGCGACGTCACCCTGTTCAACCGTCGGTACGGCCCCGGCTGACCGGTCACCGGCCGCCCGGCGTGGCAGGGACGGCATGGTGTTCGGGGCGTCGGCCGACACCATGTCATCCCCGTCCGCGCCGTACGTCGCACCTGCGCCGTGGGCGGCGACGGACGCTCGTGGGTTTGGTGCGGCGGGATCAGGGAACGTTGGCGGACACGTTGGCCTGATCTTGGGGGGCACACGTTGGCCTGATCTTGGGGGGCACATGACGGTATCCACAGCCACAGCCACCGGACGCCTGCCCAGGGTGGACCTCGACTTCCGGATGCTGCGGCTGCCTGGGGTGTATCGCCCGCAGGCCGACACCGCACTGCTGGCGGAGGCGGCGGCCGCCGCGCCGATCCCACCCGGTGCGCGGGTTCTGGACATGTACACGGGTAGCGGGGCGCTGGCGGTGGTGGCGGCCCGGCTCGGTGCGGGCGAGGTGACGGCGGTGGATGTGTCCCTGCGGGCTGTCATGTCTGTGCGGTTCAACGCCTGGGCGCGTGGGCTACCCGTGCGGGCACGGCGTGGCTCGCTCGTGGAGCCGGTGTCTGCGGCGTCGGGCCGGGCCTCGGCGGACCGGTTGTACGACGTGGTGCTCGCCAACCCGCCCTACGTGCCCTGTCCCTCGGCGGCGGCGCCGACCGGACGCGACCGGGCCTGGGACGCCGGGCCGCACGGGCGTGCTGTGTTGGACCTGTTCTGTGCGGCGGCACCGGGGCTGTTGTCCGCCGCGGGCTTCGTGCTGCTGGTGCACTCGCACGTTTCCGGAGTGGAGCGGTCGCTCCAGATGTTGCGTGCGAGCGGGCTACGGACGTCGGTGACGGCGCGGCGGCGAGTACCGTTCGGCCCGGTCATGCGGGCCCGTGCCGCCTATCTGGAGGATGCCGGTTTGATCCGGCGTGGGCAGCGTCACGAGGACCTGGTGGTGATCCGTGCCGAGCACGCCTGAGCCGCGTCGCGTGGTCGTCGTGCCCGGCGGACCGGTGCTGGTCGAGGGGCCCGTGGAGTTGGTTCTACCGGACGGCAGCACGATCTGCTCGCAACGGTTCATGGTGGCGGTATGTGCGTGCCGCCGTAGCAAGCGCTACCCGTTGTGCGACACCAGCCACCGGCGCCGAGTCCGGGTCGACGCCGAGGACCAGGCGTCAGAGTAGCGCCGACCGGCCGGCCCGCCAGCTTCCGAGCAGGTGCTCACCGAGCCGGTCTTCCAGCAGCGTGGTCGCCTGGATGCCGAACACCACGTCCGCCGCGAGGTCCGGCTCGCGCTCGAGCAGGTCGCCGAGCACGTCGCGCCGCATGATCTGCTCGTGTACGGCGTCGGCCTCGATGTGTTCGGTGTAGAAGAGCCGGCAGGCGGGGTCGGCGCCGAGCCGGGCCAGCGCCTCGTCCATCCGCTGGGCGCTGGGACCGGTGGTGATCTCGGCGGCGGTGAAGTGACCGGCCAGCGCGCCCCGCCACCGTCGGTGCAGCCCGAACAGCGACATCATGTTCACGGTGGCCAGGGCACAGGCCGGCGCCTGGTCCAGGTAGCGCAGGTAGTCGGGCGACAGGTCGGCGGCGGTGAGCAGGTCGGCGAAGAGGCGGGAATGCATCCGCTCGGCCCGGCCGGCACCGAACTCGTCATATTCGACCGCGACGAGGGCGGCCTTGGCCTGACCCTCCAGACGAGGGATGACCCAGGCGTGCGGCTCGGCCTCCTTGTGGTGGTAGATGGAGCGCACGACGAAGTACTCGCGCATCTGCCACCATTCGCCCTTGTCCCGGAGGAAGTGGCTGACACCGGTGCCCGGCACCGGTTCGACGAGCAGCGGTTCCAGGGCGGCTGCCACGTCGGACCCGCCCTCGACCTGCTCGACCAGGGCGGCCAGGAAGACCGCCTCCAGCTCGGCGCGGAGCCGTAGCAGGTCGGGATCCCATTCCCACTCCGGGTCGACATCGACGAATCCACGGTAGTGCAGCTCGTAACAGAGATGCAGGGCGAGCTGAAGGTCATCGCCGAACGGGTCGGCGCCGTTCACGGCGGGGCTGGGCGCGATCCCGCCGGTCAGGGCGCGCACGACGGCCGTCGAAAGCGGGCCGCGGGTGGCGGGAAGCGTGAGAGCGTGGCTAGCCATGAGGTTCCTCCGAGGCTTGGGCCGCTTCGGAATACCCAGGAGCGTCGGATTCATCCCGCAACGTCAGCTCGGTCACCACCGCCGGCAGACCACTCGTCGCGGCGACGCGGCGCTGGCGCTCGGCGCCGGTGCCCCCGGACCGCAGCCGGTGGAGCTGTGCGTGTACCTCGGGCAGGTCGCCGGTCTCCGTGAGAGCGTCCCGAACATGGTCGAGCAGCGCGGCCACCAGATCGGTAGCCGGCACCCGTCGCGACCGTTCGAGATCGACGCCCGGGCCGGTCAGCCCGTAGCGGGCGGCGCTCCACACCGCGGCGGCGGCCATCTGCGCCGGCACCGGCTCGGCTTCCCGGCCGCGATCCAGGTCGGCGAGCGCGACCCGGACCAGGGCCCGGACCAGCGTCGCGTGCAGGACCGCCTCGTCCACCGTGGCAGCGGTGTCGGCGACCCGGATCTCTACGGTGGGCAGCTTGGGCGACGGGCGGGCGAACCAGAACGTCTGCGCCTCGTCAGCCAGCGCGCCACACTCGACGAGCCGGCCCACCTCCGCCCGGAAGGCGGCGTGATCCCGAGAGTACGGCGCCAGCCCGGAGCCGGGGAAACGGGACTGCTGGACGATCCGCCAGCTGCCGTAGCCGGTGTCCCGGTCCCGGTAGAAAGGCGAATTGACGGAGAGCGCCAGGAGGGTCGGCAGCCAGCGGGCGAGGTGGTTCACCACGGCGACCGCGGTATCCCGGTCGGCCACCCCGATGTGTACGTGGCAGCCACACGCCTCGTAGTCGCGAGTCACCTCACCGTACATGTCGTCGATGGCGACGAAGCGCGCCAGGGTCGATGGCACCCCGCCGCCGGACTCCCGTACCGGCGAGGCGCTCGCCACCGCGACAGCCCCGTGGTCTCGTGCGGCGACGGCCACCGCCCGGCGGCCCGCGGCGAGATGCGCGCGCAGCTCGGCGGTAGTCGCACACACACCGGTGGCCGCCTCGGCCTGGGTGTCTCGTAGCTCCCGCTGAATGGTCGCCCCGGCCGGCAGGTCGGCCGCCGAGGCGCGGGCGACGACCTTCTCCGCGACCGGCACGGTCGCCCCGGACGCCGGGTCGACGAGCAGGAACTCCTCCTCGACCCCCATGGTCAACGCGCTCACAACGCGCCGTGGTACCCACCGAGCTCCGTGCACAAACGCTGCGCCGTGGTCCTCCGCAGCGGCCGATCGGCTCGGTGGGCATTGGGCCGACAGGGTACGTCGACATCATCTCGTTGTCCCCGTGTTCCAGGGTGTGGCAGTGCCAGCTCAGGCGACCGTCCGGAGGTTACTTTCAGCGCTGTGACGTGAGCCTGTAGACAACTTTCTTCGCGTTGCTTATCGTCAGCACAACCCAGAGCGATGCTCCTCGATGAAAGAGGCCGTCAATGGTGCAGATCAGACGATGGGCCCGGGTCGCCACAGTCCTGTCGGCGACGAGTATCCTGATCATGAGCACTGCCGCCCACGCCGCGCCCGCGCCGGCCCCGGTGGGGGTGAGCGTCGAGGACGCCGTGGCCGCCAAGCTGCTCCGGCAGGTCAGCACCATGGCGGCGGAGCACACCGATACCTCCGAGACCCGCGTCACCGTCACCCGCCGGAACGGCAACTGGGCCTTCGGCACCGCCGTGACTGTCACCACCCACGAGAAGGACGTCCACCCGACCGGCGCGATCTTCGTCGCCCGGGCCGAGGCCGGGACGTGGCGGGTGAGCTTCGACGGTGAAGCCGGGTTCACCGAGTTGGCCGCCGAGTCGCCCGTGGTGAACGAGCAGGAGAAGAAGGTCTTCGGCAGCACCCCGAGCACCACGTATGCGGGTGGCGACTACCGGACCGGGATGGCCCTGCCGTTCGCGATCGGCCAAACGTGGACGATGACCAGCGGCCCGCACGGTTGGGGCGGCTACGAGACGCCGTACAGCTCCATCGACCTGGCCGGCGGTGACCAGGTGGTCCGCGCGGCGCGGGCCGGCACGGCGTACACCATGTGCACGGGGTGGATCCGGGTGATCCACGACCGCGGCTACTCCACCGACTACTACCACCTGTGGAGCAGCATCTCGGTCAACGGCGCCGCCGTCAGCCAGGGAACGTACCTCGGCAACACCGGCACCGACGTGACCTGCGGCGGGGCGGCGACCGGCCGGCACGTCCACTTCGGACTACGGCAGAACAGCGCGTACGTGGGAATCGCCGGCCACGGCATCGGCAAGTGGGAGTTCGTCAACGGCGCCGGGGCGTACCAGGGCGGCGCCCGGCACGGATCGGCCTGGGCCGGCGTCGGAGGTGGCCTCTACAACCACGGCGCGCTCGGCCTCAACCAGGCGGTGGTCGACGCCAACGGTGGGGGCACCCTGACCAAGAGGTCCGGGCCCGGCACCGGCTACTCGGCACTGGGATCGGTGGGTGACGGGGCCACGGTCACCATCTCGTGCTCTGCCAACGGCACCTCCCACACCGGGCGGTACGGCACCACCTCGCTGTGGAACCGACTCAGCGACGGCGCCTGGGTGTCCGACGCCTACCTCTGGACCGGGGTGAACGGTCCGGTCAACGGCTGGTGCTGAGCCGGCACCCATCCGGCGTCGAGAACGCAACGGGACCGTCCTGCTCCCGTCACACCCGCCGGAAGAGCGCAGCCAGCGCCTGACCGCCGCCGATGCACATGGTGACGACGCCGAGCTCCAGGTCGTTGCGTACCAGATGCTTGGCCAGCCGGAGTGCGAGGATGGCGCCGGTCGCGCCGACCGGGTGACCGAGCGCGATGGCACCCCCGTAAGGGTTGACCTTGTCCGGATTGAGCCTGGCGTCGCGGATCACGGCGACCGCCTGGGCCGCGAACGCCTCGTTGCACTCGACCGCGTCGACATCGTCGGGCGTCGTGCCGGTCTGCGCGAACAGCTTGCGGAGCGCGATCACCGGGGCGTAGCCCATGATGTCCGGCTCCAGCGCACCCGTGGCGACCGCCTCGATGGACACCAGGGGTGTCAGCCCACGCTCGGCCGCAGCGGACTGGCTGGCGAGCACCACGGCGGCCGCACCGTCGTTGATGCCCGCGGCGTTGCCGGCGGTGACCGTGCCGCCCTCCTTGAAGGCTGGACGGAGCCGGGCCAGCGCCGCCACGGTCGTGTCGGGCCTCGGGTGCTCGTCAGTCGTCACCTCGGCGCCGTGGCGTCCCCCGGTGGTGACCGGAACGATCTCCTCGGCGAACGCCGCCCGGGCCGCCGGGGTCGCGGCACGGCGCTGGGACTCGGCGGCGAACTCGTCCTGGTCGGCCCGGGAGACCCGGTAGCGTTCGGCGACGTTCTCTGCGGTGATTCCCATCTGCGTGTGGTGGAACGGATCGGTGAGCATCAGAACGGTGCCGTCCACCAGGACGCGGTCACCCAGTTTGTAGCCGGCGCGTGCCCCGAAGTCGTAGAAGGGCATCCGGGTCATGGATTCGTCACCGCCAGCAAGGGCGAAGTGCAGGCCGTTCCAGCGCATCTCCATGGCCGCCGACCAGATGGCCTGGAGTCCGGAGCCACACAGCCGGTTGACGGTGTAGGCGGGGGTGGACTTCGGAAGCCCGGCGGCGATGGCTACCCGACGCGCGTTGTAGGCGTCCGGCCCGACCTGGCCGACGCAGCCCAGCACGACTTCCTCGATCGCGTCGGCAGGCACCGCCGAGCGCGTCAGCGCCGCCCTGGCGGCGACGGCCCCCAGCTCGTGGGCGGGGGTGTCCTTGAACACCCCGCCGTATCTGCCGATCGGCGTACGGGCACCGTCGACGATCACGATCCGCTGGTCCGGCCCGGTCATATCGAAATTCCTCCGTCCACCGGAAGGATGGCCCCGGTGATGTATCCAGCCTCCTCGGAGGCGAGGAAAGCTGTGGTGGCGGCCGTTTCGCTGGGCGCCGCGAACCGGCCGAGTGGGATGGCGGCGGCGAGTTCCTGCCGCTTTCCCTCGGGAATCGAGCCGATCATCCGCGTCTCGGCGTTGGGTGAGATGGCGTTGACGGTGACGCCGAACGTCGCGAGTTCCTTGGCCGCGGTCTTGGTGAAGCCGATGATTCCGGCCTTGGCCGCGCCATAGTTCGCCTGCCCGATGTTGCCGCGCAGGCCGGTGTACGAGGTCACGTTGATGACCCGGCCGTACCGCTGCTCCCGGAACACCGGAACCGCGGCGCGGGTCAGCCGGAAGGTTCCGCCCAGGTGGACGTCCAGCACCTCGGCCCAGTCCTGGTCCGAGAGCTTCCACAGTCGCCGGTCCCGGAGGATGCCGGCGTTGTTGACGATGATGTCCAAGCGGCCGGCCGCCGTGACTACCATCTTCACCAGGGATTCCACGGCTTCGGTGCTGGTGACGTCGCAGGCGACGCCGACGGCGCCCAGCTCGTCCGCCGCCAGCGCCACCGCCTCGGCGTCGGCGTCGACCAGGAACACCGTCGCCCCGGACTCGTGGAAAAGGCGGGCGAACTCGAGTCCGAGTCCCCGCGCCGCTCCGGTCACGATCGCGGTTCTCCCCGCGAAGTCGAAGGTCAGATTCGGCAACTCCGGCTCCTCCTCACGGACCTGGGTGACGGTCGATGAGCTTGTTCATGATTTCGCTGGGTCCGCGCAGATCGTGGAACCCGGGCCTCTTTCGGGCACGGGCCGGGTGTTACTCATGCATGCTCCTATCCGCCATGACTCAGAGCAGTTTCTCCGCCGCGTCCTTCAGTGAGGTCAGGACGCGGCGGGTTTGCGGCGTGTCCGGGAGCAACGCGAGCAGCAGCGGAGCGGCGGAGAAGGTCGACTGGTGGACCATGAGGCGGCGGACCCATTCCATGCCCGCCTCCAACTCGGCGACGGCGTCGGTCGCGCCGCCGGTGCGTACCCAGTTTCCGAGCGCGGATCGGTGGATCGCGTCGATGAGGGCCGCCAGGGCCATCGACTGGAAGGGCGGGGCGTCGGCCGGGAGGTGCTCCCGCAGGAACGAACGCGTGAGCGCCACGTACCGCTCGTGCTCGATGACCTCCCGCTTCCGCAGTTCGGGCACCACGCGCGTCAGTTTGTACCGCCGGAGGACGAGTTCGGGACGACTGAGGAAGTCACGCAACGACTCCCCCGTGGCCGCGATGACGGCCTCTACCGGATCCGTGTCAGGGGCGGACTCGAGAAGGCATCGCTCGACAAGCCTGATGCGTTCGGTATGGTCCGGAAACGCGAGTTCGTCCTTGCTCTCGAAGTGTCGGAAGACGGTGCGGCGGGACACGCTCGACGCCTCCGCGACGGCTTCGACAGTCACATTTGCATACCCCTCCTCGAGGAACAAGGCCATCGCCGTCTCCGAGATCCGGTACTTGGTCTCGAGTATTCTCCGCGAAGTCACCGACAGGTGCCCTCTCCTGATCTGGTGTTGCGCGAAGCTCAGTTCCCGCGCATCGTGAGGTTTGCCGAACTCTTAACCCTGCGAGACGTCCGCAGCGGCTCACGGCCCGCGCTCCGTCGGGTCGGCACCGGCCGAGGTGCGGCGCGACGACGTGCGGCGCTGCTGCCAGGCCAGCCATTGATACCGAACGGTACCCCAGACCCCACGGCGGAACAGCAGCACCACGAGGACGAAGACCGAGCCGGTGACCAGATCGATACCGTCGAAGCCGGACGAGGCGAGATAGTCGGCGAGCATCACGGACAGGAACGCACCCAGGATTCCTCCCCACAGCGTGCCGATGCCACCCAGCACCGTCATCAGCACGACCTCGCCGGAGGTACTCCAGTGCAGTTCGGTCAGTGCGACGAAACCGTGGTTGATGGCGAACACACCGCCGGCCAGCCCGGTCAGTCCGGCGGAGAGCACGAAGGCGATGACCTTGTACTTCTCGACTTCGTAACCGAGCGCCCGGGCACGTTGGGTGTTGTCCCGGATCGACACCAGGACCCGCCCGAACGGCGAGTGCACGATGCGCCAGGCCGCCCACATGCCGAGCAGGAGGATCGGCAACGCCGCGTAGTAGAAGTAGAACGAGTCGGTCTCCACCAGCTCGATGCCGAAGAAGTTCCGGGGCACGCCCTGCAACCCGTTCTCGCCGCCGGTCAGGTCGCTCCACTGGTATCCGATGAAGTAGACCATCTGGGCGAAGGCGAGGGTCACCATCGCGAAGTAGATCCCGGACCGGCGCACCGACAGATACCCGGCGGGGAGGGCGAGAATCATCGCGAACAGCGCGCCGCCGACGACGGCCACCGGGAACGGCGCGCCGTAGTGCGTCGCGATCAGGCCCGTCACGTACGCCGAGCTGCCCCAGAACGCCGCGTGTCCGAAGGAGAGCAGGCCGGTGTAGCCGAGCAGGATGTCCAGGGCGATCGCGAACAGCGCCATCGCGACGATGTCCATCGCCACCGGCGGATAGACGAACCACGGCAGCGCCAGCGCTGCCACCAGGCCGACGGCCAGCAGAATCCAGCGCAGTCTCGGGCTGCCGGCCTCGGTGGCAGACGGTGGCTCGGTGGCCGGGGCCTGGGTAACCACGGACTGGGTCATGCCGTCGCCTCCTTGCGTCCGAACAACCCGGCGGGTCGGACCAGGATGATCACCGCCATCAGGACGAAGATCAGGATCTGCGCGAACGTGGGGGCGTAGGCCTGCCCGAACGCCTCGACCAGGCCCACCATGAAGCCCGCGACCACGGCGCCGACGATCGAACCGAGTCCCCCGATGACCACGACCGCGAACAGAATGATCGCAAAGTTGTTGCCCATGTCGGCGGTGATCGCCCGAAACGGTGCGGCGAGCACGCCGGCCACCCCGGCGAGCGCGACCCCGAAGCCGAAGACCGGCGTCACCCAGCGCCCGACGTTGATGCCCAGGGCGCGGGCCAGCTCCGGCTTCTCGGTCGCCGCCCGGACGATCATGCCAACCCTGGTCCGCGTCATCAGCAGCCAGACGAGCACACAGATCGCCACGGAGAAGAGGAAGACGAAGAGTTGGTAGCGCGGCAGCACGACGCCGGCCAGCTCGACCCGTCCGGACAGCACCTCCGGAGGCTTGTACGGCAGCCCGGAGACGCCGTACCGCTGCTTGACGGCCTCCACGAGGACCAGCGTGAGACCGAAGGTGAGCAGGAAGTTGTAGAGCGGATCGAGCCGGAGCAGCCACTGCACGAGCAACCGCTCCACCACGACGCCGAAGCCGAACATCAGCACCGGCACCGCCAGCAGCGACCACCACAGCGTGAGACCGAGGGTGTCGAGCAGGACGGCCGCGGCGACCGCGCCGAGCATGTAGAACGCGCCGTGGGCGAAGTTCACCACGCCCAGGACGCCGAAGATGATCGCCAGTCCCAGCGCGGCCAGCGCGTAGAAGCTGCCGGCCGCCAGGCCCTGTACGGCGTACTGCAGCACTGCGTTCATGGGTTCCCTTCCCGGGGCTCACGCTGGGCGCCGACGGGTGTCTGAGGCTTACGAACTCCGACCACCGGTCACATCGAGCAGTTGGACGCCTCGGCCGGCGGAAATGCCTTGGCCGCGGGAATCGTGGTCACGATCTCCTCGTAGTCCCAGTCCTCCTTCACCTCCGACGGCTTCTTGACCCGGGCCAGGTAGGCGTCGTGGGTGACGAGGTGGTCCTTGGCGCGGATCTCGCCGTTGCGCAGGAACACGTCGTTGACCTTCTTGCCCTCAAGCTTGCCGACGACCGCGTCGGCGTCGTCGGTGCCGGCCTCCTGGACCGCCTCCAAGTACTGGAGGGCCGCGGAATAGTTGCCGGCGTGTTCGAAGGTCGGGCGGGTGCCGGTCTCGTCGCGGAACCGGTCCGCCCAGGCGCGCGACTCGGCGTCCATGTTCCAGTACCAGGCGTCGGTGAACATCGTGCCGGCGAACTGCTCGACGCCGAGCGAGTGGATGTCGGTGATCAGCATCAGCCCGACGGCCAGGTCGATGCCCCTCTCCCGCAAGCCCGACTCGTTGAACTGCTTGACCACGTTGATCAGGTCACCGCCGGCCTGCATCGTGCCGATCACGTCGGGATTGGTGCTGCCGGCCTTGGTGAGGAAGGTCGCGAAGTTGTCGTTCGGGAACGGCGTCGGGATGGTGCCCTGCACCGTGCCGCCGGCCCGCTTGATCGCCTCGGTGAAGGACTTCGTCATGTCCTGGCCGAACTGGTAGTCGGGGTAGATGATGTGCCAGTTCCTGCCGCCGTTCTCGGTGACGGTGGTGCCGGTGCCGTTGGCGAGCATGTAGGTGTTGTACGCCCACTGGAAGGTGTACTTGTTGCACTGGCCGCCGGTCAGCTCGGTGGTCGCCGCACTGACGTCGAGGAAGAGCTTCTTGTGGCTCTTCGCCTGGTTGGCGACGGCCAGAGCCGCGGACGAGGTCGGCACGTCGAGGATGACGTCCGCTCCCCCGCGCTCGTACAGCTCCTTGGCCTTGGTGTTGGCGATGTCCGGCTTGTTCTGGTGGTCGGTCGAGGTCACCTCGATCTCGTCGACGACCGCCTTGTCGCCGTACTTCTTCTGGTAGTCGGCCACCGCCATCTTGACCGCCTTGACGCTGTTCGGCCCCGACGCGTCCTTGTAGATGCCGGACTGGTCGTTGAGCACGGCGAGCACCAGCTTGCCGTCCGTGAAATCCCCATCCGACCCGCCGGGACCGCCGGCACCGCAGGCGCCGAGCAGCAGTATCCCTGTCACGGCCGCGGCACCGGCCCCGATCCGCTTGCTTCTCATGGTGGTCCTCCTGGTGTCTTGTCAGATGTGTCGGGTCGTCTCGTCGACCGGTCAGATGCCGAGATGGGTGAGGAGTTCGCCCTCGCGCCGCTGGAACTCGGAGTTGTCCAGGGTCTCGACGACGCGGCCCTGACTGAGTAGGTAGTGCCGGTCAGCCACGGTGGCGGCGAACTTGACGTTCTGCTCGATGAGCAGCACACCGGCGCCGGTGGCCTTGATCTGGCGGATGATGGCCCCGATCCGGGCCACGACCACCGGGGCCAGACCCTCGGAGGGCTCGTCCATCAGCATCAGCCGGGCACCGGTCCGGAGCGCCCTGGCGATGGCCAGCATCTGCTGCTCCCCACCTGACAGCGTGGTGCCCGGCGCCCTGCGGCGGTCGGCGAGTTCCGGGAACGTTTCGTAGACCCGCTCCAGCGTCCATGCCCGGTCGGAGACCTTCGGCGGAAGCAGCAGGTTCTCCTCCACATTCAGGCTCGCGTAGATGCCTCGGTCGTCCTGGACCCAACCCATCCCGGCGCGGGCCCGCTGGTGGGCGGGCATCCGGGTGACGTCGCGGCCGAGGAAGGAGACGGCGCCGCCGACCTGCCGGTGCAGGCCGATCAGACACCGCACCAGAGTGGTCTTGCCGGCGCCGTTGCGCCCGACCAGGGTGACGACCTCGCCCTCTCCCACCCGTACGCTCACCCCGTGCAGTGCCTGCGCCTCGCCGTACCACGCCTGCAGATTGGTGACCTCAAGCATGGTCGGCCTCGCCCAGGTACGCGGTGATCACCCGTTCGTCGTTGCGGACCTCGTCGTAGGCGCCCTCCGCCAGGACCCGGCCCTGCTGCAACACCGTCACCCGGTCGGCCAGGCTGCCGACCACGTGCATGTTGTGGTCGACGAACACCACCGTGCGGCCGGCCGCGAGGCGACGGACCAGCTCGATGGTGCGGTCGACGTCCTCGATCCCCATCCCGGCCGTCGGCTCGTCGAGGAGCATCACCCGTGGCTCCAGCGCCAGCACCAGCGCCAGTTCCAGCGCACGCTTCTGCCCGTAGGCGAGCAGCCCGACCGGCTTCTCCGCCAGCGGCATCAGCCCCACCTGGGTGAGCAGCTCGTCCACCCGCGGGCGGTTCCTGCCGAGTAGCTTCTCCGACCGCCAGAACCGGAACCCCTGGCTGGTGAGCCCCTGGAGAGCCAGCTCCACGTGCTCCCGACTCGTCAGTGTCTCGAAGAGGCTGGTGATCTGGAACGACCTGGCCACGCCACGACGGGCGACCTGCTCGGGCTGTCGACCGGTGACGTCCTCGTCGAACACCGTGATCGCCCCGGACGTCGGGGAGACGAATCCGGTCAGCAGGTTGAACAGCGTGGTCTTGCCCGCACCGTTCGGCCCCACCAGCGCGTGCACACTGCCCTCGCGAACCTCGAGGTCCACCGAGTCGACCGCGCGGAAGCCCCGGAACACCTTCGTCAGCGACCGCGTGCGCAGCGCCATCCGATCGCTCGTCGTCACCCGGCTGCACTCCCCCCGGTGAGGAGCTGCGCTGGCGGTCGAGGCATGTCAGTCCCTTCTCTGTCACACGGTTCGGGCGGTTCTGGGTCGTGGTTGGTCACTGCACCTGTTCACCTGAGGTCACCCCGGTGTCGTCAGCGCGCACACCCGAAGCTTTCGGCGCTGTCGGGATCACCAGAGCGGTACTTCGGCCAGCGCGGGTACTCGCAGAGCGGGCGGGTACGGCCGCTCCTGGCGTCGGTGGCCACCGGCTCGACGGGCGGCCGTCCTTCCTCGACCCAGCGTTCGAGAGCGGAGAGCGAGTCCCAGTTGGCGGCGAATGCCGGCGCGCCGACGTTGGCGTGATTGGCGCCCGGCACGAGGTAGTACCGCATGAATTCCTGGGTCTGCCGTTGCCCTACCGTGCCGAGCACCCGCCGGTGGTAGTCGTTCGTCGAGCGGTGCGAGACCAGTTCGTCGGCAGCACCGTGGAGCAGCAGCAGTTTTCCGCCGGAGCGCGCGAAGGGACGGAGGTCCGAGTTGTTGCGGTCCTGGATGGTGGAGAGATAGCCGATGCGGGAGAGCCACTTCCCGGGTCGCCGAGGGTCGACAGCGAGGGAGTTGTGGTCGGCATCCCTGGTCAGGAAGTACTTCACCCACTGGTCCCAGTACTGCGCCCCGTACCCACTCGTCGTCGGCATGGGGTTGGCGGGCGCGGAGGTGCCGAATCCGAGCACCGGCGTTCTCATGTCAGCACCGGAGAGCAGCGGGAAGCCGGGGTAGTACCGCTCACCGCTGGCGATCCGGTATGGCCACCGGAACGGCCTGGCCGCGGCGAGCACCGAGGTGATCTGCGGGTCGGAGAGACACGTCGGGCCGGTGTCGACGCCCCTGGGGCAGCGGAGCACCCGCAGATCGAGTTCACAGCCGTCGGGGTTCGAGATGATCCTGTCCTCGAGGCCGTCCCGGTCGTCGCATGCCGCCATGACGCTCTCGTAGAGGAGGGTCTGCTTCTCGGGCCCGGGGAATGCGCCGGGGCGGGACATCACCTGCACGATGTGTCCGAGGTGCAGGACTTCGGCGGTGTTGTTCCAGGCGGGGTAGGCGGAGATGACGCCGTCGAAGGCGTCCGGCCAGCGCTGCGCGACGACCAGAGCCTCACGTCCGCCTGTCGAGCCGCCCGCGAAGTACGTCCGGCTCGGTCCCGCACCGTAGCCATGCCGGACGAGGTACATGGCGGCGTCGCGGGTCTTTCTGAGCGCGTCGCCGGCGGCGAAGTTCCGAAGTGCCTCGTCGTTCATGCCGAAGGACCCGTCCAGGGACCCTGCGGGACCCGCCTGGTGGCCGGAGTCACTCCCGAACGTCACGTACCCGCGAGCCAGCGGGGTCGGTTGGTCGGCAGGCCCGAACGGCACGTTCTGGGTGACGTTGGGGATCGTTCCGTTGTATCCGCCGCCGCCGAACATCATCGCCTTGCGGTTCCAGTCGACCGGCATGGCGACCTGCAGCCTGATCTCCGGCGCGGCGGGGTCGACTGGGAAGAGCGCGGCACCGACGTTGCAGTACTCGATGGTCTTGCCACTCACGGTCTGGGTTACCAGGGATGCCGAGCCGACCCGGCCACCCTTGGTCGGCAGGCTGATTGCCGACGCCGGGATCTCCCTTCCCGCCAACTCCGCGCAGCTCGGGCCCGCGCCCACCGTGGCGGTGGCAGGCGCAGCCCCGAGGACCGCCGTCGCGCTCGCCACCGTGGTGGCGAGCACCAACCCGGCGTGGAATCGTCTCAATCTTCCCCGGACTCGCAGCACTTGGCTCATTGCGGACCTCCTGCCTAAGCACGCTGTGCCGCCAGCGCCGCCCTTGGACGGCACTGAGTGCCAACACTGTGCCATGGGTCACAAGGGCCCGCAAGGGCCCGGCCACGGAAACTCGAGCTCTCCACCCACCCGCCGCCGGCTCTTGCACCGGATAAGTGATGCGTGCAACAGTGATGGCACGCGGTGACATGTAGACGCGGTATAGCGACACCGCGTGCCAGGCTGAAATCAAGGAGGCAGTGCCGATGCCTGCTATGCCGTCCACGGCCGCCATCGTCCGCGAACCGGCTGCTCGTCGTCGCCCGACGTCATCCCTGCTCCGGCCGATCCTCGGTGTCGTCCTTGCGACCGCCGTGCTGACCGCCGCGCCGTCCACCAGCGCGTCCGCGCGCACCGTCCAGCCCGGAGCGAACCCGACCCTGGTCCGAACGACGCTCGGCCCGATCGTCGGACTGGACCAGGGCCGGTCGAGCGGGACGTACTCCTGGCTGGGCATCCCCTACGCCGAGCCGCCCGTGGGCGATCTCCGATGGCGGCCCCCGAAGACCCACCGGTCCTGGACGGACGTCCGGCGCACCCGACAGTACGGGTCGGGGTGTACCCAGCCGGGGCGCTTCTTCAGCCCGTCCCCGAACGGGCCGTTCTACGACCTGGCGGTACGCGACGGCCTGCAACAGCCCGTCGGCGAGGAGGACTGCCTGACGCTGAACGTCTTCCGCCCGTCCACGTCAAAGCGCGACCTGCCCGTCGTGTTCTTCATCCACGGCGGAAGCAACGTCGTCGGCTATTCGGCGGATCCGATGTACGACGGACGCGAGTTGGCCAGGCGCGCCCAAGCCGTGGTCGTCACCGTCAACTACCGGGTGGGGATCTTCGGCTGGCTGAACGCCGAAGGCGCAGCCAACGGCGACCCACTCTCGGCGTCCGGCAACTTCGGCACCCTCGACCTCGTCGAGGCGCTCCGCTTCGTCGACCGGAACGCCCGGAAGTTCGGCGGCGACCCCGGCAACATCAGCGTCATGGGCCAGTCCGCGGGTGCGGTGAACGTCTGGTCCCTGCTCGTCTCCCCACTGGCACGCGGCATGGTCGACAAGGCGATCCCGCTCAGCGGCGGCCTGAGCACCCGAAGTGTGGCCAGCGCGAGGGCCTACGCCGACCGGGTCATGCGGGCCGCGGAGAGCGACCACCCCTCCGCGGGCAGGAGCGGCCTGGACCTGCTTCGTTCACTTCCCGCCGACGAACTGGTCCGGGTGCTCGTCCGGCACCAACTCGACGCGACGCCGGCGGTCATCGCCGACGGCACCGTGATCCCCTCGGACCCGTACGCCGTACTCGGGTCCGGGATCGGTCGCCACGTGCCCGTACTGGCCGGGAACACCCTGGAGGAAGGGAAGCTCTTCGGCAGTACCGTCGGCGCGCACAAGCCGAGTGACTACGACCGGTTCACGTTGCAGTACCTGTTCGATCCGGACGACCCCGGCGAGCTGACCACCTCCGATCTGCTCAAGGACGAATACCTTCCGGTGGACAAGCCCGGCGGCTGGAACGACGCTGCCGCGGCACTGACCGATGCCGTCTTCACCGGCATCAACCGGGATTCACTGGATGCCTTGGCGCGCAGCGGCAATCGGTCGCTCTACCACTACCGGTTCGACTGGAATCAACAGCCCGCGCCGTTCGACGAGGTGTACGGCGCCGTACACGCGATCGATCTGCCCTTCGTCTTCGGCAACTTCGACCGCAACGTGTTCTCGTACGCCTTCAGCCAGCAGAACCGGCCCGGACGGCTGAAGTTGTCGGAGCTGATGATCGCCAGCGTCCGGAACTTCGTCCACGAGGGATCACCGCAGCACCGGGGACTCGGTCGCCACTGGAAGCAGTGGCCGGCGAGCCTGGTGCTGGACGCGGACGATCGGCACGTCCGGCTCGGCTCGACGACCAACGGGTGACGACGGTCCGCGCCTGACGAAGGCGGCCGGCACCCTCGCAGAAACGGAGGAACTGTGCGCGGACTGATGCAGGACAGGTCACTCGACGTCGGCCTGTTGATGCGCCGGGCGGACCTCGGATTCCGGCACAAGCGGGTCGTCACGGCGACCGCGTCGGGCGAGACGATCTCGACCTGGGGCGAGGTGATCGACCGCGCGCGGCGCCTCTCCGCCGTGCTCGACGTCCTGGAAGTCCCGAACTCGGCCCGGGTCGGCACCTTCGGCTGGAACAGCCAGCGTCACGTCGAGCTGTATCTGGGCGTCCCGTCCGCCGGCCGCGTCCTCCACACGATCAACCACCGGCTCTTCGCCCGTGACCTGGTGCACATCATGTCCGACGCGGCCGACGACGTCCTCTTCGTCGATCGGTCGCTGCTCGGCACGGTCTGGGACGCCATCCGCTCCATCGCGACGGTCCGGTGGATCGTCGTGATGGACGACGGCGGTGACGAGGAGATTCCCGCCGATCCGCGGGTCGTCGACTACGAGGCGCTCCTCGCGGGATGCCCCGAGCCGGCACCACCACCGTGCCTCGACGAGCACGACGCCGCGAGCCTCTGCTACACCTCGGGCACGACCGGGAGGCCGAGGGGCGTGCTCTACAGCCATCGCTCCGTCGTGCTGCACGCGATGCTGCTGCTCGGTGTCGACAGCTTCGCCATCTCGGAGCGGGATGTCGTGATGCCCATCGTGCCGATGTTCCATGTCAACGCCTGGGGGCTGCCGTACGCGGCGGTGCTCGCCGGAGCCGACCTCGTGCTCCCGGGTCCGGCGATGGCCCCGACGAGTCTCATGCAGCAGCTCTCCCGGCACCGGGTGACATTCGCAGCCGGCGTACCGGCGATCTGGCGCGGTCTGGCGCCACTGCTCGGCACCGCGGACCTCTCGTCGCTGCGCAAGGTGGTCAGCGGCGGCAGCGCCCTGCCGGACGCGCTGTCCGAGGCATGGGAGCGAGCGATCGGCGTACCCATCACAAGTTCCTGGGGGATGACCGAGACGAGCCCGCTCGTCGCGTGCGGGCGGGTCTCGTCCGCGCACGACGGGCTACCGGCCGGCGAACGTCGACGGGTGCTCGGCCAGCCCGGTCCGACGGTGCCGTTGGTCGAGGTGCGGATCGTGGACGCCGATCGTCGACCCGTCGCGCGGGACGGTATCGCGTCGGGCGAACTCCAGGTGGCCGGGCCGACGATCGCGGCCAGCTACTTCGGTGCCGATCCGGGCACGTCGTCCTTCACCGACGACGGCTGGCTGCGCACGGGTGACGTCGCGACGCTCGACGAGTTCGGCTACCTGCGTATCGTCGACCGCACCAAGGACATGATCAAGTCCGGCGGAGAGTGGATCTCCTCGGTCACGCTCGAGAACGAGCTGATGGCACACCCGGCGGTGCGGGAGGCAGCGGTGATCGGCGTCGTCGACGACCGCTGGGGAGAGCGGCCGTGCGCGTACGTCGTACTCGGGGCCGGGTCGGATGTCGACGAGACGGGCCTGCGCGAGCACCTTCGCGGCCGGGTCGCCTCGTGGTGGATCCCCGATCGTTTCGTCGTCGTCGACGAGATTCCCAAGACGGCGACGGGCAAGTTCTCGAAGGTGGCGCTGCGGGGTCTCACCGACTCGGTTGCCGGGTCGCAGCCGGCGTGACAGCTCCACGCCGTCGCGACCTGGTAGGCGGTGGCCGGGACACCGCAGCACATCGGTACGTGGGCGAATCCGGCACCGCTCGCGATTCCCTCCCTCCGGCAGCGGCGTGGTATAGATAGACATCTGTTGATGAGATGCGCAGGTTCCCGCCCCTGATTGGAATCGACCCATGCCCCGACGATCTGCCCGGGCCACCCTGGCTGGCGCCCTGACGCTGCTGACGGCCCTGACCACCACCACGTTCGTCGGCGACCCGGCGGGTGCCGGAGCCCGCAGCGGTACGGCTGACCCCTGCACCCCGGGTGCCTCCTACCCGTCACCGCTGCCCGCCACCAGCATGACCGCCACCAGGATCGGCGGCGGCTTCAGTTTCCTCGAGGGACCGGTCTGGCTCGCCGGGGCGGGCCAGCTGCTCTTCTCCGACATGCGCGGCGGTACCGGCCCGGAGAACGTACAGCCGTCGACGATCCGCCGGTTCACCCCACCGAACACGTTCGACGTCTTCCTGGAGAACGCCGGCAGCAACGGACTGGCCGTGACCGGGGACGACACCCGGATCCTCGCCGCCACCCACGACCAGCGCAGCGTGTCGTCCTACCTGCTGTCCGACGGAAGCCGGAGCACACTGGCGAGCGGTTACCAGGGACGGCGGTTCAACTCCCCGAACGACCTCACCGTCCGCGCCGACGGCACCATCTACGTCACCGACCCGAACTTCCAACGCGGCAACCGGCCGGATGAGCTGGGCGGGATGACCGGGGTGTTCCGGGTGAGCAACGGCGAGGTGTTCCTCGTCGACGGCACCCTGGCCCAACCCAACGGCGTCGTACTGTCGCCGGACGAGACGACGCTCTACGTCGGCGCCAACGCCGGAAACACCATCTACCGGTACGACCTGCTGCCGGACGGCAGCACCGGGCGGCGCAGCACGTTCGCGAGCATCGCCGGCCCGGACGGTGCGACGGTCGACTGCGCCGGCAACATCTACTGGACCTCCCACACCGACGGGCGGATCCACGTCTTCGCACCCACCGGCGAGAAGCTGGGCACGATCTCCTCAGGTCGGAACACCACCAACGTCGCCTTCGGCGGCGCCGATGGCCGAACCCTGTTCATCACCTCGGGCACGTGGGGCAACTTCGGCCTCTACCAGGTCGAACTCAACGTGCCGGGATCGCCGTACTGACGGGCGAGCCGGCTCAACCAGCCCACCCCGGCGGCAGTGCACCGGGGTGGGCAACCGCGCAGCCGGGCCACGGCCGGAGTGCTAGAGCGCCGGGGTGTCGGTGTCGATCGAGACGTTGTCGAACGAGGCGGTGGCCCAGGTCGTGACCAGACCGGCCGGCCCGGTGAGGATGAAGCCGTCGGAGGCGGTGAGCCGCCTTCCGTCGACCGACCCGGTCAGGGTCCGCCCGGCCGTTTGCAGCGCCAGCGTGTACGAGCGATCTGTGGCGACCGTCATGGGTACGGCCGCGAGGGTGGTCGACCTGCCATCGACGGTCCGGGTCAACGCGACGGTGTCGTCCGGGCGCAGCACCAGTGCGTAGTAAGTCGTGGTGGACTGGGCTCGGGCCACGATGCCAGCGAAGCCGGGCATTCCGTTGAACGAGTCGGGCCGGACCTCGGCCACGACGGTGTAGTCCCGCCAACCGGGCTGACCGGTCCTGGCCAGCGCGTTGGCCGCGAAGCTGGATTGGCGCAGGACCCTGGACTCCTCACGGGTGACGATCCAGGTTCCGCCGGTGGTGACCCAGCCCGCGGCGTTGCCGTCCTCGAAGTCGTCACTGGCCAGCGTCGCCGCCGACGCGGTGCCGAGACCGGTCGTCGCGACAAGCAGTGCCACCAGCACGACGAGCTGTCCACCGAGGCGCGCACCGCTCCTGCCGGCGCGAGCCGACATCCGATCCATCTGTCGCATGGCACTCCCATCCTTGAAGAATCTGCCTCAACAGTATGCCTATATCCATAGGCGTTCATCAATAAACTGCCCGCCGGAACAATCATTGACAGCGTCCTATTCGGATCAAGGTCCGTAGACCGGAGTTGTTGCGACCCCAGGGGGAATCGCGAAAAGATCGGTGCAGGTTCGGCTCTGGCGCTCCGGCCGGTATGACGAGCCGGGAAGCGCAGGACAGATTGGCTCAACTCAAGAGCCGGCCCGCTGGCCACCGACCCGGACAGAGGTAGTGAAGTGAACCCCGAGCTGCGGGAGCTGATCGCGGAGCTGCGTACCGACCTGGAGGCGGACCAGCCCGCGACGCTGGCCTGGGCCCAGATCAACGAGGGCGCGCCGGCCGAGGAAATCCCCGGCGATCTGCCGCAGTCGGTCCGGGAGCTGCTGGAGACGGCCGACGGTATCCTGGCCGGCACGTTCGACCTGCCGTCGGTCGCGAACCTGGACGACATCCAGTACTACCTCGAGCAGATGCCCGGGTTCACCGGCGTCGCCGACGAGGCCGCCGAGTGGCTGGTCTTCGGCACACTCAGCGACGAGCCGCTGCTGATCCGGCGCGACTCCGGCGCGGTCTGGTACTTCCCGGCGGAGACCACCGACGAGTGGTTCATGCGCGAACTGTTCCTCGACGTCGCGCCGGACCTCGACTCGTTCCTCGCCTACTACATCTTCGGGGCCGGGTACGGCGAGATCGGCTCCGAAGACAGGTGGTGGGCCTTCCTCGACCAGCAGGGCCTGACCACCCCCGGCGACGAGGACCAGCAGACGGACGGATGACGGCGACGCATCGGAGGTGGCCTCGGCCCGGGGCGCCCACGGGACGAGCCGGCCGCTGCCCTCGTACTCGCCGCCTCGGCGGCCGGCCCCGGACCTGCCGGGCGGGCGGTGTGGTGGCCCGTGCACCGATCCACCGCATGGCCGCCCGCCCGGGCGTTGCCGGGGTGACCGGCTCAACCGGTCGCGGACGTGGTCAGTTCAGCGCCGCGAGCAGGGCGGCTGCCATGCCCTGCTCGCCACGGGCGTTCGGGTGGAAGGGGGCGGCCGAGTTCTGCGGCACGAGTCCCTCGACCCACCGGGTGCCGCTGCTCTTGCAGGCGTCACGACCGATCGACGGGGTGTAGACGTCGGCGTAGGTGGCGCCGTTCGCGGTGGCGGTACTGGCCAGCATCGCGTTGAGCGACTTGGCGATGCCGCGCAGGTACGGCACGTCCTGGTAGGCGATCGGGACCACGGGCCAGCAGCCGTTTCCGGTGTCCGGCACGATCGCCGGGTACCCGAGCACCACGACCCGCGCGCCCGGCGCGGCCTGGCGGACCGCCTGTAGCACGGCGGTCACCTTCGGCGCGGTGGCGGCGATCCGGGCCTGCAACTGGTCGGTGCCTCCGCTGGTGTACCGGTTCTTGCACGGCGATCCGAGCGGACTGCTGAGGCTCGCCTCCGCACAGTCGCTGATGATGCCGGAGAAGCCGATGTCGTTGCCGCCGATCTGTACCGTCACCAGCGCCGTGTTCGAGGTGACCGCGCTGAGCTGCGGTGGCACCGTGATGCCCAACTGCCCGCTGCCAGCCTGCAGGATGTCGTTCGTGGTGGCGCCGGAGCAGCTCACGTCGGCGAACGACGACGATCCGGCGGAGGTGGCCACCAGCGAGGGATAGTTGCGGTTGGACCGTAGGCAGTTCAGGTCGACCTGGGTGGGGATCAGCGGACCGGCGGTGTACGAGTCGCCCAGCGCGACGTAACGGCCGGCGGGTACGGCGGCGCTGGCGGGTGCGGTGACGGTGAGCAGTACGCCGGCGGTGGCTACGACGAGTGCGGCCAGCCGGGTGGCTGTCCGCAGGAGCCGCAGGCGGGGACGGGTCATGGCGCCTCCCGGAGGATCACGGTGGTGGTGTCGAGATCCTGTCGCCGACGACGTCACACGTCAATATGGATGGGCCTCACTAAATATGACTCGAGGTGTGGCGTTCACCAACGGGTACAGATGTTCCACCGGGTGCGATACACCGGCCGGCCGAAGTGCGGGACGAAGGCGATCACCATCATTCCGGCGGCTATGACGGCGTTCATCGCGAGTGGCGGCAGCTCTCGGGTCAGCAGCGCCGTCAGCACCAGACCGACGACGCCGATCGGCAGCCGCCACAGCATCGCCCGGAACACCACCAGCGCGTACACGGTGCGGCCGGCGAGGAAGACCACCGGCCCGGCGACCACCACGGCCAGTTGGGTGGGATCGGCACTGCCGGTGGGGTCCTTGGCCACGATGTCACCACTCGCGGCGACCAACACGACGCCCGCCACCATGATCAGATGCGCATAGGCAGCGGCCAGGGCGATCCGGCCGGGGTTGGTGGCCCGGTCGATTCCGGTGGCGAAGTGTTCGGCGACGTAGACGATGTAGATCCGCCACATCGTCACGGTCATCACGAAGAGCAGGATCACGCCCGCCGTCCTCAGCGAGACGAACGGAGGGTCACCGTACTGCCGCACCCCGACCAGGATGATCTCACCCAGGGTGACGATGAACATCTGTCGGTAGCGTTCCGACAGGTGCTCGCCGCCTACCCGGAGTTCCTCGACACCCGACCGGCCGAGCCGGGGCAGCGGATAGCCGAAGAGACCGACCGCGAAGTCCGTTATGACCGCGACCGCCCAGAAGACCAACCGCCAGGTGCTGGGCAGGAACGCGCCGACCAGCCACAGCACGCCGGTCAGGCAGAACCAGACGAGCACGCGCATGGCCCGGATCCGCAGCGCGTGCCCGCGCAGCGCGGTGATCAGGATGAGTCCACGGAAGATGTGCAGGCCGACGTACGCCCCGGCGAAGGCGATACCGTTCGGCCCCTCGAAGGCGCTGCTTACGGCGAGGGACATCAGCAGTCCGCCGAGGAGGACGCCGACGACGATCAACTGGACCAACGGCAGGCTGGGGTCGTACCAGTCGGTGGTGTACGCCGTAACCGTCCAGACCCACCAGATCGCGGCGAGCAGGACCAGGGTCTCCAGCACGTGGTCCCAGCCGAGGGCGCCGGTCAGTCGGTCGGAGAGCCGGGTGAGTGCGACGATGAGGCCCAGGTCGAAGAGGAGTTCCAGGTAGGAGATCCGGCGGGGAGTCTCCTGACCACGCAGGATCCACCCCGACCGAGCCTGCGGCACCACTCCTCGTCTCTCCGACAAATCTGTCCGAATTAATACCATGTTCGGAGAGTCACCACGCCGCCTTTGCGCAGACAATCCCACCAGCGCACCATGCGGCCGGAAGGCCCAGCCGCCAGTTCCCGGTCTCCGACATCGACGCCGCCGACCCGGCGCGCTCCGACGACCGACAGCACCGCGAACGCGGCTCCGCCGATCATGAGCAGCCGTCGGCGCCCGATCCGGTCACCGAGGGTGCCCATCGTGATGACCAGGCCCGCCACCATGAGCCCGTAACTGTCGCTGATCCAGAGCGCCTCGCGGTCCGGGTGATGCGAGGCTGAAGAACTCGTCCGATCGTCCGGGCCCGGGATGTCAAGCCGACGGCGGCGGCTCCGACCAACCGGCGCAAGGGCCCGAGCCGGGCTCGCGAACCACGAGGAGTACGAAGATGAAGTTTCTGATCAGCCTGCATATCAACCCGGCCGTGCTGGACGCGCTGACCGCGGAGGAGACGGCGGCGATCGGCGAAGGTCACGGCAGGTTCATCGAGGCGCTGAAGGAGTCCGGAGAGCTGATCAACACACTGGCGTTGGTCGACCCGTCCCAGGCGGCCGTGGTGGCCGTACGGAACGGCCAGCCCGTGGTCACCGACGGACCGTTCGTGGAGTCCAAGGAGTATCTGGGCGGTTTCTACCTGGTCGACTGCGAGAGCCGGGAGCGGGCGATCGAGCTGGCGTCGCAGATTCCGGACAGCGCGATCGAGGGCCTGGGGGTCGAGGTGCGGCAGGTGATGTTCGCCGACGGACAATTGGAGGCATGACAGCACGAGCTTTCGAGGACCTGCTGCGCGAACTCGCGCCGCAGGTCCTCGGCGTGCTGGTACGCCGGCACGGTCAGTTCGAAGGGTGTGAGGACGCCGTGCAGGAGGCCGTCCTCGCCGCCAGCGTGCAGTGGCCGGTGGAGGGTGTTCCGGACAATCCGCGCGGCTGGTTGCTGACCGTCGCGACCCGGCGGCTCATCGACGAGATGCGCAGCGACCGCGCGCGCCGCGAGCGGGAGTCGGCCGCCGCCCTCGAACTGGCGCCCGAGGAGGTACCGGACACCGACGACACGCTCGTCCTGCTGTTCCTGTGCTGCCATCCGACGCTGACCCCGGCATCACAGATCGCCCTGACGCTGCGGGCGGTCGGCGGGCTCACCACCGCCGAGATCGCCCGCGCCTTCCTGGTACCGGAGGCCACGATGGCGGCCAGGATCAGCCGGGCCAAGCAGCGCATCAAGGCTGCCGGCAGCTCCTTCAGCCTGCCAGAGGGTGCGGAGCGGGAGGAGCGGTTACGGGCCGTCCTACAGGTGCTCTATCTGATCTTCAACGAGGGCTACACCGCCTCCTCCGGCGCCGACCTGCACCGTGCCGACCTCGCGCACGAGGCGATCCGGCTGGCCAGACTGGTGCACGCACAGCTTCCCCGGGACGACGAGGTGACCGGGCTGCTCGCGCTGATGCTGTTGACCCACGCTCGGTGGCGAGCGCGTACGACGCCAACCGGTGACCTGGTGCCGCTGGACGAGCAGGACCGCACGAAGTGGGACCGCGGACTGATCGACGAGGGCAC
Source organism: Plantactinospora veratri (assembly GCF_036421995.1). Lineage (NCBI taxonomy): Bacteria > Bacillati > Actinomycetota > Actinomycetes > Micromonosporales > Micromonosporaceae > Plantactinospora > Plantactinospora veratri. The sequence goes on from NZ_JAZGQL010000028.1 coordinate 78,091, forward strand.
CGAGCTGGTCAAGGCGTCGTTGGCCGGCCCGGCGCTGGGGCCCTATCAGCTACAGGTCGCCATCGCCGCCACGCACGACGACGCGACCACCGCCGAGGAGACCAACTGGCGGCAGGTGCACGCCCTCTATCTGATCCTGGAACGGATCGCGCCGAATCCGATGGTGACCCTCAACCGGGCGATCGCGCTCGCCGAGATCGAGGGACCGTCGGCCGGACTGGCCCTGCTCTCCACACTCGACGGTGACGGGCGGATGGCCGGGAATCACCGGCTGCTGTCCGTACGGGCGCATCTGCTGGAGAGGATCGGCGACCCGGTCGGGGCCCACGAGCACTACCGGCGGGCCGCGAAGTCCACCGCCAGCCTCGCCGAACAACGCTACCTGGAGTCCCGGGCCGGCCGGGTGAGAACGGCGATCCAACCCGGGTACCGCTGAAGTCCCGGCTCGACCGAGGCCGCTACCGGTCGAAGCCGCCACCGGTGAGCCTTTCCATCGTGATGTCGCAGCTCGGGGTGGGTCGGTCGTGGGGCGGTGGGGTGGGGCTCCCGGTAAGACGGCAGGCGACCAGGACCCGACGCCCCGGATCGGGAGCCCCCCGCTCGGATGTCACCCTGTCCTCGTACGGTGGCATACGGCTACCTCGCCGTCATCAGCGCACGCGTTCCCATGCGAACAGCGGACTCGATCACGAACGCCCAAGTAGTCCTCGTCGTTGATTCGTCGGGGGTCGTGTCCATCGCAGTGAGGTCGTTGAGGTGGAGGCTGGGTCATCGCGCAGGAGAAGGGTGATCAGCTCATCTTCAGTGTCGCGGAGCCGCGGGTTTCCGGCGGTACCTGCACCGCGCAGGTTAACCCGAGCGGTGTGGGACGATGACGCCTAAAGCCCGCGGGACGTCGGCAACCACCCGTCCACTGTGGTGATGGTGATGCTCCTGCCGCTGGCGGTGGTGGCTGGCGGCTGGTTCCCGCACATCGCCTGGACGACGAGGGTGGTGATCGGTTCGGTGGGGTCGCCAAGCCACGGCGTGATCGATAGGGACATTTGCGCTGTGGCGTCATCGGTGCTGACTGCGTAGGTGAGATATCCGGGGATGCTGCCGTCGTGCCCCCACAGAGTGGTGCCGCATGGCAGCACCAGCCGGTAGATCCCGAGTCCGTATGCCATCGGGCCGATCGGGTCGGCGAGCATCTGTTGCAACTGTGCCGGCTTGAGTAGCCGGCCGCCCAGCAAGGCGCGGTAAAACGTGTTCAGGTCGGCCGTGGTGGAGATGATCTCGCCGGCCGCGGCACTGATCGATGGGTTGAACGCGGTGATGTCGACCGGTACGTACTGCCCGTCGCGGAGCATCGCGACGTAGCCGTGCGCGTGCGGGCCCCGGATGTACGGGTAGGTGCCCGGCAGCGTGGTGTCGTGCAGCCGTAATGGCCGCAGGATGCGGCGGTGCACCTCCTGCCGGTAGTCGTGGCCGGTAACCCGCTCGATGACCAGGGACAGCAGGATGTAGTTGGTGTTCGAGTACCCCCACGACGTGCCCGGTTCGAACTGCGCCGGGTGCCTGTTGGCGATGGCGATCAGCTCCTGCGGCGCGTACGTCCGGAAGCGTTCCCAAACAAGGCTCTCTGGGGGAAAGATGACGTGCGGAAGGATCTCGTTCGTGAAGTTGTAGATGCCGCTGGTGTGTTGCAGCAGATTCCGCAGGGTGATCTGAGCGCCGCCCGGGATCACACCAGGCAGCCACCGTTCGACCGTGTCGTCCAGGCGTAACCGTCCCTGGCCGACGAGTTGGAGCACGACGGTGGCGACGAAGGTCTTGGTCACGCTGCCGACCCGGAATCGCCCATTCAGGGGAACCGGCAGCTCGGCACCGAACCGGGCCGAGCCGCTGCTGGCGCGCCAGACGCCGTCCGCGTTGCGGAGTTCGACCAGGGCGCTGATCGGGCCGCTGCTCACCGCCCGGTCCAGGATCGCCTGCAGGTCTGGACGGTCGACCTGCCGCGCCGGACCGGCGGCGGACCGGTCGGCATCGACGGCTGCCGCGGGAGCGGCCCGCGTGCCGCCGACAGTGGTGGTGAGTGCCGCTCCAGCGCTCGCCCGTAACAGTGTGCGACGTGTGATCATGACGCTCCCCGTGCGGTCGGGTGGCCCTGCAGCTGGCCGCTCTGCGCTCAGACTAAGCGGTCCTCTTGGATAGGTTGTCGAGGGCTTGCGCGGTTGTCTGGGTTCGGGCTTCGTGGGCGGCGATGCGTTTGAGGAGGGCGTCGAGGGCGTCGGCCAGGTTCGCGGCACGGCACAGCGGCCTGTGGTGTTCCGCCCGGACACCGACACAGGAAGCCCTCGGCGCCAGCCGCGACTGCTCGGCAGCGGCAGCGATAACAGAATTCAGCGGTTCGATATCCTAGAAATCGATCCGGTTCTCTCCACTGAAAAGTGTTATCAGGCCATGCGGTCGACGTCGGGTTATCCGGAGTACGGCATCGTGGGTCGCACGGATGCGCACCCCGGCCCACGCATTGATGTTCACCCCTTGAATCCCTCGAAACAGTCTGGCAATATGCCGTACATCCCGCCTGAGCGGTTCCCCCATGTCTCACTTGATGCCCGTGAGGCCATGCGGCCGGTCATGTTAGCGGTAACACTGTTCGGTTTCCGCACCACCGGGAGGACAGAACGAGGCACGGCCCGGCAATGAATCCGCCCATGCCGTCACACCGAAATGACGGACGGCGTCGCCGGTCACCCCACACTTCTGTGCCGCCAGGGAATGCGAGGAACCCCACCACCGCCACGCGTGGCACACCCGCCCCGTGTGGTTTCGGGCAAAGGAGAAAGACTATGGATGTCGTGGCGCAGGCGCCACCAGTCACGCCGGCTCCAGAACCGGCCTGCCAGGGTACGGTCCGCGTCCCGCGACGCCGCTGGCGGTCCGCGCTCGTCGTCGCCGTGGCCTCCGCCCTCGTCGCTACGGCGGCGGTCGCCTTCGGTCCGGCTCCGGCGTCGGCGGCGACAGTCGACACGAGCGCGTGGTACGTGCTGGTCAACCGCAACAGTGGCAAGGCCCTGGACGTGTACAACCTGGCCACGAACGACGGCGCGCGGATCACCCAGTGGGCGCGCAACGACGGCAACCAGCAGCAGTGGCAGTTCGTCGACTCGGGCGGTGGCTACTACCGGCTGCGGTCGCGGCTCTCCAACAAGGTGCTGGACGTCTACAACTTCTCGACCGCCAACGGTGCCAACATCGTGCAGTGGGCCGACAGCAACGGGACCAACCAGCAGTTCCGACTGGCCGACTCCGACGGCGGCTACGTCCGGTTGATCAACCGGAACAGCAACAAGGCGGTGGAGGTGCAGGGCGCCTCGACCGCCGACGGCGGCAACGTCGTGCAGTACGACGACTGGAACGGCACCAACCAGCAGTGGCAACTGGTCCGGGTCAACGGCGGCGGCACCCCCACCACGCCGCCGACGACGCCACCGCCGACGGGCAGCTGCAATCTCCCGTCGACGTACCGTTGGTCGTCGACGGGTGCGCTCGCGCAGCCGAGGTCGGGCTGGGTGTCGCTGAAGGACTTCACCCACGCTCCCTACAACGGCAGGCAGCTCGTCTACGCGACTACACACGACACGGGAACGACGTGGGGCTCGATGAACTTCGGCCTCTTCACGAACTGGTCCGAGATGGGTTCGGCGAGCCAGAACGCGATGCCGTTCTCCGCTGTCGCGCCGTCGCTGTTCTACTTCGCCCCGCGCAACGTCTGGGTGCTCGCCTACCAGTGGGGCGGCCCCGCCTTCTCCTACCGGACCTCGACCGACCCCACCAACGTGAACAGCTGGTCGGCGCACCAAACGCTCTTCACCGGCAGCATCTCCAACTCCAGCACCGGCCCGATCGACCAGGCGCTCATCGGCGACAGCACCAACATGTACCTCTTCTTCGCCGGGGACAACGGCCGGATCTACCGGGCCAGCATGCCCATCGGAAACTTCCCGGGCAGCTTCGGCGCCAACTACACCACCATCATGACCGACTCGACGAACAACCTCTTCGAAGGCGTCCAGGTCTACAAGCTCCAGGGCCAGAACCGGTACCTGATGCTCGTCGAGGCGATCGGCGCACAGGGTCGCTACTTCCGCTCGTTCACCGCCACCAGCCTGGGCGGCACCTGGACCCCACAGGCCGCGACCGAGAGCAACCCCTTCGCCGGCAAGGCCAACAGCGGCGCCACCTGGACCAACGACATCAGCCACGGCGAACTGATCCGCAGCAACGCGGACCAGACCATGACCGTCGATCCCTGCAACCTGCAACTGCTCTACCAGGGGCGCTCCCCCAACTCCGGCGGCGACTACGGCCTCCTGCCGTACCGGCCGGGTCTGCTGACCCTGCAACGCTGACGGCGTGACACGGGCGCGGGGTACCCGGGCATCGTCGACTCCTCGTCGTCGAGACAGGACACCGGTACCCCGCGGAGCCACCGCAGAATGCCGTACCGGCGGTGGGAGATCAACCGGATCTCCCACCGCCGGCACCTCCGCTCCGGAAGGCGCAACGGTCCGATCAGGTCAGCCGACGGGCTCGGCCACGACGAGCTGGAACCTCTCGAAGGTCAGTCGCACCGTGTTGTGCCTGGCATCGACGGTGCCGAGCGAGACGCCGTGGAACGGGTCGGTCAGCCGGTACCTCCCCCGGCCCAGGCCGCGCAGCTCGACTGTCCCGTCCCACCGGTCGGCGTAGAAGGCGTAGTGCAGGGCCCCGCGCTTGGTCACCACGTGCGCCTCGGGCTTGTCGAACCCGACGTCGTACAGGTCGCCCCGGTACTCCCCGGCGGGCAGCATGTTCTGCTGGTACAGGCTCACCCACTTGCGCCAGAGCGCATCCTTCTCCGGGGTGAGTACGTTCTCCTCGTCCGGGCCCGCCGGGTAGGTGAACTTGGTCGACAGGACGGCGCCCACGCCGTAGCTCGACGCGAAGTCGTCGCCGCCGTCGCTCAACTCGACATGGTCGCCGGCATAGCTGGCGCCCTCGCCCATCAGCGCCTTCATCGTCTTGCCCTTGGTCCGCACCTGGTACGACGAGGTCGGGTCAGAGCCCGGGTACTGGTCGATGTAGGGCAGGTTGTGGAAGGCGAAGGCGGTACCGCAGGGGCAGAGTTCGACGACCGCGTTGCGGTTCGCCTTGTGCGCGGCCTCGTACACCGCCTTCCAGAACTGCGCCAGGCCCTCGGTCGATTCCTCGGGGCGGGCGTGCCCGTGCGCCGGGTTGTAGCAGGGTGTGACGCCGTTGAGGTGCTGGCCGTCGATCTTGAGTCCCTCGTAGCCCCAGTCCCGGACGAACCTCTTCACCTGTCCGACGAAGTAGTCCACTGTTGGCTGGTACGCCGGGCACAGCGTCCAGGCGTTCCACCAGGTCACCTTCTGCATCTTGCCGTCCCGGTCCAGCAGGAGCATGTCCGGGCGTTCCTTGAACAGGTTGCTCTCGGGATCGGCCGCCAGCGGGGCCCACCACAGCCGCGGTCGCAGTCCGGCGTCCTTGATCTGCTTGGTGAAGGCTCGCATGTCCGCCTCGCCGCGCGGGAACTTCTGCGGGTTGAGGTCCCAGTCGCCCTCGTTGGTCTGCCAGCCGTCGTCGAGGACGGCCCACTTGAGGCCGACCTCGCGCACCTTGGGAAGCGTCCCGATGACCTGCTCGACAGTGAAGTTGCGCTCGTAGCCCCAGGCGCACCAGATGGGGTCGAAGGCGGACTTCGGCGACCTCGGGGCCCGCTGGCCGATGTCGCTCATGTAGTCGCGATAGCGCTGGAGCGGCACGAAGTGGTCGCCAGGGTGGGCGGTCAGGAAGGTGGTGTCGGTGCCGAGCTGCTGGCCTGGCTTCAGGGTGCCCGGGGTGTCACCCTCGACGGCGATGCTCGCGCCGTCGGGCGTCTTGCGGACCGGTAGGCGCAGGATCCTCGCCACGGGCTCGACGTGTCCGACGGAGAGACCCGCGCCCCGACGCCAGACGGTGGCCATCGGGGTACCGCCGCCGTAGTCGGAGGAGTCCATCCCCAGCGAGTTCTTCTGGTCGAACCCGTCCGGCACCGGCTGCACCCAGTCGCGACGGTCCTCGTAGGTGGTACCCGAGAAGGTGTAGAAGCCGCCGGGCTTCTCCAACAGTTCGTGTGCGTTGCTGCGCCACCCGGTGACCGTCAGCTCGGTACCGGAGATGTTGGTGTAGGTCACCCTCATCACGATCATCCCGGTCAGGCGCTGGAAGGAGGTCAGCTCGACCGTCTTGCGTACGCCGGCCGTGGAGTCGCCCCGGACGGTCACCGTTACGCCCGCGCCGTGCCGGGGGTGCCGGGTCCGGCGGGTCTGGTGTCCGCGGTAGCTGAAGTCGGTGATCGTCGTACCGGCCAGGATCAGGGCTTCGCTGGCGTCGAAGCGCGTGACGTCGACGCCCTTCAGAGCCACCCGGGTGTGCAGTCTGTCGTCGAACTCCAGGGTGATGGAGGTGTCGCCGACCCCGACGACATCGGGATCACGGTTCGGTGCGGCGGCTGCGGGTGTGGCGCCCACACCCGTGGTCAGGGCAGGCAATGCGGCCAGGCCGGCGCCGCCCAGTGCCACCTTCAGTACGCTCCGCCGCTTCATCTCGGTCATGTCGAACTCTCTTTCGGGCTCGTTGCGCAGTCCTCGACAACCAGGCGCGCCGTCCGCTCGCCGTTGATGATCATCTCGGTCGGGCGACGTCGAACGTGCCGGTACGGCCTGCGGTGTCGAAGCGAGGTCAGGATGGTCCGACGGCGGCGTGTCCGGGTGGCCGCCGAGCTGGTCGACCCGGCTCGACGTCGCATCCAGCAGCAGCGGGGCGCCGCCGTCCGTTGGACTGCCACACCGCCGTCTCGGTCACGGGTGGACGCACTGAGCAGACCGGAGGGGTGTCAACCGTCGACCCGGCACGCTGGCGGCGACAGGATCGAGCAGAAGCTCACTCATCGAGCATTCCCCGTTCGCTGCGGGATGGTCTGCTCGACGAACGTAAGTGGTATAGTCTTGGCTTGTCAATGGCCGGTTCTCGGTAGTTTTCTGGTTTGGCCCCCGTGGCCCGATCCGAGGCGGTGGGCCGCCCGCAGGCGACCGGCCGCAGGATCGACTGAACTGGTATGGTTGGCTGGTATGACTGTTGCGAGGACGCGGATGCCCCGTGGCCTGTTCGCCGACGACGCGCTTCCGCTCTACGAGCGCACCGCCGGACAGCTACTCGACGACCTACGCGCCTCCGCCGCCCGCGCAGGTGACCGGTTGCCCTCCGAACGGGCGCTGGCGACCCGGTACGCCGTCTCGCGCGTGACGCTTCGCGCCGCCCTCGCCGACCTGGAGGCACGCGGCATCGTGCGACCGGCGTCCTCGCGCGGATGGTTCGTCGCCGACCTCGACCAGTTCCCCGAGCCGGCGACGGCGTCCACCACGGCAACCCCCCAGGTGCAGGGCCTCGCCGACTTCGCCCGCCTCAACGGTCTGACGCCGAGCAGCCGGGTCCTCTCCGCCACCGTTCGCCCGGCAACGGTGTCCGAGGCCGAGAGTCTCCGCATCGCTCCCGGCGCCGACCTCTTCGACCTGCACCGCCTGCGCTTCCTCGACGGCCTGCTGGTGGTACTCGAACACAACCGGCTGCCGTTGGCGGCCTGCCCGGCCCTGGCCGACACCGACTTCAACACCGCCTCGCTCTACGCCACCCTGCGCGCGGCGGACCCGCCGCAGACGCCGCGGGTCGCCGACTACTCGTGCGAAGCCCGCCATCCGACGCCCCGGGAGATCGAGCTGTTCGAGATCGGCGAGACCATGCCGATGCTCGTCGCCACCACGCTGACCTTCAACCAGGCCGGCCGCCCGATAGAGCTGACCACCCAGGTCTACCGGGGGGACCGCTACCGCTTCCGAGCCTCCATCACCAATCGGTGATGACAGCCGCCCGGCGGTAGCCGGAACAGGGCCGGCAACACCCGCTGGTCGACCCGTTGGCGGCGCCGCCTGCCCGAAGACTGCCTCCGCCTGCCCGAAAACAGCCTCGCCTGCCCGAAAACAGCCTCGCCTGCCCGAGGACAGCCGTTGGCCGTCGCAGCTGTCGAACACTTCGGCCGCTGGCACGGCCGGCCCTCGCCTCGCCCCGGGGAGCGACGACGGGTCGGCCCCTGGTCGGCTCCGGTTCTCCCTGTGTCGTACCAGATTACGACCAGGCAGACAGTAGCCGACCAGAGCGAATACCAGTATGGTCCATTACCAGCTTGGGAACGCCGAGGAGGAGGAGCCGCCCGTGAACAACCCGCTCGACACGGTCATCGCCCTGCACAAACGGGGGGAACCGGTCGGCATCACGTCGATCTGCTCCGCCCATCCCCTGGTCCTGCAGGCCGCGATGGCACAGGCCCGGGAGGACGGCGACCTGCTGTTGATCGAGGCGACCTCGAACCAGGTCGACCAGGACGGCGGCTATACCGGTATGCGACCGGCTGACTTCCGCGACCTGGTGTACCAAGCCGCCGACCGGGCCGGGCTGCCTCGCGAGCGGGTCGTCCTCGGCGGCGACCACCTGGGCCCGAACCGGTGGCGTTCGTTGCCGGCGGAGCAGGCCATGGCCCGCGCCGACGTACTCGTGGCGGCGTACGTCGAAGCGGGGTTCACCAAAATCCATCTTGACTGCAGCTACCCCTGTGCGGACGATCCGACCCCGTTGACCGACGAGGTGATGGCCGCCCGGGCCGCCCGGATGCTCGCGGTCGCCGAGAAGACCGCCGCCGCGATCGGCCGGGCGGGGGAACTCCGGTACGTCATCGGCACCGAGGTCCCGGTGCCCGGCGGCGCCGAGGAGACGATCGATGAACTCCTGCCCAGCACCGCCGAGTCGGCCCGCGGCACCCTGGCCCGGCACCGGGCGGCCTTCGCCGAGCAGGGGCTCGAACAGGTGTGGCCCCAGGTGATCGCCCTGGTCGTGCAGCCGGGCGTCGAGTTCGACCACCTCCGGGTCGTGGACTACGACCGGGACCGTACCAAGGACCTACAGCGGGTCCTGGACGACGAGCCGACGATGGTCTTCGAGGCCCACTCCACCGACTACCAGACCGTCCCGCGACTCGCCGCCCTGGTCGAGGACCACTGGGCCGTGCTCAAGGTCGGGCCCGGCCTGACCTTCGCGCTGCGGGAGGCTCTCTTCGCGCTGGCCGCGATCGAGGCCGAACTCGTCACGGAGCAGGACCGCTCGAACCTGCCGGAGGTGGTCGAGCAGCGCATGCTCGCCGAGCCCGGACAGTGGACGAAGTACTACACCGGCGGCGCCGCCGAGCAGCGCCTCGCCCGGCGGTACAGCTACAGCGACCGGATGCGCTACTACTGGCCGGACCCGGAGATCCAGGACGCGCAGCGGCGACTGCTGGCCAACCTGACCGGCCGGGACATCCCGCTGCCGCTGCTCAGCCAGTACCTTCCCGACCAGTACCGGCGGGTCCGCGACGGCACCCTCGGCAACCATCCCGTCGAACTCGTCCTCGACCACATCCGCGACGTCCTGCGCGGCTACCGCCAGGCATCCACCCCCGTGCGACGGAGGCGGGCAGCATGAGCATCCTCCTCGGCCACGACCCTGAGCACCTGCGCCGGCTCGGCGCCCTCGACACCAGTCGGGAGATCACCCAGCAGCCGGCCGTCTGGCGGCAGATCGGCCGGCTGGCGGCGGAATCGGGTACCGCGACCGCCACGTTTCTGAAACCGCTGCTCGAACGGCCCGAGCTGCGCATCGTGCTCACCGGTGCGGGCACCTCCGCGTACGTCGGCGAGGTGCTGGCGCCGTCACTACGCCGGCGGCTCGGTCGCCGGGTGGAGGCGGTCGCCACCACCGACATCGTGGCCGACCCGCTGGCCTGCTTCGCCGAGGACGTACCGACCCTGCTGGTCTCCTTCGCCCGCTCCGGTGACAGCCCGGAGAGCGTCACCGCCCCCGAACTGGCCACCGAGGTACTGACCGACTGCTGGCACCTGGTGGTGACCTGCAACGGGCAGGGGAAGCTCGCCCGCCAGCACGCCGACCGGTCGACCTCACAGGTGCTGCTGCTGCCCGAAGCCGCCAACGACCGGGGCTTCGCGATGACGTCCAGTTTCACCGGCATGGTGCTGGCCGGCCTGCTGGCCCTCGGCGGCCCCGACGATCCCCTGGTGGAGCGGCTCGCCACCACGGCCGAGCAACTGCTGGGCACCCGGCCGGCCGCAGCCGCCGACCTCGCCGCCCGGGGCTACTCCCGGGTCGTCTACCTCGGCAGCGGTGCCCTGCACGGCCTGGCCCGGGAATCCGCCCTGAAGGTCCTGGAGCTGACCGCCGGTCGCGCGGTCGCGCTGGCCGAAACCGCGCTGGCCTTCCGGCACGGACCGAAATCCGTGCTCAACGACCGGACCCTGGTCGTCAGCTACGAGTCCAACGACCCGTACACCAGCCAGTACGACCGGGACATGGCCGCCGAGCTGTTGCGGGTCATCCCGGAGCGGAATCTCGTCACCGTGACCGGCCGCGGTGGGCGGCGAGCCGGGGACGACGGCAACACCTGGCTCCTGCCCGACGTCGGTGACGTGGACGACGCCGCGCTGGCGCTGCCGGCGGTGATCTGCGCGCAGCTGATCGGCCTGCACTTCTCCCTGGCGCTCGGCTGTACCCCCGACAACCCCTTCCCGGGCGGGGAGGTCAACCGGGTCGTCCAGGGCGCGATCATGTACCCCCTGGGCGGGCAGCCCACGGCCGGGCCGACGACAGGTCCAGATCACGGCCGTCCCGGCCCGGACGGCGGCCGAGCCTACGCCGGCAGCAACGCCACACGGAGGTGAGACACATGTTCCTCGGCGTGGACGGCGGCGGCACCAAGACCGCCTTCTGCCTACTGAGGGCGGACGGCACGATCGTGGCCCAGGCGACGACCGCGAGCAGTTACTACTTCAGCGAAGGCATCGACCTGGTCACCCGGGTCCTCAAGGAGGGCGTCGGCGCCGTCTGCGCGACGGCCGGCATCACCCCGGCCGGGATCGACTTCGCGTTCTTCGGGATCCCGACCTACGGCGAGGTCAGCGGCGACATCGCCACACTGGACGCGCTGCCACGGGAGATCCTCGGCCACCACCGGTACCGGGTCGACAACGACATGGTCTGCGGCTGGTCCGGCTCGCTGGGCGCCGTGGACGGCATCAACGTGATCAGCGGTACCGGGTCGATGACCTACGGCGAGCGGGCCGGCCGTGGTCTGCGCGTCGGCGGCTGGAGCGAACTCTTCGGCGACGAGGGCTCGGCGTACTGGATCGCCATCCGGGGCCTGCAGGCGTTCTCCCGGATGAGCGACGGTCGGCAGCCCGCCGGCCCGCTCCTGGACGTTCTGCGCGACCACCTGAAGCTCACCGCGGACCTGGATCTGATCGACGTCGTGCTGAACCGGTGGCAGGGCGATCGTGGCAGGATCGCGGCGCTGAGCGCCCTGGTCACCGGCGCCGCCGACCGGGGCGACGAGGCGGCCACGGCGATCCTGGCCGAGGCCGGCCGGGAACTCGCCCTCCTGGTGGAGACCACCCGTAGCCGGCTCGGCTACTCCGCCGACGAGCAGGTGCAGGTCTCCTACTCCGGCGGCACCTTCAACGCACCACAGGTACGCGAGGAGTTCCGAGCGCACCTACACACGCTGCACGACCGGTACGACCTTCGTCAGCCGATGTACCCACCGGTCGTCGGCGCGGCGCTCTACGCCGCGAAACAGGCCCGCAGCCCGCTCCGCGCAGACGCGCTCGAGCATCTCCGGACCGCCCCGCCCGCCACCGCTGCCTGAGGAGGCGCAGATGCCAACGACTATCTCCCGCATCAGCCGGAGCTGGATCCCGTACGCGGGACTGCTCGTACTTTTCTGGGGCGTCTGGGGAGCCTTCTCCGCCGTCCCGACCAGCGACTACGGCTACCCCGACGGCATGGTGTACGTGGTCTGGTCGCTGACCATGATCATCCCAGCCGTCGCCGCGCTGCGCGGCAACCGGCTGGACCGCCGCCCGATCGCCGCCGCCTACGGCCTACTGGTCGGGCTGACCGGTGCCGGCGGCCAGTTGCTGCTGTTCAAGGCGCTCACCATCGGCCCGGCCTATCTGATCTTCCCGCTGATCGCGCTGTCTCCGGCGATCACCGTGCTGATGGCCATGGCACTGCTGCGGGAGCGCATCCCACGGCTCGCCATGGTCGGCGCGGCCGCCGCGCTGGTCGCGGTCGTGCTGTTCAGCGTCAGCGACGGCGACGGATCCGCCACCGGCGGGGCGTGGCTGATCCTGGCCATCGTGGTCTGCGTCGCCTGGGGTGTGCAGGCCTACTTCATGCGCAAGGCAGCCACGGTCGGGGTCAACGACGCCACCACCTTCACCTGGATGACGATCAGTGGCCTGCTGCTGGCGCCGATCGCCATCTGGATGGCCGGCGGCCTCGCGCTGGACGCCCCATGGCAGGCACCGTCCCTCGCCGCGGTCACCCAGCTGCTCAACGCCGTCGGCGCGCTGTTCCTGGTGATGGCGTTCAGCCGGGGCAAGGCCTCGATCGTCGCCCCCACGACCAACGCGCTGGCGCCGGTACTGACCGTGGTGCTCTCGCTGGCCGTATACCAGAAGGTGCCGTCGGTCTACGCCACGATCGGCATCGTGCTGGCCATCGTCGGCTCCACCCTGATGGTCTACGCCGACGAGAAGCGCGGCGAGGCGGTGGCGGCGGGTGCGGCCAGCCCGACCACGCTCGACCGGGACGGCACGCCGGACGTCGCCGTACCGTAATCGCCACACCGATCCCGGCAGCCGCCGGTCCGGACCCGGTCCGGACCGGCGGCCGGATCTGGCGGGCGGCGCGAACGGGATCGGGCGGTGACCGGGTCGGTTCCGTCCGGCTGTGGCGACCCGCCGGGGCCGCCACAGCCGGAGGTACTCAGGGCAGTTCGGAGGGGCGGTAGCTGGTCGTTCCGTTGGCGGTGTGCACGAGCACCGTGAGGCGGTCGACCTCGCCACCCTCGGGCCCCGGCCACCACGCCGCCCACCAGCCGGCCCGCACACTGGCCTGGAAGAGCCTGCCATCGTCGAGCCGCACGTCCACCCCGGTGACACCCGGGCCCACCAGGCCGATGATGTTCGACCACATGCTGTCGCCGCTGCCGACGGAACTCATCGTCTCCAGGTTGACCATGCTGGCCGGCGGGGCGGGCAGGGGGCGGCTGTCGGCCAGTGCCATCGAGGCGAACTGGTCCTCGCCCACGCTCAGGCACTCCACGACGTTGCCGCTGCTCTTCTTCAGGATGAGCAGCGTCGCGACCCCGCGCTGTTCGGCCAGGAGCACGTCGGCCGGGCGTACCGTCGACGAGCCACCGACCTCGTTCGCGCCGCACGCCCGCGCCTGCGGCAGCACCTGCTCGCCAGTGCGCGAACTGGGCGTGGCCGTCCAGGAGGCGATCGCCTTCTCGGCCGCCCCCGGCAGCAGCGCGGGCACGACCAGAGCCGCGACGACGCCCGCCGCCGCTGCGGCAGCGCCCACCCCCAGCCAACGCCGCACCGGCCGCTGGGCCGACTTCCGGGTGACCCCACCGGCCATCACCCGCTCGACGAACGCCTGCGATCGCGCCCACTCCAGCTCGGTGGGCGTACGCTCCCGCGCCGGGTCGAGCACGGCCAGTTGCTCCAGGTCCTTCATGCTTGGGTCCACGACTGCTGCTCCTTGAGCGGATGGGGGCGGAGAGACGGGCGGGTGGCCGGTCCGGCCGGTTCCAGGGCGGCCTGGAGTCGTCGTCGCGCCCGGCCGAGCCGCATCGCGAACGTCGACCTCCGGCAGCCCAACACGACGGCCGCCTGCTCGGCGGTCAGACCGTCGAACGCGACCAACGCGAGAACCTCACGGTCCGCCGTACTCAGGGCGACCCAGGCGCGTCCCAGGTCGATCCGCACCGCCGCACCCGAGGATTCGTCGGAGAGGTCGCGCGCCTCCAGCGAGCCCAGCCGTACGTCCAGCGCTCGGCGCCGTAGCCAGCCGCGCGCCTGATTCGCCATCGTCTTACGGGCCACCGCGAAGAGCCACGGCCGGGTGTCGTCCGGCAGTTCGTCGAAGCGCCGCCAGGCCGTCAGAAAGACCATCGACACGATGTCCTCGGCCTCGCTGGTCGGTACCCGCCGCTCGACGAAACGCAGCAGATCCGCGTACGTCTCCAGGTGCAGGGCACGGAACCGCTCCTCCCGGCCGCCAGGGTCAGCTTCGCTCATCTGGGTTTCCTTCGTCGTCCATACCCCCTACCTGTCCGGCTCGGCGTCCGCTGTCACACGCCGGTCGACCGGCGCAGCGGCGATGGCCAACGGAGTGCGCCGTAGAGGTTCGTCCGGCGCACCCGGAAGGCCTCTCCGCCACCGGCCTGGTGCAGCACCTGACGTACGGTCTGGTCGGCGAAGGCACCCGGTTCGGCGAACTGGAGCTGCTGGTGGGGACTGATCACCGCGGTACGGGAACCGGCTGTCCAGATCACGGTCGTTCCAACGGTCCGGGCCGCTCGCGCGGCGGTCGGGATCGTACGTACGCCCCCGTCCCGGAGCTCATGCGATGTCGAGGACGACCCGGCCGCTGGCCGAACTCGTCTCGGCCAGCTCGTGTGCCTGGGCGATCTCGGTCAACGGCAGCCGGGCGGCGATCGGGTAGCGCAGGTCGCGGTCGACCAGCGCGGCCGTCAGTTCGGTCGCGGCGGCCTCGTTCGCCGGCTCCGGGAAGTCGTCGTTGCTGAGGAACCGCACCGTGATGTTCTTGAAGCCGAGCGGCCAGTACGGGATCCGCGGCTCCGCCTCGCCGGTGGCGTAGGTGGCGATCACGCCGCCGTACCGGAGGATTTCCAGGTTGGTCGCCAGGTTGGCGTCGAACGCCAACTCGGCCACCCGGTCGATCGGTTTCCCACCGGTGCGTTCGAGGATCCGGGCGGCCACGTCACCGCCGGCCGTGGAGACCACGTGGTGCGCGCCTGCGGCGAGTGCCGGTTCCATCTGGGCCGGGTTGCGTACCGTGGCGATCACCGTGGCGCCGCCCCGGCGGGCAACCGCCAACGCGGCCCGGCCGACCGCGCCGAGGGCACCGGTGACGAGCACCCGTTGCCCGGTCACCGGCCCGTCGCCGAAGATCGCCCGGTGGGCGGTGATGCCCGGGATGCCGAGTCCGGCCGCCTGCTCGTCGGGCACGCCGGCAGGCAGCGTCACGGCGTGCCGGGCGGGCACCACCGTGTATTCGGCGGCGGTGCCGAAGGGGCGGTACGACTGGGCGAGGTAGACCCAGACCCGTTCACCGACCCGGGACGGGTCGACGCCGGGTCCGACCACGTCGATCGTTCCGGCGCCGTCACCGTGCGGTACTACCCGGTCGAACGGCATGGTGGATCCCCACCAGCCCTGTCGTTTGCCCAGGTCGCCGACGTGGATTCCGGAGACCGACACCCGGACCCGGACCTCGCCCTCGCCCGGCCACGGATCGGGCAGCTCACCGACCTGGAGCACCTCGCGGGCCGGGCCCTGCCGGTCGTACCACGCCGCGCGCATCAGGCACCCACCGGTTCGGCGGCGGTGCCCTCCTCGACACTGATCACCTCGTTGATCAGTGAGAAGAACGCCTGGATGCCGGGCTCGTCCGCGCCCCGGCGCCGGGACTCGGCGAAGTCCTCGGACGAGCGCCAGAAGACGATGTCCAGCCATTCGTCGGCGGCCAGTCGGATCAGGCGCGCGCCGAGGAAACCGGCGCGACCGGTCTGGAAGTCGCGCAGCATCGCCGGACGAGTGGCCAGCAGAGCGTCGGCGTGTGCCGCCGACACGCGGAAACGGGTGATTTCGACGGTGGTGGTCATGGCTCCTCGATCGTTTCGGGTACCGGAGATCAGCCCTTGTGCCCCAGCACCAGCCCGAGTTGGCCGAGCAGGGCGGCACGGAATCCTTCGGGCGAGGGCGTGGGATGGTGTTGGACGCGGGTGACGATCAGTCCGGCCAGGGCGGTGAGCAGGAGATCCGTCACGCCTTCGGCGTCGTGGGCCAGGGTGAACTCTCCTCGTGCACTGCCTTCCCGTACGGCGGCCAGAAACGGCGCCCGATAACGCAGCCACACTTCCGTGCTGTACGCGCGGAGTTCGTCGTCCCGCATCGCGGACCGCCAGAACTCGACGAGGATCTGCCGGACGCTCTCCGAGTTGTGCAGGCTCCGGTCAACCAGCGCGACCAGTCGGCGCCACGGATCGGCTTCGGCTCCGGCCACCGCTTCCAGGGCCTCCACCTCCCGGTCGGTGAAGACCTCCATGGCCTCGATCACCATGTCCTCGCGGGAACCGAAGTACGTCTGCAGGGTGCTGATCGCTACGCCACTGGCCGCCGACACGTCCGCGAACCGCGTGTGCTCGTAGCCACGGGCCGCGAGCACACCCCCCACCGCTTCCAGGACGCGAGTCCGCCTCCCCCCGCCCGCACGTCTCCGCCGAATCACCACGGCGGCACACCTACCGGTGGGAGGTTGTGGCTCCGGCGGGACACGGATGGGAGGCGTGCGGGGCGGAACATCTGAGCCTTTCCTGACCGGGCTAGGCGGCACGGGGCACCGGCGTCGACGGCGGACGGAGATCACCAGCGGACCTGTCGGTGCCGTCGCGACTCGATCCGCCGAATCGCCGGTCACCGCGCGATGCCTGAGCGTCGATGCTGCCGGCTCCAACCAGGGTGCCGGCATGGGGGTACGGTACCGCCGTACCGGGCGAGGTGAAGAAGCATGCCTGCAAGTGTTATGTAGAACACCCCAGTTTGCCCGACTTGCACGAACCCGAATCGTCGACTCACCCGCTGCGGCCATCCGACGTCGGGTACGGCCGGCACCGTAGTGAGTTGATCCCAGCCGCAGGCCCGCCAAGGTGGCCCGGATTCCAGTCGGGAAAACAGCGGCTCCCCCGGTCGTCTGTCAGGAAAACCCAGCCGCTGGCGTGCCCACTGGGCCGATTACCGACAAGACGAAGAGTTGTCATGTAACTACCTAGGGTCAATGATTGAGCTGAGTAGGTGAACCAGGGACAAATCCCAGGGATGGACTCATGGTCACGTACAGGCCGATCCTCAAAGGCAGGGACGGCGAGTTCAGCGCGATCGCGCACCTGTCCCCGGCCTTGGTGCCGGATGTATTGCCGATCTTCGAGGTGGTTCCGACGTCCGACGGCCCGACGAAGGATGCCTACCGGTTCGGCAACAAGGCACGCGAGTCGCTGCCTCCCGATATGACGATCGCAGTTGACGTGCGGCATCTGGCCGACACGACCGACGGCCTGCGTCGACCAGTACGGGACATCGCCGAGGACCTTGCCGCCTGGCTGATCCCGATGCTGCCGGTCCTGCACCTGTACGACAGCCCCTCCCGGCTGGCTGACGTCCGGTACGCCGCGACTCTGCACAACGACCACGCGGTTCTCCGGCTGAGCGGCAACAGCCATGACCCGGACAGCACGGAGACCGAGGAGGAACTTGATCGCCTCCGTGATCAGACCGGCCTGACGATCGAGCAGTGTCACCTCGTCCTCGACGTGTCCGAGGTACGCTCCGCACGGGATCTGACCAGGGCGGAACCACTTGTCCGCAAGCGTGTGTCCTGGGCGGAACGCTACCCGTGGAACTCGGTCACCGTCGCCGCAGGTGCCATGCCGCAGAGCATCTCGCGCCTCCCGGTCAGCAGAGCCACACCGGTACCGCGCTGGGACCTGCATCTGTGGCAGCGCTTGGCGGCTCTCGGCGTGCACTACGCGGACTACGGCATCTCCCATCCAGCGGTGACCGGACCAGGTTGGCGCCCCATGCCGAGTCTGCGCTACACGGACGACGAGGTGTGGTGGATCTACCGCTGGCCACAAGCCGCGACCGAAAAATCTGTGATGTACGACCTTTGCAAGGCGCTCGTTGCCTCCGACCACTGGGCGACAGAAGGAAGAGAATTCTCCTGGGGAGATGACCAGATCGCCGCGCGCGCCAACGGCGTCGGCGGGCCGGGCAACGCCACGAACTGGCGCGCCTGGACGACATCTCACCACCTGGCACACGTCGTAGCCCAACTGAAGAGACTGGGCCACGCCGGCGGCTCCAAAGCCTGACCGAGGGTATCGGGACCACGGATGGCGATATTCAACCGAACGAGTACATCCCGGTGCGGACCAGCAGACGTGAGCCGCGCCGATCGGTTGATGGCGATCAGCGCACCCAGGCCGCAGGATGGCGAGGGCTTTGGGAGTCCATGTCACCGCCGTGCCGTTCCTGGGGGATCAGTTGAAGGCGAACGAAACGACTGTCCGCAATCTACTGCAGGGCGAGAAGCAGTACGTCGTTCCGCTCTACCAGCGCCGCTACAGCTGGAAACGCCGAGACCTCGCCCAACTGTGGGCCGATGTCATGCGAGTGGCCGAGGTTGGCGACAACGCGACCCACTTCCTCGGCTCGGTGGTCCTGGCGCCCAGTCCGACCAACACCCCTACCGGCATCCAGAGCTGGCTCGTCGTGGACGGTCAGCAACGGCTGACCACCCTCAGCATCCTGCTGTGCGCGATTCGCGATCACGTCCACGAGTCCGACCAGCAGTTGGCGGCCAAGATCGACGACATGTACCTGTTCAACAAGTACGCCTCGCGGATGGAGCGGTACACACTGTTGCCGACCAAAGCCGACCGGGCCGCATGGCTGGCGTTGGTCGAGCGGAAACCGGGCGCGGGCGGTGAGGATCGCATCGGCGAGGCGTACCGCTTCTTCCGCGCTGCGCTCGTGCAGGCCGACGATCCTGACGACGACCACGATCTGATTCGCATCGAGCAGGCCGTGGCGGCACGGCTGAGCCTGGTGGAGATTGCCGCGCATCCCGACGACAATGTGCACCGCATCTTCGAGTCCCTGAACTACACAGGTCAGCCGCTGACGCAGGCCGATCTGCTGCGCAACTACCTGTTCATGCGGCTCCCCGCCCGTGGAGACCACGTGTACGAATGGCAGTGGTTGCCGTTGCAGGAGTTGCTCACCGACAAGCAGCTCGAGGCGCTCGTCTGGCTGGACTTGGTGCTGCGCGGTGACGATCGCGCTACGCAGGAGGCGATCTACCATTCACAGCAGCAACGGCTCAGTCAACTGCCGGACGAGGCCGCGATCGAAGGCTGGATCGTCGATCTGCACCATAAGGCACGGCTGTTCCACATGATCCTCACGCCGCGAACGGTCGCGGAACCGCACCTGCGGCGGGCGCTCGACCGGCTCGACCGCTGGGGCGCTGCGGTGGTTCACCCGATCGCACTGCATGTGCTCCTGGCACACGAGGCCGGTCGTCTCAGCGCCACCGAGGCGGCCGGGGCACTGCGCGTCGTTGAAAGCTACCTGATCCGACGCATGATCGCCGGCATCGCCAGTACCAACACCAACCGGGTCCTGATGTCTCTGGTCAAGGATCTCGGCGAGCAGGTGCCGTCAGCCAAGGCGATCACCCGGGCGCTGTCCGGTGTCCGCAAGAAGTTCCCCACCGACCAGCACATTCGCGACGCCGTGCTGGTCAACAGCTTCTACTGGTTAGGCCGCGGGCCGCAGCGCAGCTACGTACTGCGCTGCGTTGAGGAGGACTACGGGCACAAGGAGCCGATCGACTTCGACACGGCCCAGCTGACCATTGAGCACGTGCTGCCGCAGTCGCTGACCGACGAGTGGCGGGAGATGCTGCGCCCCGGCCTGCAAGACGGCGAGACCGTCGAGGAGCTACACAGCTCCCTGGTACACACCCTCGGGAACCTCAGCCTGACTGCGTACAATCCCAAGCTGGCCAACGACGCGTTCGTGGTCAAGCAGAAGATTCTCCGGGACAGCGGGCTGGCAATGAACCGGGAGATCGCCGACGCACTGCGGTGGGGCCGCGCGGAGATCCTGGCTCGCGGTCGGGCACTGGCCGACCGCATCATCCGTATCTGGCCCGGCCCGGACGAATCGGCCGCCGCCGTCCCGGCAAGCCCTCGCTGGTCGCTGATGAACCAGGCCCTCGCCAGCATTCCCGCTGGCCGATGGACGAGTTACTCGGACGTCGCCGAGGTCGTCGGTGTGTTCCACCGTAGTGTCGCCAGCCGCCTCGCCAGCGTCCAGGTTCCCAACGCACACCGGGTGCTGAAGATCGACGGTGCGATCTCCGCCGAGTTCCGTTGGCCTGACCCCGAGCGTCGCGACGACCCGAGGACAGTGCTGGAGGCAGAAGGTGTGCGCTTCGACGACGCCGACCGCGCGGCGGCCGAGCAGCGCATGACCGCGAGTGAGCTGGCTCGCGAGGTCGGCCTGGACGCCATTGGCGACGGTGAGGCGGAGAGCGGCGATTCGTAACACCGCAAAGCCATGACTTCGGTGGGTCAGAGAGCATGGCCGCTGCGTTGACCAACATTGGTGTCGGCGGCGGCGTCGGTGGATGGGCTGTCGCTAGGGTGACGGCGTGATCACCGAGTTGGACGAGGGTGTCGCCCGGACCTGCGAGACATATCTGCGGCTCGCCGACCGGTTCGCGCCCGGACTGGTGGAGGGCCTCTATCTCCAGGGGTCGATCGCGCTCGGTGACTACCGGCCGGGGGTGAGCGATGTCGACTTCGTCGCGGTCACCGGTCGGGTGCCCGACGGCGATGCTCTGCGGGCCATCCATGCCGACCTTCGCCGCCGTCACCGCAGCCCCGCCTTCGACGGTCTCTATGTCGGATGGGACGACCTGCGTCGCGATCCCACCCGGGTGGCCGCCGGCCCGGCGGCGCACGAGCGGCGGGTGGAGCTGGCCTCCCGCTTCGAACGACACCTGGTCACCTGGCACGTCCTCGCCCAGGCCGGGGTGCCGGTACGCGGCCCGGACGTCGCCGACCTCGACGTGTACACGGACTGGCCGTCGCTGGCCGAGCTGACCAGGCGCAACCTCGTCGAGTACTGGACGCCGTGGCTGCGCCGCAGTGCGCGGAGCCCGGTCGGCCTGACCCCGTGGGCGACCGCCTGGGGGGTACTCGGGGTGGCACGGCTACGGCACACCCTCACCGCCGGACACGTCACGTCGAAGACCGACGCGGCGGCCTACGCGCTGGACACCTACGGCCAGCGGTGGCACCGGGTGGTTCGCGAGGCGCTGCGGATCCGCGTCGGTGGGCAGCCGTCGTACCGCAACCCGTGGCGGCGCCGCGCCGACCTGATCGGCTTCCTGACCGAGGTACTGCACGACTGACCAGTGCCACTTGGCCGGTGCGACGGACGAACGGACCCGCGCTCGTCGTCTCGCACGAACACGGCACCCGCCGCCGGTCCCTAGGGTGGCGCGCATGTCGAGTCTGAACGAGGTCGCGGGCTGGCTGCGGAACCGGCTGCCGGCACTGCTCGCCGAGCACCGGGTGCCCGGCGCCGCGCTGGCCGTGTCGGCCGGCGGGCAGGTCGTCGAGGTGGCCGCGGGAGTGCTCAGCAAGGCGACCGGAGTCGCCGCGACGGCGGACTCGGTGTTCCAGATCGGGTCCGTCACCAAGGTCTGGACGGCGACGCTGATCATGCAGCTCGTCGACGAGGGCCGGCTGGACGTCGACGCGCCGGTCCGCGACGTCCTGCCCGACTTCCGGGTCGCCGACGAGGCGGCATCGGCCGCGATCACGGTACGCCACCTGCTGGCGCACACCGCCGGCTTCGAGGGGGACATATTCACCGACACCGGCCGGGGCGACGACTGTGTGCGCAGGTACGTCGACACGCTCGGCGAGGTCGCCCAGCTCTTCCCGCCCGGCGAGATGTTCTCGTACAACAACGCCGGGTTCTGTGTGCTCGGCCGCGTCGTCGAGGTGCTGCGCGGCAAGCCGTACGACGTCTGCCTGCGCGAGCACCTGTTCGCCCCGCTCGGGCTGACCCACGCGGCGACCGGGGCGGACGAGGCGATCCTGTTCCGGGCCGCCGTGGGGCACATCCAGCCGGACCCGGACGCCGACCCCGAACCGGCGCCGATCTGGTCCCTGGCCCGCTCCTCCGCACCGGCCGGGTCGATGCTGGCGATGCGCCCCCGCGACCTGCTCGCCTTCGCCCAGCTGCACATCGACGGCGGACGGGCTCCGGACGGCACCGCCGTACTCGCCCCGCACAGCGCCGACGCGATGCGGCAGCCGCAGGTCACCCTGCCACGACTGGGACTCATGGGTGACGCCTGGGGGCTGGGCTGGGAGATCTACGACTGGCCGGGCGGCAGGGTGCTCGGCCACGACGGCGGCACCGTCGGCCAGGCCGCGTTCCTCCGGGTCGTGCCGGACCGGAACGTGGCGCTCGTGCTGCTGACCAACGGCGGGAACCCGATCGCCCTCTACACCGAGATCTACGGACACGTACTCCGGGAACTCGCCGGGATCGAGATGCCGGCGCTGCCGACACCGCCGTCGGCGCCGCAGCGGGTCCCGGTCGACCGCTATCTCGGCACCTACACCTCGGACGTGTCCGAGTTGACCGTCTCGCAGGACGACGCGGGCCGGCTCTGGCTCGACCAGGTACCCAAGGGCGTGCTCGCCGAGATCGGCGGTCAACCGGAACGCACCGAACTCGTCCACCTCGACGCCGAGACCTTCCTGCCGGTACGGCCACGGCTCGGCATCCACCTGCCGCAGGTCTTCCTCGGTGACGACGGCACCGGGCGGGCGCTCTACATCCACAGTGGTCGGGCGACCCGACGTGCCGGCGTACCGACCCCCACCAGTAGCCCTCGGGAGAGACGATGAGATCTGTTCCTGCCCTTGCGGCGGTCGGTGTGCTGCTGGTCGGGCTGGCCGGTTGCGGCGGCGACTCCGCCGGTACCGACGGCCAGCGGCTGGTCAACGGCAAGACCTTCACGATGGTGCTGAGCGCCGATCCGGGCAACCTCGATCCGCACTTCACCTCGCTGGCCAGTACCCAACAGGTCGACCGGTTCCTCTACGACTCCCTGCTCAACGTCGGCCCGGACGGCACCCTCGTCGCCGGTCTGGCGGAGAAGTGGCAGGGCGACACGACCACGGTGACGTACACGCTGCGCAAGGGGGTCAGCTGCGCCGACGGCAGCCCGCTGACCGCCGGCCAGGTGGCGGCGAACATCACCTTCGTCGGCGACCCGAAGAACGCCTCGTCCCGGATCGGCGTCTTCGTGCCGGCGGGCGCGACCGCCACCGCCGACGAGGCGGCCGGCACCGTGACGGTGACCTCGCCGACACCGGCCGCCTTCCTCGACCGCATGGTCGGCGGGCTGCACATCGTCTGCGACCGGGGACTGAAGGACCGCAAGCTGCTCCGGCAGGGCTCGGTCGGCACCGGCATGTTCACCCTGACTGAGGCGGTGGCCGACGACCACTACACGCTGACCCGGCGCAAGGAGTACGCGTGGGGGCCGGGCGACTGGCCGGCGACCCAGGACGGGCTGCCCGACACCGTGGTCCTGAAGGTCGTCACGAACGAGAGCACCGCGGCCAACCTGGTCGGCTCCGACCAGGCGAACGCGGTGACCGTCATCGGGCCGGACAGCCAGCGACTCAGGGCGATGCGGCTCTTCGAACGCAGCGTTGTCGCCGCGCTCGGTGAACTGTGGTTCCACCAGAAGCCGGGCCTGCCGGGCGCCGACGAGACGGTCCGCCGGGCGCTGACCCAGGCACTCGACCTCAAGCAGCTCGGACAGGTGGTCAGCAGCGGCACCGGCAAGCCGATGACCGGCCTGGTCGCGCCCGGGTTGAACCCCTGCCCGCCGGCCGGGACCGAGGCCCTGCTGCCGGCGCACGACCCGGCGGCGGCGAAGGCGGCCCTGGACGCCGCCGGCTGGCTTCCCGGCGGCGACGGGGTGCGGGTCAAGGACGGCCGGCGGCTCGCCGTCGGCTTCTACTACCCGACCAACGCCGGCAGCGGGATGCAGGCCGGCGCGGAACTGCTCCAGCGGGCGTGGCAGGCCGTCGGCGCGCAGGTGACCATCCGGGGAGTCGCCAACGCCGAGATCAGCCAGGTGATCGTCGGCGGGCAGGGCTCCTGGGACGCGGCGTTCCTGCCGCTCAACGTCGGCCTCCCCAGCGAGCTGGTGCCGTTCTTCTCCGGCGCGACCCCGCCGGACGGGGTGAACTTCGCACACGTCGGAAACCCGGAGTACGCGGCCGCGGTCGGGGCGGCGTCGGCGATGGCCGGGACCGGCGGCTGCGCCAGGTGGGCCGAGGCCGAGCAGGCGCTGGTCCGAGCCGTCGACATCGTGCCGTTCGTCTACTCCACCGTGCCGGTGTTCGGCAAGGGAGCCAGCTTCGAACTCAGCAGCGGGAGCGTGGCGCCGAGTTCCATCCGGATGCTCGGCTGACCGGCGCGGCTGGCGTACCCCACGATCCGAGAGGCGGGTCCGGTGCCGAACACGACGGCCGAACACCCCTGGATGCGCTTCACCGCCCGGCGGGCGGCGCGGCTGCTGGTGTCGCTCTGGGTACTCGTCACCGCCGCCTTCGGCATGATCCACCTCATTCCCGGCGACCCGGTCCGGGCCGCACTCGGGCCCACCGCCCCGGTGGAACTGGTCGCCGCCCGCCGGGCCGCGCTCGGCCTGGACGACCCGCTCTGGTCGCAGTACCTGCGCTACCTGCGGAACCTGGCCACCGGGGAGCTGAGCGAGTCGATGGTCACCGGCCTGCCCGTGTCACAGCTGATCGGTGACCGACTCCCGGCCACGGCCCAGCTCGCCCTCCTCGCCTTCACCCTCGCCGTCGCGGTCTCCGTACCCCTGGGTCTGGCCATGGCGGTGGCCACCCGGGGCGACCGGAACCGCCCGGCGGAGCTGGCCTTCACCTCCACCAGCTCGATCCTCGGGGTACTCCCGGAGTTCCTGGTCGCCGTGGGCCTGGTCTACGTCTTCGGCGTGACGCTCGGCGTGGCGCCGGTCGCCGGCCGCGCCGGCCCGGACTCCTACGTCCTGCCGGTGCTGGCGCTGGCGATCGGCCCGGCCGCGCTGCTGTCCCGGATCGTCCGGGTCGAGACGCTGGCGGTACTGGGCACCGACTACATCCGTACGGCGCGGGCCAAACGACTTCCGGCCCGGCGGATCTACCTGCGGCACGCCCTGCCGAACGCGCTGACCGCCACGGCGACCGTCGGCGGCCTGCTGCTCGGCGCGATGGTCGCCGGGACCGTACTGGTCGAGAACGTCTTCGCCTGGCCCGGGCTGGGCAGCACCATCGTCGGGTCGATCCTGGCCAAGGACTACCCCGTGGTCCAGGGCATCGTCCTCGTCTACGGCGCGGCCGTACTGCTGGTCAACCTCGCGGTCGACGTCGGCCTGGCCCTGCTCGACCCGCGCTCGACGATCAGGGAGAGCTAGTGCCGGCACGACGGGTCCTGCGGTCCCCGGTGGCCGTCGCCGCGGCGGCGCTGCTGGTCGGTGTCGTCCTGCTCGCGCTGCTCGCGCCCGCGCTCTGGGCCGACCGGGCCGAGGCGGTCGACACCGGCCGGATCCTCCAGGGCTCCTCGGGCGCGCACTGGGCCGGCACCGACAGCCTCGGTCGGGACGTCTTCGCCCGGGTACTCGTCGCCACCCGGCTGTCGGTGCTGCTGGCGCTGCTGGCCACGCTGATCGGTCTGGCCACCGGCCTGGCGCTCGGGATGGCGCCGCTGCTGCTGGGCGCCCGCCTCGGCCGCTGGGCGGCTGCCGCGCTGAACATCGCGGTGGCCTTCCCCGGCCTGCTGCTGGCGCTCTTCTTCGCGGTCGTCTTCGGAGTCGGTCTCAAGGGTGCGGTGCTGGCGATCGGCTTCGCGATCGCACCGGGCTTCGCCCGACTGACCCACACGCTCGCGGCGGGTGTCGCGGAACGGGACTACGTGCACGCCGCGCGGATCGCCGGCCTGGGCCGGATACGCGTGCTCGCCCGGCACGTCCTGCCCAACATCGCCGAACCGCTGCTGGTCAACGGCACCATGGCGGCCGGCGGCGCGCTGCTGGCGCTCGCCGGGCTCTCCTTCCTCGGCCTCGGCGTACAGCCGCCCCGGTACGACTGGGGCAGGCTGCTCGGCGAGGGCCTGGCCGGCATCTACGTACGCCCGGCCGCGGCCCTCGCCCCCGCCGTCGCGATCGTCGTGGCGGGTCTGGCGTTCAACCTCTTCGGCGAGGCGCTCGCCCGCGCGATCGGGTCGCGCGGCGCGGCGGCCGGCGGCGGCCGTCGACCGCCGCGCACCGAACCGCCTCCGCCCGTCGCCGCCGGTGACCATCTGCTCGCCGTCGAGGGCCTGCGGGTGAGCTTCGGGGAGGTCAGCCCGGTCCGCGAGGTCAGCTTCACCATGGGTCGCGGTGAGGCGGTGGGCCTGGTCGGCGAGTCCGGGTCCGGCAAGAGCCTGACCGCGCTGGCGATCGCCCAACTCGTCGAGGAGCCCGGTCGGGTCGACGCGCGGCGGCTGGAGTTCCTCGGTGTGCCGCTGCTGGCCGGCGACTCGGCCGCGCGGCGCCGGCTGCTGGGCCTCTCGCTCGGAATGGTCTTCCAGGATCCGACGACCTCGTTCAACCCCACCCAGCGGGTCGGCCGGCAACTCGCCGAGGTGGTCCGGCAGCACCGGGGGACGAGCCGCCGCGCCGCGCTGGCCCGGGCGGTGGACCGGCTCCGCGCGGTGCGGATCCCGGCCGCCGCCCGGCGGGCCAGGCAGTTCCCGCACGAGTTCTCCGGCGGCATGCGGCAGCGGGCGATGATCGGCATGGGGATGATGGGTACGCCGGCGCTGATCATCGCCGACGAGCCGACCACGGCGCTCGACGTCACCGTGCAGCGGCAGGTGCTGCGGCTGCTGGCGGCCGTCCGCGCGGACGACGACGTGGCGGTCCTGCTGATCAGCCACGACCTCACCGTGGTCGCCGAGGTCTGCGAACGGGTACTGGTGATGTACGCCGGACGCATCGTCGAGGAGGTGCCGGCCGCGCGGCTGCGTACCGGCGCCCGGCACCCGTACACCCGGGCACTGCTCGCCGCCGTGCCGGACATGGCCACCGACCGGGACCGGCCGCTACCGGTCATCCCGGGCCGGCCCGCCGATCCCGGCCGCCTGCCGCCCGGCTGTGCCTTCGCCCCCCGCTGCCCACTGGCCGGCGACCGGTGCACCGCCGCCGAGCCGCCACTGCTGGCCGACGCTCGTGGTCGGGTCGCCTGCTGGCATGCGGAGATCGACGTCGAGATCGAGGGGAGCCGCCGGTGAGCGATCTCGTCTTCGACGACGTCACCGTCCGGTACGGCACCGGGCGGGGGCGGCTGACCGCCGTCGACGCCGTACGGCTCACCGTTCCCGCCGGCACCGTCGTGGGACTCGTCGGCGAGTCCGGCTCCGGCAAGTCGACCCTGGCCCGCGCCGCCGTCGGGCTGGCCCCGCTGGCCGGTGGCCGCATCCTGCTCGACGGCCGACCGCTGCCGAGGCGGGCACCGGTGCAGCTGGTGTTCCAGGACCCGTACTCCTCGCTGGACCCCCGGATGACGGTGGGTGCGTCGATCGCGGAGGCGATCCCGCGCCGGGCCGGCGTCGCGGCAAAGGCCGAGGTGGCCCGGCTGCTGGAACTGGTCGGGCTCGACCCGGGTCTCGCCGGCCGGTATCCGGCCGGCCTCTCCGGCGGGCAGCGGCAGCGGGTGGCGCTGGCCCGCGCGCTCGCCGGCCGGCCCGAGGTGATCGTCGCGGACGAGATCACCTCGGCGCTGGACGTGTCGATCCAGGGAGCCGTACTCAACCTCGTCCGCGACCTGCAACGGCGGATGCGGCTGTCGATGCTGTTCATCTCGCACGACCTCGCCGTGGTGCGCTACGTCAGCGAGATCATCGCGGTGATGTACCTCGGCCGGATCGTCGAGTACGGCCCGGCCGCCGAGGTGCTGGACGACCCGCAGCACCCCTACACGCGCGAACTGCTCGCCTCGGCCACACATCCGATCGGGCTGGGAGCCGAGGATGCCGGACCGGCGGTCGCCGAGACGGAGCCCGCCGACCCGCACCGCCCGCCGGCCGGCTGCCGGTTCCACCCCCGCTGCCCGGTGGGCCCGCTGGTGCACCCGGATCGCCAGGTGTGCCGGGAGGTCGAGCCGACACCGGCACACCGGCACCGGGCGCTCTGCCACTTCGCCGAGCCCGCCGACAAACCGATCACGACCCGAGGAGGAGCCGGTGACCCGCCGCCTGCGCATCGCTGACCTGACCACCGTCGCCGTACCGGAGCAGCCGGCCCTGTCGCCGGACGGTGCCCGGATCGTCTACGTGCTGCGCGGCGCGGACGCCGAGCACGATCGTACGGTGCGCACGCTGTGGTACGTCGACGTGGCGGGCGGCCCGGCGCGGCGGCTGACCGCCGGGCCGGCGGACACCGCACCGGCCTGGTCGCCGCAGGGTGACCGGATCGCGTTCCTGCGCACCCGGGACGGGCACCCGCAGGTGTGGCTGCTCCCCGCCGCCGGTGGCGAACCCGAACCGCTGACCGGGCTGCCGCTCGGCGCCGGTAGCCCGGTCTGGAGCCCTGACGGCTCGGCGATCGCGTTCGTGGCCGCCGTCGACCACGACCGGGGCGACGGGCCGGACGGCAGCGCCCCGCTCGTCGCGGACCGGCTCGACTACCAGAGTGACGGCGCCGGCCTGCTGGGACGCCGACGCCGGCACCTGCATGTCGTCGACGTCGCCACCCGGCGGTGCCGGCAGCTCACCAGCGGCGACTGGGACGCCGGTCACCCGTCCTGGTCGCCGGAGGGGACCCGGCTGGCGTTCGCCGCGGCCACCGCGCCCGACGCGGACCTGACCCTCCGGACACCGCTGTACACGGTGGACGTCGGTGCGACGGAGGCCGTACCCCGGCCGGTCGGGCTGGCCGACGGTGTCGGTGCCGCCGTCACCTGGACCGCCGACGGGTCGGCGCTGCTGGCCGTCGGCACCGAAGGTGCGCCGGTCGGCCACGCCGGCCTGCTGCGGGTACCGCTCGACGCCGGCCCGGTCACCGACCTCGCGGCCCCGCTGGACCGCAACGTCATGCCGGGCGGCCCCGGATATCCGGGCGCGCTGCCGCAGCTCGCCGACGACGGCGACACGGTGCTGTTCTGCGTCCGCGACCGTGGCTGCACCCACCTCTACGCGGTGCCGGCCGGTGGCGGCGAAGCCCGGGTGGTCGTCGGCGGGGCCGGCCGCAACATCCTCGGCGTCTCGGCCCGGGCCGGCACCGCCGCCGTCGTACTCGGCACACCGACCTCGTTCGGGGAGGTGGTCGCGGTCGACCTCGGCACCGGCGCCGAGACCGTCCTGACCGGACACACCTCGTCCGAGGTGCGGCTCCACCCCCGGGAGGAGCGCTCGTTCGAGATCTCCGACGGCACCGTCGTGCAGGGCTGGCTGGTCCGGGACCCCGACTTCGCCGGCCCACGGCCGCTGCTGCTCGACGTGCACGGCGGCCCGCACAACGCCTGGAACGCCGCCGCCGAGGACGTACACCTCTACCACCAGGAGCTGGCCGCCCGGGGCTGGGTGGTGCTACTGCTCAACCCCAGGGCCAGCGACGGCTACGGCGAGGCGTTCTTCACCGCCACCCACGGCGGGTGGGGCGAGGCGGACGCCCGGGACCTCCTGGAGCCGGTCGACCAGCTCGTCGCCACCGGCGTCGCCGACCCGGCCCGGCTCGCCGTCACCGGCTACAGCTACGGCGGCTACCTGACCTGCTACCTCACCAGCCGGGACGACCGCTTCGCCGCCGCCGTGGCCGGCGGTACCGTCGCCGACCTCACCAGCATGGCCGGCACCTCCGACGAGGGGCACCAGCTCAGCGAGTACGAGCTGGGCGCCGCGCCGTGGACCGACCCCGCGCGCTACGCCGCGATGTCGCCGCTGGCCCGGGTGGACCAGGTCGACACGCCCACGCTCGTACTGCACGGTGCCGAGGACCGCACCTGCCCGGTCGGCCAGGCGCAGCAGTGGCACACCGCGCTGCGGGAGCGCGGCGTGCCGACCCGACTGGTCCTCTACCCCGACGCCGGCCACCTCTTCATCCTCGACGGGCGGCCGTCACACCGGGCCGACTACAACCAGCGGGTCGTGGACTGGGTCGAGCGGTACGCGGGCGGGCGCCGCGCGCCGATCGACACCGGGCACTGGCAGCGCCGGCTGGCCGTACTCGCGCGGCGGCACCGCGTCCCCGGTGCCGTACTCGGGATCCTGCGGCTGGGCCAGGACCGCCCGGACGAACTGGTCGAGGCGGCGTACGGGGTGCTCAACGTGGAGACCGGGGTCGAGGTGACCACCGACTCGGTCTTCCAGATCGGCTCGATCTCCAAGGTGTGGACGGCGACCATCGTGATGCAACTGGTGGACGAGGGCCGGCTGGATCTCGACGCACCGGTCGCCACCGTCCTGCCGGAGCTGCGGCTGGCCGATCCGGAGGTGACCAAGCGGGTGACCATGCGGCACCTGCTCGCGCACACCAGCGGCATCGACGGCGACGTCTTCACCGACACCGGTCGCGGCGACGACTGCCTGGAGAAGTACGTCGCACTGCTCGGCGAGGTGGCCCAGAACCACCCGCTCGGCGCCACCTGGTCCTACTGCAACGCCGGTTTCGTGCTCACCGGCCGGGTGATCGAGAAGCTCACCGGCGGCACCTGGGACGCCGCGCTCCGGGACCGGATCTCGACCCCGCTCGGGCTGCGGCGCACCGGAACGCTGCCGGAGGAGGCGCTGCTGCACCGCGCCGCGGTCGGACACGTCTCGGCCGGGCAGGCCGAGCCGGCCCGCGCGCCGGTCTGGGGACTGCCCCGCTCCCTGGGGCCGGCCGGGCTGATCACCTCCACCGCCGCCGACGTCCTCGGCTTCGCCCGGATGCATCTCACCGGTGGGCTGGCGCCGGACGGGACCCGGCTACTCGGTGCGGAGAGCGCCGCCGCGATGACCGCCTGCGAGGCCGAGCTGCCCGACACGCACACCCTCGGCGACTCGTGGGGTCTCGGCTGGATCCGCTTCGGCTGGGACGGGCACCGGCTCGTCGGGCACGACGGCAACACGATCGGACAGTCCGCCTTCCTGCGGCTGCTGCCGGACGAGGGACTGGCGGTCACCCTGCTCACCAACGGCGGGCACGCCCGCGACCTGTACGAGGAGCTGTACCGGGAGATCTTCGCCGAACTCGCCGAGGTCGCGGTACCGCACTCGCTCGCGCCGCCGCGGCACCCGGTCACCGCCGACCTCGGCCGGCACGTCGGCGAGTACGAGCGGGCCGGCGTCCGGATGGCAGTACTCGACGGCGACGGCGGCCCGACCCTGCGTACCACGGTCACCGGTCCACTGGCCGAGCTGGTGCCCGAGCCCACCCACGAGTACCCGATGGTGCCGGTCGCCGAGGACCTCTTCGCGGTCCGCGAACCGGAGACCCGGACCTGGGTACCGGTGATCTTCTACCAGCTGCCGTCCGGCGAGCGGTACCTGCACTTCGGTGCCCGCGCCACCCCGAAGGTGGGCTGACGTGCACCCGGTCGCCCCGACGCGCCGGCCGCTGCCGGGGAGGGGAACGCCGAGATGAGCGACATCCACGCCGCCGAGGCGGCCGTGGCCCGGGCGGCGAAGGCGGCCGGGGTCGAGATCCGGGAGCTGACCGACGTCGACGGCTTCGCCGCGGTACGCCGGCTCTACGACGGCATCTGGGGACCCGACCCGCGCAATCCGCTGGTGACCACCAAGCTGCTGCGCGCGCTGAGCAAGTCGGGCGGCTACGTCGCCGGCGCCTACGACGGGGTCGAGCTGGTCGGCGCCTGCGTCGGCTTCTCCGGCGCCCCGGCCGGGGCCGAGCTGCACAGCCACATCGCCGGGGTCTCCGCCGCCGCCCTGGGCCGCCGCGTCGGGTACGCCCTCAAGCTGCACCAGCGCGCCTGGGTGCTGGCCCGGGGCGGCTCCGCCGTCGAGTGGACCTTCGACCCGCTGGTCGCCCGCAACGCCTACTTCAACCTGGTGAAGCTGGCCGCCACCGCCGTCGAGTACCTGCCGGACTTCTACGGCGAGATGGACGACGAGATCAACGCCGGCGACGCCACCGACCGGCTGCTCATCCGCTGGGAGTTGCGCGACCCCAGGGTCGCGACGGCGTGCGAGGGACGGCACCGGGCCGGCGACGTACGGGCCGAGCGGGCCGGCGGCGCGGTGGTCGGGCTCGGGCGCACCGCCGACGGGTCCCCGGCGCCGGGAACCCTGGACGGCGACACCGTGCTGGTGGCCGTACCGCCGGACATCGCCGCGCTGCGGTCGGCCGCGCCCGACCTGGCCCGGCGGTGGCGCACCGCGCTGCGGGAGGCCCTCGTACCGCTGCTGGCCGGCGGCGCCCGGGTGACCGGCT
Source organism: Plantactinospora veratri (assembly GCF_036421995.1). NCBI lineage: Bacteria > Bacillati > Actinomycetota > Actinomycetes > Micromonosporales > Micromonosporaceae > Plantactinospora > Plantactinospora veratri. Next base: position 110,452 of record NZ_JAZGQL010000028.1, read on the forward strand.
TCGACCGGGCCGGCTGGTACATCGTCGGAAGGAACGCCGGATGAAACTCGTCGGAGTCGAGCTGCGCCGGATCACGATGCCGCTGGTGTCACCGTTCCGGACCTCGTTCGGCACCCAGACCGCCCGCGACATCGTGCTGGTCCGCGCGGTCACCGACCAGGCCGAGGGGTGGGGCGAGTGCGTGGCGATGACCGACCCGCGCTACTCCGCCGAGTACGTCGACGGGGCCGTGGACGTACTGAGCCGGTTTCTGGTGCCGGCCCTGGCCGCCCGGGACACTCTGGACGCCGCCTCGGTGGCACCGGCACTCGCCGGATTCAAGGGGCACCGGATGGCGAAGGCGGCGCTGGAAACCGCCGTACTCGACGCCGAACTGCGCGCCCTGGGCCGGCCGCTCGCCCGGGAACTCGGCGCCGTACGCGACCGGGTGCCCTGCGGCGTCTCGGTCGGGATCACCGGCTCGATCGGCGAGTTGCTCGACACCGTGGGCGGCTACCTCGACGCCGGCTACCTGCGGATCAAACTGAAGATCCAACCCGGCTGGGACGTCGAACCGGTCCGGGCCGTACGCGAACGCTTCGGCGACGACGTGCTGCTCCAGGTCGACGCGAACACCGCGTACACCGTCGCCGACGCGCGGCGGCTGGCCGCGCTCGACCCGTTCGAGCTGCTGCTGATCGAGCAGCCGCTCGACGAGGAGGACGTGCTTGGCCACGCCGAGCTGGCGAAGACGGTCCGCACGCCGATCTGCCTGGACGAGTCGATCACCTCGGCGCGGGCCGCCGCCGCGGCCATCCGGTTGGGCGCCTGCGCGATCGTGAACGTCAAGCCGGGTCGGGTCGGTGGCTACCTGGAAGCACGGCGGGTACACGACGTCTGCGTCGCGCACGGCGTACCCGTGTGGTGTGGCGGGATGCTGGAGTCGGGCCTCGGCCGGGCCGCGAACGTCGCGCTGGCGGCGCTGCCCGGATTCACCCTGCCGGGCGACACGTCGGCGTCGGACCGCTACTACCGGACGGACATCACCGACCCGTTCGTGCTCGACGGCGGCCACCTGGCGGTGCCGGCCGGCCCGGGAATCGGCGTCGAGCCGCTGCCGGACGAGCTGGCGGCGGTCACCACCGAATCCCGGTGGCTGCGACGCTGAGCTTCCGGCGCCTCCGCACCCTAAGCTGTGACGAACATCGTATGTTCCGACGAACCAGGCTGGCTGAACTCTCCTCAGTTTCGGGCGGTGCTCCCGGTGAACCTGCGCCCGCACGCGACCCTCGGCCGGGTCCTCGACGACCTGGGGTTCACCGTGCTGGAGTCGGTGCACGGCGCCCCGGACCGGAGCGCCGACATCGGCGGCGTGGCGATCCACGACCCGGTGGAGGAGCCGCTCCTGCCGCACCACGCCCTCGTGCTCGGCGTCGGGCTGCGCGGACCGGACGAGATCGCCGCCCTGCTCCGCTCGCTCGGCCGGCACCGGGCCACCGGCCTCGTCGTCCGGCTCCCGGTCGAGGTCACCGCCGGGCTGGCCGGGGCGGTCGAGGAGTCCGGGGTGGCCCTGCTCGGGCTGACCCGGGGCGCCTCCTGGGCACAGCTCGCCGCGCTGGTCCGCGCCGTGCTCGCCGAGGGCGACGTCGGCGACGCCGGGCCGGAGACGATCGGCGGGGTACCCTCCGGTGACCTCTTCACGCTGGCCAACGCGATCGCCGCACTCATCGACGCGCCCGTCACCATCGAGGACCGCGGCTCCCGGGTACTCGCCTTCTCCGGCCGGCAGGACGAGGCCGACCCGTCGCGGGTGGAGACCATCCTCGGCCGCCAGGTCCCCCAGCGGTACTCCCGGCTCCTGCTCGACCGGGGCGTCTTCCGGGACCTCTACCGCAGCAGTACGCCGCTGTGGGTGGAGCCGCCACCGTCCGGGATGGACGGGTTCTCGGTGCCCCGGGTCGCCGTAGCGGTGCACGCCGGGGACGAGGTCCTCGGCTCGATCTGGGCCGCGGTCCGGGAGCCGCTCAGCGCCGAGCGGACCCAGGCGCTGCGCGACGCCAGCAAACTGGTCGCCCTGCACATGCTGCGGATCAGGGCCGGGGCGGACGTCCAGCGCCGGCTCCGCGCCGACCTGCTGGCGACCGCGCTGGAGGGCGGGGCCGGTGCCGGCGAGGCGCTCAGCCGGCTCGGCCTGGCCGGCCAGCCGGTCGTGGTGCTCGGCCTCGCGGTCATCGCCACCTCCCCGGAGCGGTCCGTCGGCGACGACGCCTCCCTGGCGACCGAACGCCAGCGGACCAGCGACGCGCTGGCGATGCACCTGAGCGCGGTCCACCCGCGCTGCGCGGCGGCGCTGGTCGGCGACGTCGCGTACGGGCTTGTGCCGATCTCCCGCGACGACGGGGAGCAGTGGGCGGTGCGGATCGCCGGTGACTTCCTCGACCGGGTCGGTGACCGGGTGCACGCCGTGATCGGCGTCGGTCAGGTCGCGCAGGACGCCGCCGGGATGGCCGCCGCGCGGGCCAGCGCCGACCGGACGCTGCGGGTACTGCGTGCCGGAGCCGGCCACCGGGTGGCCCGGCTGGCCGACGTGCAGGTCCAGGCGCTCGTCCTGGAACTGCACGACCTGGTAGCGGCCCGGGGCGACCGGCTCACCGGACCGGTCGCGCGGCTGTTCGCCTACGACGAGGAGCACCACACGAACCTCGTCGAGACGCTCCGGGCCTGGCTGGACGCGTTCGGCGACGTGATCGCCGCAGCGGCCGCGATGTACGTCCACCCGAACACGTTCCGCTACCGGCTGCGACGACTCGCCGAGGTCGGCGGCATCGACCTGACCGATCCGGAGGCCCGCTTCGCGGCAATGCTCCAACTGCGGGTCATCTCGCCGGGCACACCGCCCCGATCCGGGCCGGACCGGCCCGGTCCCGGCCGCCGCCTCGCCGCCGCCGACACCGCCCGCGACTGAACCGCACGGCCGACACCGCCCGCGACTGAACCGTCGACGCCGCAGGAGCAGCTCATCCGGTGGCGACACGCGGCCGACGCGCGGTACGGGCCGGGCGGCGCAGGTACCACTCGGCCACGGCGAGGTTGATCAGCCAACCGGCCAGCACCAGCGCGGCGCGTACGTTCCCGTCGGGCTGTTCGCCGGTCACCGCCACGTACGGCGCGTGGGTGAACGCCTGCGTGCCCGCGCCGAGGCCGATCGCGTAGCCGCGCGTCATCCAGGCACGGTGCCGGGCGAAGTCGCGGCGCAGCACGGCGGCGAGGCCGAGCAGGATCGAGGCGGCCATCGCCGAGCCGAAGAGCAGCCGCAGGCCGGCGAGCAGGTCGTTGTCATGGGCCGGCAGGTCGTACCCGAACGTCATCCACAGCCCGGAGAGGGCGACCACGAGTCCACAGGGGACGACTGTCCGGCCGGCGACCCGGTGCCAGCGGCGGCGACGCAGCCCGGGTACGAACTGGAAGGCGCCGAGGATCGTGTAGACCACCGCACCGACGACGTGCAGCACCACCGGCAGCGGCTCGGCGACGAAGCGGGCGTTCGCCGGGGTGACCTCCGGGCCGAGGCCCAGTTCGGTCACCCGCGCCGCACCGGCGATCATCGGGATCAGGCCCAGCAGGATCAGCGCGGCCGGCAGCCGCCACTCGCGTCTCGTCATGCCGTCGATGGTGGCCGCCGCACCCGCCCCGGCTCATCGGCACAAGGGCCGCGATCGGGCCGGCCCATGGTCGTACGGGGTCGTCGTACCTTCGGCGGCAGCCGTCATCGAACCCGGTGCCGGCGGGTCTCGTACGCCCACATCGCGATCTCGACCCGGTTACGCACCCCGAGCTTCGTCATCAGGCTGGTCACGTGCGACTTGACGGTGCTCAGCGTGATGTAGAGCTCGTCGGCGATCTCCCGGTTGGTACGCCCCCGCGCGACCGCGACGAGTACCTGCTCCTCCCGGTCGGTGAGCGCCTCGACCGGCTGCTTCGGCGGCGCGGCCGGGCCCGCGTCGGCGAACGCCTTCAGCAGCCGCGTGGTGACGTTCGGCGCGATCAGCGCGTCCCCGTTGGCAGCCGCGTGCACGGCCTGGGCCAGCAGGGCGGGGCCGGCCTCCTTGAGCAGGAAGCCCCGGGCACCGGCGCGCAGCGCCGCGTACACGTAGTCGTCGAGATCGAAGGTGGTGATGACGACCACCGCGAGCGGCTCCGCGACCGACGGGCCGGCGAGCGCCCGGGTGGCCTCGATGCCGTCCATGCCGGGCATCCGGATGTCGAAGAGGCACACGTCGGGGCGGAGCCGCCGGGCGAGTTCGACCGCCCGGCGGCCGTCCCCGGCCTCGCCGACCACCTCGATGCCGGGCTGCGCGTCCAGGATCATGGTGAGGCCGGTCCGGACGATCTCCTGGTCGTCCGCGACCAGCACCCGCACCGTCACGAACCAACCCCCGCGCGCGGGAGCACCGCTGTCACGGTCCAGCCACGGTCGGGGTTGGGGCCGGCCTCGCAGGTGCCGCCGAGCAGGCCGGCCCGTTCCATCATGCCCACCAGGCCGAACCCGGGCGAGCCGGCCGGGCGGGCGGCGCCGGGCTCGCCGTCGTCGCTGACCCGCAGGCGTACCGAGGTGTCGTCGGCCGCGACGGTGACCTCGATCCGGCTGGCGTGCCGGGCGTGCCGCCGGGCGTTGGTGACCGACTCCTGGGCGAGGCGGAAGAGCGCGGAGCCGACCGTCGGCGGGAGGTCGTCGACGTCGCCACGGATCTGCACGTCGACGGCGGGCCCGGCACGGAACCGGCCGGCGAGCCCCTCGATGTCGGCGACCCGGGGGCTGGGCGCCAGGTCGGCGGGCTGGTCCCGGCGCAGCACCCGGACCATCGCGCGCATCTCGGCGAGCGCGCGGGACGCCTCGGCCTCGATCACCCGGAGCGCCTCGACAGCGGCGCCCGGCTGGCTGGCCGAGGCGGCGATGCCGGCCTGGGCGCGGATCGCCATCGCCGAGACGTGGTGGGCCACGGTGTCGTGCAGGTCGCGGGCGAGCCGCTCCCGCTCCAGCAGCTTGACCCGGTCGAACTCCCGCAGCCGGGCGGCGGCGCGGAACCGGACCGCGACCCCCAGGGCGGCGGCGGCGAACAGCACCGCGAAGCCGGCGACCACCTCGCCGCCGGTGATCGAGCCGGTCAGTCCGGTGACGGCCACCTTGGCCGCCACGAACACCGAACCGAGCACGACGTCCCGGCCGGAGCCCCAGCGGAACAGCGCGTAGCAGAGCAGGATCAGGAAGCTCGCCGCGTACATGTCGCAGGCGTCGCCCGGCAGTACCAGCGGGGCGACCGTCGTGCAGCCGAACGCGATCGCCACCGTGGCGAGCGGCCGGGTACGCCGCCACAGCAGGGTGGAGAGCAGCGCGAGCGCGACGACGACGCAGCCCACCCGCCACGGCAGGTCGGGCCGGAGGAGCCCCTCCAGCACGATCGCCGGTGCGAAGGCGGCGAGCAGCGCCCAGTCGCGCCACACCCGGGCCGGGGCGTGTGGGGCAGGCGGCTCGGCCAGCACGGCGCGCAGGCGGGGGTGCACGGGACCATCGTACGAACGCTGGTGCGCTTACAGATCGGCCCAAAGTACGACTGGCACGCCGGCCCCCGGCACCGACTCGTTTGCCCGCACCCGGTACGGGTAACTGCCCGGCACGGCCCGGCCCCGCACCGTCGGTCCGGGCGGGGCGGCTGGATGGGAAGGAAGGGTGCCGCATGAGCGAGCCGGCCCTCCCCCACGTCCAACCCGAGGAGAACTCCCGGCACGGGCGGCTGTCCGTCCGCCCCCGTCCACCGGTGACCCCCGCCGACGCGCGGAGCGGGTTGCTGCGCCAGGAGACGCCGACCGGGGAACTGCTGGCCCTCAGTTACGCGCCCGCACCCGCCGACCAGCGCCCCCAGCACCTGGTACTCCTGCTGCACGGTGCCGGCGGTTCACCCCGACAGGCCCTCGACCTGCTCCTGCCCGTCGCGGACGAGCACCGCCTCCTCCTGGTGGCACCGAAGTCGACGTCCAGCTCCTGGGATCTGATCATCGACGGTTTCGGACCCGACGTACGCATGATCGACCGGATACTCGACCATGTCCTCGACTCCCACCCGGTCGACCGGCTCACGATCGGAGGCTTCTCCGACGGCGCGTCGTACGCCCTGTCGCTCGGGTTGACCAACGGGGACCTCTTCGACGCCGTCCTCGCGTTCTCCCCGGGCTTCGCCGCGCCGCTCGTGACGCACGGAAAGCCCCGCGTCTTCGTGTCACACGGAACCGCCGACCGGGTCCTGCCCGTCGACCGGTGCAGCCGCCGGGTGGTACCCCGGCTGGAGGCCCTCGGCTACACCGTGACCTATCAGGAGTTCGACGGCAACCACGAGGTGCCCGCCGCCGTCGTCCAGCAGGCCACCCGCTGGCTCCGCTCCGCCGAGGCGGACGACGACCGGCGGGGCGGCGCCGCGGTCAGACCGAGACCGCCCCGGTGACGGCGGCGAGCGCCTCGGCGGCGTCACCGACCGCCGACGGCTTCGCGTACAGCCGGTCGGCGATGACCACCAGGTCCAGGCCGGACGAGGCGAACGTGCGGAACGCCTCGGCCCCGGCCCGCGCGGTCGGCTGGCCCTTGACGTTCAATGAGGTGTTCATCAGCACCGGAACGCCGCAGAGCCGTTCGAACTCGTCGAGGATGCGCCAGAACCGGGGGTTCTCCGCCGCGAACACGGCCTGCACCCGGGCGGTACCGTCGTCGTGCACCACGGCGGGGATGACCGGTCGGGCGTGCGGGTGCACCGCCACCGCGACGGTCATGTGCCGCAGGTTGGTCCCGGCCGGCACGGCGAAGAACCGGCTGGCGGACTCCGCCTTCACCGCCGGGGCCAGCGGCCGGAACTCCTCCCGGAACTTGACCGCGGCGTTGACCCGCTCCCGGGCGCCCCGGTCGCGCGGGTCGGCCAGGATGCTGCGGTTGCCCAGCGCGCGGGGGCCGAACTCCAGCCGGCCCTGGGCCCAGCCGACGATGTGACCCTTGGTGAGCAGCCGCGCCACCACCTGCTCGGCGACCCCCGGCCCGACCCGGACGGACCAGTACGGCTGGTCGGCCGGCGGGCCGTCCTCGGTCACCTCGGGGCCGAGGTAGGTCATCGCCGGGTAGTCGACCACCTCGGCGGCCGGGGCGGCCACCGCGAGCGCGGCACCGACCGCGGTGCCCTCGTCACCGGCGGCCGGCTGCACGTAGATCGCGTCGACCAGTCCGGAGTACCCGAGCTTGCCGATCGCGGCGCAGTTCAGCGCCACGCCGCCGGCGAAGGCGACCCGGCGCAGGCCGGTCCGCCGGACCCAGTGGCCGACGAGGTGGAAGATCGCCTGCTCCAACCGCTCCTGCGCGGCGGTGGCGAGGTCGATGTGCGACTGGCTCAGCACCTCACCCGGTCCGCGTTCCGGGCAGACGCGACCGGCGAGCCAGGCGCGGGACCCGGCGAAGGTCTCCCGGCTGCGCGGGTCGCGATTGTGCCGCAGCACCGGCACGTCGAACCGCCCGTCCGGGCCGAGGGTGACCGCCTCGGCCATCGCCGACCGGTACCGTTCCGGATCGCCGAGCGCGGCCAGCGCCATCACCTTGTACTCGTCGCTGTTCGGCCAGTACCCGGTGAACATGGTGACCAGGGCGTAGAAGAGTCCCAGGCTGCTGCGGTAGTCGAGGGTGGCCAGCCGGTGCAGCGCCCCGCCCCGCCAGGCGTAGACGCTGACCGCGTGCAGTTCGCCCATCCCGTCCAGCACCACCACCAGCGCCTCGTCGAAGCCGGCCGGGATGGCCGCGGTCAGCGCGTGCGCCTGATGGTGCGGCACCGGCCGCACCCGGTGCCCGGACAGCTCCGGCACGAACCGGCGCAGCAGCTCGGTCTGCCGCTGCGGCGCCAGCACCTCGGTGTAGCGGCGCAGCGCGTACGGCTCGCCCTGGGCGAAGATTTCGAACCTGGTGTGGTCGAAGTTGTGCGCGACAGCGTCGACGTCGGAGAAGTCCAGACCGGCCAGGCGGAGGCAGGACCGCATGGCGTCGACCGGGAAGGCGTGGTCGAACTTGCGGCCGGAGTACCGCTCCTGCTGGACCGCCGCGACCAGCGCACCGTCGACGACCAGTGCCGCCGCCGAGTCCAGCCCCTGGAACAGCCGCGCCTCGCGCTCGTCCAGCCCGGCGAAACTCGCCGCCTTCAGCTCGGCGGAGCCGTGCAGCCCGCTGTAACCGAGAACCACCCGGGGACGTTCCGCAGCCTCCATCGGTTCCCTCCCTTCAGTCGTCGGTCCGGCCGCGCCAGCGGAAGGTGCGTACGGCGACCAGGAAGCCGAGTACGCACCAGGCGGCGAGGACCAGGGCCACCCGGTCGAGTTCCCAGCTCCCGGCCGGCTCCTGGCTCTGGTAGCCGTCGGGCAGGAACACCGACCGCATCCCCTGGGCGATCCACTTGAGCGGGAAGATGGCGGCCACCGTCTGCATCCAGGTCGGCATGGTGGCGAAGACGAAGTAGACGCCGGAGATGAACTGGAGCACGATCGCGATCGGTGACATCACCGCCGGAGCGGTACGGCCGTTGCGGACGAAACCGCTGGCCGCGATCCCCAGCAGGGTGCACGAGGCGATGCCGAGCACGATGACCCACAGATAGGTCAGCCACCGGTCGGCGGTGTCCGGCAGTCGCAGGCCGAAGAAGGCCGAGCCGATGCCGAGCAGCAGTACGTTCTGGGCCAGCGCGACGAACGCGACCATCGCCATCTTGCCGAGGAAGTACGCCGACCTCGGCATCGGCGTGCCGGCGAGCCGTTTCAGCGTGCCGATGTCCCGCTCGATCGGGATCGCGATGGCGACGTTCTGGAAGCTGACGCCGAAGAGGCCGGCCCCGATCATGCCCGCGACGAAGTACTGCGCGAGGTCGACGTCGCCCGGCAACCGCTGCCCGTGGAAGATCGCGCCGATCACGATCAGCAGCAGTACCGGGAAGAAGAAGGTGAAGACCACCGAGATGCGTTCCCGGATGAAGACCAGGAACTCGACCCGTACCCGGGCCCGGGTGACCGCCAGGACCGCCGGCAGCCGGGCGGGGAGTCCGGGGGCGCTCACGCCGGCTCTCCGATCATCCGCAGGTAGGTCTCCTCCAGGGTGGGCCGCTCGACCGCCAGCCCCGGCACCTCCGGGCCGTACTCGGTGGCCAGCTCGGCGACCAGCTTCGCCGGGGTACCGGTGCGGACGCTGCGGGGCCCGTCGGGGGTGAGCCAGCGGACCGTGGCGGGGGCGGTGGCCCGCCCGCCGAGGGTCTGCGGTGGGCCGATCTCCACGACCCGGCCGTCGACGATCACGGCGATCCGGTCGGCGAGATGCTCCGCCTCCTCCAGGTAGTGGGTGGTGAGCAGGATCGTCGTGCCGGCACGGGCGAGGTCGGCGATCAGGTCCCAGAACCGGCGGCGTGCCTCGGGGTCGAACCCGGTCGTCGGCTCGTCCAGGAAGAGCAGTTCCGGCCGGCCCACGATGCCGAGCGCGACGTCGAGCCGGCGGCGCTGGCCCCCGGAGAGGTACGCCGCGCGGGCGTCGCGCCGGTCGGTCAGCCCGACCAGCTCGATCACCTCGTCCGGGTCCCGGGAGTTCGGGAAGCAGGCGGCGATCGCCCGCGTCCAGTCCCGTACGGTGAGCGCACCGCCCTGGGTCAGGTCGTCGGAGCGCTGCAACACGATGCCGATCCGGGCCTTCCAGTCCGCCCGGCCGAGCGCCGGGTCGACGCCGAGCACCCGCACCTGGCCGGCGTCCCGTCGGCGGTGTCCCTCCAGGATCTCCACCGTGGTGGTCTTGCCGGCACCGTTCGGTCCGAGCAGGGCGAACACCTCGCCCCGGGAGATCGTCAGGTCGATGCCGGCCACCGCCGGCCGTCCCCGGTACGACTTGCGCAGGTCGGTCACGGCGATGGCCGGGTCGTCGCCCTGGGCGCCGGGCCCGACGGTCCGGCCGCTCACCGGTCCATCCGGCCGTCGCCGTCGGCCAGCACGCGTTGCCGGGCCCAGGCCGCCGGATCGGCCGGGTCGGCCGGCGGCTCGGCGCAGATCACGTACCGCTGCGGCGTCATGGCGGTGCGGCGGCCCGGCATCGCGGCCACGCAGGCGGCGTGCGCCTCCCGTGGCGTCCGGGCCGAGCCGCCGACCAGGTACGCCACCAGCCGGTAACCGTCGCCGTCCGGGACCGCGAAGACCCGCCGGACCGGCGCGTCCAGCGCCTCGTCCAGGAGTCGCTGTGCCTCGGCCAGCTCGACCCAGGAGGAGTCGACGAGTCGCCACCCGTCGCCGCGCTCCATCGGTTCGACGCCGCTCAGCTCGCCGATCCGGGACATCGGGAAGTCGCCGTCCGCTGCCGCCACCAGCACGCGCTCCACGCCGCGCAGCAGGCGGTCGATCTCCTCCGCCGGTATCCGGTTCCGGTCGTGGCTAATGATGCCGAGCACCAGTTCACCGCGCTTCTGCATCAGCCGGAACGCCAACAGCGGCGAGATGGGCGGCCAGTCCTGCCACCAGATCCGGCTCTCGCCGAGCGCCTGCCGGGCGTCCCCGGCGGCCGTCGGGCCGGCTCCGGCCGGATCGGCTACCGTCGGTGCGGCTCCGGTCGAGTCGGCTCCGGCCGGTGCGGCTGGCGCCTCGGTCGGATCGGTTGCCGCCTCGGTGTCGTTGAACGTGCTGGCGTCGTTGAAGGTGGTGTCCCGGCCGTACCAGTTGCCCCGGTCATGGTGGATCCGATCGATCATCCGGACCCGCGCGACGTCGTCGACCAACGCCTGTCTCCCGGCCCGCAGCACCGCGCCGCCCACCCGCCGCAGCTGCTCGTCGTAGCTGTCGGCGTCGACGTCGATCGGCACCAGGCTGTCCGCGGCCAGCGGTCCGATGTACTCCCGGAGCCGACGCTCGATCCGGTTGCTGGCCAGGGTCGGCAGCGGGAAACTCCGGTGGCCGGTGCGTCGGGCCAGCACCGCGCAGATCGCCGTGAGCACCGCCATCGACTCGCTCGCCCCCACCCGGGCGGTGATGTTCGGCAGGGCCAGCGCCCCGGCGCGGGACCAGAGCCAGCCGGAGACGGCGCCGCCGGGTGGCGCCGTCGATCGCGGTGCCGCCCAGGTGCACTGCGGGAGCCGCCGCAGGTGCCGTTCCCAGTACGCGAGGGCGGTGTCGAGCCGGCGTCGCCCGGCCGGTGACCGCTCGTACGCCGCCTGGTCCAGGGGCTGGTGCGCCGGGAGTCCGGGGTGTCGACCGGCGGGATCGGCGGCGAGTGCGGTGAACTCCCGGCCGAGCAGTTCCGCACTCATCAGGTCGACGACGACGTGCGAGTAGACCACGGCCGCGGCGGTGAGCAGGCCGTCGCGTACGGCGACAGCGGCGCGCAGCGGCAACTCCTCCGCGAGGTCGAACTCCGCGTCCCGGAGCCGGTGGAAGAGTTCCTCGACCAGCGCCGGGCGGTCCGCCTCGGCGTGTTCGTACACGTCCACCGGCAGCTCGCAGTGCGCCAGCACCCGCTGCACCTGTCCGCCCTGGCCGGGAAAGAGGGTACGCAGCCCCTCGTGCCGGGCCACCAGCACGCCGAGCGCGGCCACCACGTCGTCGACGCCCGCGCCAGGGGGGACTTCCAGCGGCGCCGCCGCCCACCGGCCGTACGGCTTCTCCTGGGTGATCCACTTCAGCATGCCGAGGTGCCCGAGGGTGAGCGGACCGTCGCCACCCCGGCCGCCGACGACCTTCGCGTACCGCCGTTCCACCCGGACCAGCTCGACAGTGGACGTCCGAGGACCGACGACCGGAGGCGGAAAGAGGTCTATAGGCTTTATTCCCATTGCCGTCTCCTCAGGGAAACCGGAAGTGGCGGCGGCTACCCGACCGGCGCGTCGATTCGCCGGGCCGTCGGCACATGTCGAGCGGGTGGGTGGCTCGCCGGCTGCCGAACACGCTAGGCGAATTGCTCGGCCGATGACAATCGGGGAAACCCGAGCCTTTTCAAAAACATTGAAGGGTGTCGAGATCCTGGGGGATTCCCCAGTTCCCCCGAACCTGCGCCGCGCATAATCTGGCATCGCCGCGCGCCGTCGGCTGCCACGACAGTGCCGCGCCGGCGTACCGCTCACTGGGAGGAATCGGTGGCCGCTCACCCGGAAAAAACGGTGGCCAAGCCCGTCACGAGCCTGTTGCGTGTCGAGGCGTACGCGCCGGAACGGTCCTGGGCCGTCGAGGAGATCGCCGAGGCGAATGGGCTGAACCGACATCAGGCGCGCATGTTCCGGCGCATTCGCGGACTCGACCGGATACACCTCGACCCCGACCTGGACCTCTTCGACCTCCTCGCCGCCCCGGCCGAGAAGGTCCTCCGCTCGGTGCCCGACCCGGGTCGCATCCGGTACCTGATCTACGCGCACACGTTCCCCGACCTCACGCCGTCGTTCGTCTTCGCGGCCGACCGGCTGCGCGAGCGGCTGGGACTGGTCGACGCGGACGCCTTCGCCGTCACCCACCAGATGTGCGCCAGCAACCTGGCCGCACTGGACGTCGCCAGCGAGCTGCTCCGGGCCGAGGGCGACCCGACCGCGCAGGCGCTGGTGGTCACCGGAGAGAAGCCGTTCACCGGCCTGGTGCGGTACATGCTCAACGTCTCGGTGACCGGGGAGGGGTCGGCGGCGTGCCTGCTCGGCGTCGACGGCACCGGCAGCCGGATCCTCTCCTACGCCGCACACACCGCCGGCGAGTTCGCCGACGGGTTCCGGATGACGGTCGAGCGGCAGCGGGAATTCGACGACACCTACAACGTCCACCTGTGGGAAATGATGCAGGAGGCGTTGCGCCGGGCCGGGTTGGATATCTCCGACATCGCGATGGTGGTCCCGCACAACGTAAACCGGACACTGTGGCTGCGGCTGTGCGCGAAGGTCGGGCTCGACCGGAGTCGCGTCTTTCTCGACAACATCGCGAGTTACAGCCACACCTACTGTTCCGATCCGTTCATCAACCTGGCGACGATGCGCGACCGCGATCTGCTGATTCCGGGGCAGCACTACCTGCTGACCTCGGTCGGGGTCGGCGCCACGTACGCCGCCATGGTCATCGAGTACTGACGGAGGCGGGCGATGGACACGAGCTATCTGCGTACGCTCAAGACGAATCTGCTCGGCGCGCCCACCGGGCGGCTGGTCCTGCTCTGCAACTTCGAGGCCGAGAACTGGTGGGCCGAGGGACACGTCGGACTTCCCGCGCCGCGGTTCGCCGCCCCGACCTCGGTGGTGGCGCGGATGGAGGAACACGGCGTCCTGCTGGCCGGTGCGGACGACGTACTGGTGCTCAAGCACCCGCTCGACCCCGGATACCGGGAGTACCTGACCGGGCTGGGACTGCCGGTGCCGACCGTACTCGTGCCGGAGAACGTCCGGGCCGACCGGTCGACCACCGAGGACGTCCTCGACTCCCCACAACTGCTCGGCCGGCTGCACGCGCTCGGCGCCGCCGGGGCGCGACTGCTGCCGATGGGCACCACCGTGCTGGAGCAGAAGCTCGCCGACCGGTGCGGACTGCCGCTCGCGGTACCCGACGCGGCCACCTTCGCCCGGGTCAACAGCAAGATCTACTCCCGCCGGCTGGCCTCGGCCGCCGGGTTGCGGACCGTGCCGGGCGACTGCTGCGAGAGCCGCGAGGAGTTCGCCGCGGTGCTGCGCCGGCGCCGGGCGGCGCTCGCCGACGGCACCCGGTTCGTGGTGAAGGACGCCTACGGAGTTTCCGGCAAGGGACTCCTGCTGCTCGACCGCCCGGAGACGGCCGACCGGCTGCTGCGGATGGTCGACCGGCGGGCCGAACGTACCGGCGACGACCGGCTGCACGTGGTCGTGGAGGAATGGCTGGACAAGAGCCACGACCTCAACTACCAGCTCACGGTCGCCGGCGACGGCCGGGTCACCCTCGACTTCGTCAAGCGGGCGATCACCGAGAACGGCGTACACAAGGGACACCTGATGCCGGTCGCGCTCACCCCCCGGCAGCGCGCCGAGTTGGCGCACGCCGCCGAGGTGGTCGGGACCCGGCTGCACACCGACGGGTACGTCGGGGTCGTCGGCGTGGACGCGGTCATCGCCACCGGGGGCGAGCTGTACCCGGTGCTGGAGATCAACGCCCGGCTGAACATGTCGAGCTACCAGGGCGGGGTGACCGAGCGGTACCAGCCCGACGGGCACGTGGCGCTCGCCCGGCACTACCCGCTGCGGCTGGCCGGGCCCGTCCCCTTCGACGAACTCGCCCGCACGCTCGCCCCGGTACTCGACCGGACCGGCCCCGAACGGTTCGTCGTGACCTGTTTCGGCACGGTCAACGCCGACGCCGACCGTCCACCGCCCTTCGACGGCCGGCTCTACGCCCTGCTCGTCGCTCCGGACCAGGAGCGCTTGGCGGCCCTCGACGACGCCGCGCGGGCCGCCCTCGCCGGCCTCGCCGCCCCCGCACCCGCACCCGAGGAGAGCCGATGACCGCACCCAGCGCCGAAGTGGCCGACACCGCATCGCCAGGAACGGCGACGACCGACCGCTACGCCGAGATAGCGGAGAAGTTCGGCACCCCGGTGTACGTCTACGACGGCGACCTGCTGCGCCGCCGGTACGAAACGCTGCGCGGCCGGCTCCGCTCCGACGTGGACATCTTCTACTCCGCGAAGGCGAACCCGAACCTCAGCGTCTGTGCGCTCTTCGGCGCCCTCGGCGCGGGTCTGGAGGTCTCCTCGCTGGCCGAGCTGGTCACCGCCGAGCGGGCCGGGGTCGACCCCGCCGACGTGATCTTCCTCGGCCCCGGCAAGTCCGCCGAGGAGCTGCGGGCCTGTTGCGAGCGCGGCATCTACGCGGTGGTCTGCGAGTCGCTCGACGAGGTGCTGGCGCTCGACGCGATGGACGGGGCCGACGGCCTGCGGGTGGTGCTGCGGGTCAACCCCGACTTCGACACCCACGGATCCCGGCTGGCGATGGGTGGCAAGCCGCGCCAGTTCGGCATCGACGAGGAGATCCTGCGGGACGGTCCGGCCGCGCTGCGCGAACTGCGCCGGGTACGCGTCGGCGGGATCCACGCCTACCTCGGCACCCGCATCCTCGACGCGGCAACGGTACGGCACAACACCCGGGGGGTGCTGACCATGGCGGAGGCGCTCGCCAAGGCACTCGACATCCCGCTGGAGATGGTGGACATCGGCGGCGGCTGGGGCGTGCCGTACTTCGACAACGAGACCGACCTGGACGGCGACGCCGCGGTGGACGGCGTCAACGACGAGGTGGCCGCGTTCCGCGAGCGCCACCCGGAGAGCAGGGTCGTCACCGAGCTGGGCCGGTACCTGGTCGGCTGGTGCGGCACGTACGTGACCCGGGCCCGCTACGTCAAGCGCTCCAAGGGCGAGTGGTTCGTGGTGGCCGACGGCGGCACCAACCACCACATGGCCGCCGTCGGCGTCGGCAGCTTCGTCAAGCGCAACTTCCCGATCCGGTCGCTGAGCCGCCCCGACGAGCCGGCCGAACACGTCTACACGGTCACCGGCCCGCTCTGCACCCCCGGCGACGTGGTCGGCAAGCAGGTCCGGCTCCCCGAGGTGCGCCCCGGCGACCTGCTCGGGGTGGAGCGTTCCGGCGCGTACGGCCCCAGCGCCTCCCCGGTGCTCTTCCTCAGCCACGGCCATCCGGCCGAGGTGCTCCTGCTCGACGGCGCGGCGCACCTCGTCCGCAGCCGCGACACCGTCGAGGACCTGCTCCGGCCGCAACGCCTGGTCAGTCTGCCCGTGCCGGTGACCACCGCCACCGCCTCACCCGAAGGGACCAGCCATGGAGAACAGTAAGATCATCGCTGACATCGAGCGGGCGCTGAGCGAGGTACTCCAGCGTCCGGTCTCCGGCATGCCGAAGGAGACCCGGCTCTTCGAGGACCTGCACCTGGACTCCACCTCGATCCTCGAACTGCTGATGGCCCTGGAGGACAGCGTCGGCATCGAGGTCGACCCGGAGAACCTCGAGATGTCCGACTTCACCTCGCTGGAGACCCTCGCCGAGTACGTGGCCGGCAACCTCGACGACAAGCCCTGATCCCATGCCGCTGTCACTGTCATCCGCCGCCCTGGTGCTGGAACCCGGCAGCATCCCGTACCGGCCGGATCCCGACTGCGCGATCTTCGAACGGGACCTGCTCGTCCGGTTCGGCATCCAACGCGACGAGGAGCGGCTCCGGCAGGGCGCGAACATCGGGTTCACCGAACTGGCCGAGAGTGTCATCGGGCGGCTGCCGTTCCGGCTGACCAGCCCCGACCTGCTCGTCTTCGCGTTCGGCCTGCCGGACATGATCGCACTCAAGCACGTGGCCCAGCGGGTCAACTACCTGCTCGGCGGCGGCAGCCACTGCTTCGCCGTCTCCGAGCAGGGGCTGCGGGCGCCGTACACCGCCCTGCGGGTGGCCGACGCCTTCGCCGGCTCCGGCCGCTGCCGCAGCCTGGCCCTGGTCGTCTGCGAGCAGAACACGTACGCCTACCCCGACCCGTTCGTCGAGGAGAACAAGGTGCCGAACTCGGCGGCGCTGCTCTACTTCGACGACACCGGACGGTACGAGTTCCACGGCACCCGGATGGCGACCCGGGGCACGCCGCTGCGCGCCCTGCTCGGGTCGGTGACGACAGACCTGGAGCCGGATTCGACGCTGCTCGTCGCCGGTTCGTGGACGCATCCGGACGACCTGGCCGAGACCGCTGTGCCGGTGCATCGCGCCGCACCCGGACCGTACTGCACCGGCGTCTGGCTCGAACTCGCGCGCCACCACGAGGAGTGGAGCGACGCGTACCGGTCGGTGGTGCTCTGCGACACCGACCCGCGTACCGGCCAGAGCCAGGCCGCCGTGCTGCGGCGGCGGCCCGCCGCACCGACCCCCAGGAGATCGCCGTGACCATCACCCTGACCCACCAGCTCGGCGTCACCGAATATCCGCGCGCGCTGGACGCCCTGCACCGCAGCATCCGCCCGGACGAGCCGGTACCGGCGCCGACCGGGCACGTCGCCGCCTCGGTGGCGGCGCTGCCCTCGGCGGAGCCGACGCCGTTGCAGCGGTTCGGCCTCGCCGTCACTCCCCCGCCCGGCGGCGCTGACCGGCCGCCCCCGGTACCGGACGACGTCGCCGAGAGGTTCGCCACCGGACTGCTCGACCTGCACCGGGCGGTGCTGCGTCGCGCGTTCGACCAGGCGCTGGAGCACCTCGGCGAACGCACCTCGGAGGGGGCCTCGCTGCTGGCCCGGCAGCTCGTCCAGGCGCAGCTCGCCGACATCGCGATGGCGTTGCGCGAGGACGAGGCGATGCCGCCGCAACGGCGTTGCGGTGACGGCGCCGCCCGGTGGCGTACGCACCAGCGGCTGGTCCGGATCGGTCGCACCGTGCTGTACCTCTTCGGCGCCGCCGGGTTCCTGCTCGACGGCCCGGCCGGCGAGCTCTACCTCGCGGAGGTCACCGGCAACCTCTACCTGCATCCCGGGGCACCGCAGCCGGACCGGCCGACGGAGGACCACCATGCCTGAGCTGCTCGACGACTCCCTCTGCGAGCTGGACGGGTTCTGCGCCGAGGTTTCCGCCGACTTCCGCGAGCTGGGCCGGTTGCTCGACCGGGATCCGGACGTCATCGCGGAACACCTGGACCGGCCCGGGGTCCGACTCTCCCGGTTCTGCGCCATCCCACCCCGGTACTGGCCCGGCCCCGAGGCGCCGGCGAACCTGGTGGGCCTGCTCCGGACGGTACTGGGGCAGAGCGTCGCCTGGGAACGGCTCGCCTACGGCGACCCCAACGTCTGGCTGGCCAGCCCCGGCCCGGCGCTCTCCGGCGGCGTCGTCGACGTGCTCGGCACCGCCGAACAGGCCGACCGGTACTACCACCGGCTCGTCGCGCAGCCGCAGCACACCTTCTTCGGCCTCACCGAGCCGGCCAAGGGATCCGCCGCCACCGAACTGACCACCACCCT
This sequence comes from Plantactinospora veratri, assembly GCF_036421995.1. Lineage (NCBI taxonomy): Bacteria > Bacillati > Actinomycetota > Actinomycetes > Micromonosporales > Micromonosporaceae > Plantactinospora > Plantactinospora veratri. The sequence continues at coordinate 128,454 of NZ_JAZGQL010000028.1, forward strand.
CACCCCGGCGCCCGACGGTGACGGCTGGATCCTCGACGGCGAGAAGTGCTACATCGGCAACGGTGCCCGCGCCGAGTTCGGTGTGGTGTTCTGCCGGCGGGCACCCGGGCCGCTGGGCATCGAGGCCGTACTGGTCGACACCGACACGCCCGGGTTCAGCGGAGAGCTGCTCTCCACCGTCGGCCTGCGCGGCGCCCGGATCAGCCGGATCCGGTTCGACGGCGTCCGGGTACCCGCGGAGAACCTGCTCGGGGTGCATCTGCGTCGGACCCGCCGTGGCCTGTACGGCGCGACCCAGGTGCTCTACCGGGCCCGTCCCACCATCGCGGCGATGGCGCTGGGCTGTGCCCAGGCCGTCTGCGACTACGTCCAGGCGCAGCGCCCCGCCCTCACCGGCTTCGACCGGCTGCACCTCGACGACGTACTGGACCGGCTCGCCGCGGTGCGCCGGCTCATCCAGCAGGGCGCCGCCGACGTCGACCGGGGCGCGGTGAACAGCCACCGGCTGGGCGCGGCCAAGGCACAGGCCGCCCGGCTGGCCGAGGAGGCGACGCTGCTCGCCGCGCGGCTGCTCGGTCCGGCGGCGTTGGTCGAACATCCCTGGTTGGAGAAGATCTACCGTGACGTGCGGGCCTTCGAGATCATGGAAGGGACCACGAACCTGCATCGGATGTCCGTCTTCCGCGGGGTGCTGAAGGGCAATTTCCTGGCCGCGGCCGAGCCTGCCGAGGCGGCTCATGCGGCTCGGCATTGACCTGATGTCCGTCGACGAACTGGACCGGCTGACCCGGCGGGCCTGGTTCATCCGGTACGCCTTCGCCGACGCCGAGCTGGCGCACGCCGACCGGCTGTCCGGAGAGCGACGGCGGGAGTTCCTGGCGGGTCGGTTCGCCGCCAAGGAGGCCGTGCTGAAGGTACTCGGCACGGGACTGTTCGAGGGGGTGGCACCGTGCGACGTCGCCGTACTGTCCCGCCCCGGCGGCGCCCCGCAGGTCGACCTGCGCCGGGCGGCGACCGCCGCCGCCGAGCGGGTCGGCGTCGCCCAGGTGACGGTCTCCATCACCCACAAGCGCGGCCTCGTCGCCGCTGTCGCGATGGGCTGGTGAGGCCGGCGGGACGAGGGGGTCGGTGAGACCGGCGGAGTGAGCGGTGTGCCCGGCGGTCACCGCGCCGGGGTGCGGTCACTCACTCCGTCCGGCCGCGTGCAGCCGCCGGGCCAGGCCGACCCGGTTGCGTACGTCGAGCTTGGCGAAGACGTGCGTGAGGTGCATCTCGACCGTCTTCTCGGTGACGAAGAGCGCCGCCGCGATCTCGCGATTGGTGAGTCCGTCACCGGCCAGCTCGGCGACCTGCCGCTCCCGGTTGGTCAGTACGGTCGGCGCCGGACGGCCGGTCCGACGGCGGCCGGGACGGGAACGTACGACAACGGGTGGGTCGGCCCGCTCCGGCGCGGCCTCGTCGGCACCCGGCTCCCGCGCTGCCTCGCTGGCCGGATCGGCGACGGCTTCGGGTCCCAGCGGCCTCGGCGGGTGTGCGGGCGGGACGTCGAGCACCACCACCAGGGGACCGCCGGCCGACAGGTACGGCTCCAGCAGGGCGTACACGGCGTCGAACCGCTGGTACGCCTGGAGCGGCCGGCCGGGCCGTGCCCGGCTGCCGGTCGGGCCGGCGGTCGGTGGGAGAAGATCCCGCAGCACCGCCCGGTGCTCCGGCGGGACTCCGGGCAGCGGAGCGCGCCCGAGGTCGACGTCGCCGGGACGGCGGGTGGCGATGCGGCTGCGGTCGCGGTCGCCGCGACGGCGGTCGGCGACGTCGACGAACGCGTCGAACGGGAAGAGCGCACCGTCCGGCGGTGCGGCGCCGGAGAAGACGCGGATCTCCCGGGCCCCTGCCAGGCGTGCGATCTCGGCGAGCAGTCTGGACTTTCCGATGCCGGCCTCGGCGGTGACCTCGACGACATGGACGCCCGCGTCAAGGTCACCGAGGAGCTCCCCGATGCGCTGTGCCCCCGCGTCCGGGCTGGCCGCCGGTGCCGAGTCGAACCCGCCGCCACGGCACGCCCCGGGGCGGCACCGAGCCGGCCCCGTGGAGGTGAAGGTGGTGTCGACCGGATCCGTGGTGGGTTCGCTGATTTCGGGCAATTTCGGCTCTCCGTCCATGCCGTCGACAATGGAAGAGCGTACCCAGATGGGCTGGACGGCAAATGGACGTGCACTGGACGACGCTGAGTGACGATAGTCAATGTAAGGAACGTTGGCGTTTCGGGGCGGGCGACGGCCCCAGCCCGGCAGGTTCTCCCTGAGGTCGAGCAGGCGTTCGGCGTTCCACGCGGATGCCTGCATCGATACTGCCGGCGAGCGTCAGCATGTGGGAGTGGACGAGCCGGTCGCGCCGCCCGGTGCCGTCCGGTCGGAGTCGCCCTTCCTGCCGCTCGACGGGCAGGCGAGGGCAGGTGAGTTCGTCGTCGACCTCGACGCGTTCGAGGACACCGAGCGGACCGACCTACCGGTCGTCCACACCGGGCCCGGCCGGTAGCCGCAGATGTTGCGTCGGGTCAGGGCGACGGCGTGGAGGTACCGAGAAATTTCGACTACCCGGCTCTCCAGGCCCGATCCGACCGGCTCGTGGATCGGTTGAGCGAAGCCTACGGCTGTCCGTGCGAATGGAGCCACGTGCCGGACTCCGCCGGTCAGGTAGCACCCCCTGCACCCCGACGAGGGCCAGGCCGGACCACGCCGGACGGTCCGCCACCCGGGCGAGCACGATCCCGGCGGGTACGCGCGGCATTGACACGCTCCGCTATCCATTCCATGGTCGATGGACTCATCTCTCCGTCGAAAGGTTCCAGGATGGTCGGCAGCGAGCACAGGTACGTCATCGTCGGGGCGGGGCCCGCCGGACTTCAGCTGAGTTACTACCTTCAGCGGCACCGCGCCGACTACCTGACGCTCGAAGGTGGCGACGCGCCGGGCGGGTTCTTCCGGCGGTTTCCACGGCACCGCCGGTTGATCTCGCTGAACAAGGTGCACACCGACAGCAACGATCCCGAGATCCGGCTGCGCTGGGACTGGAATTCGCTGCTCAACGACTCCCCGGATCTGCTGTTTCCGAAGTTCAGCGAGGAGTACCTGCCCGCCGCCGACGACCTGGTGCGCTACCTCGCCGAGTTCCAACGGGTCCACCAGCTCAACGTCCGGTACGGCACGACCGTCGAGCGGGTCACGCGGACGGACGACGGTTTCACCGTACGGACCGACCAGGGCGAGGTACGTGCCCGCTGCCTCGTCGTCGCGACGGGCTGGGGCCTGCCGTTCGTACCGGCCATCAAGGGCATCGAACATGCCGTCGGGTACGAGGACATGGTCGTCGACCCCACCGCGTACAAGGGCCAGCGGGTCCTGATCATCGGCAAGGGGAACTCCGCTTTCGAGACCGCGTCGGCGATCCTCGGCCAGGCCTCGATGGTGCACCTCGCCAGCCGGCAGCCCCTGCGGCTCGCCTGGAACACCAAACATCCCGGTGACGTCCGTGGTCAGTACGGCGCGATCCTCGACAGCTACCAGTTCAAGACGTTGCACTCGGTACTCGACTGCACGATCGACGAGATCCGGCCGGTCGACGGGCGGTACCAGGTGTCGATCACGTACACCCACGCCGACGGTGAGACCGCCGTCCTCGACTACCACACGGTGTTGCGGTGCACCGGTTTCCGGATGGACACCACGATGTTCGACGATACGTCCCGCCCCGACATGGTGCGGGACGGCCGGATGCCCGGGTTGCGCCCGGACTGGCAGTCGAGCAACGTCGACGACCTGTACTTCGCCGGCACCATCGCCCAGGCCCGGGACGTCAAGCACGCCTCGTCGCCGTTCATCGACGGCTTCCGGTACAACCTCCGCACCTTCACCCGGATCCTGCGCGAGCGGTACGAGGACGTCCCGTTGCCCTGCACGACGGCACCGGCCGACGCCGCTTCGCTGGCCAAACTGATGCTGGACCGGGTCAACTGGTCCTCGGCGCTCTGGACCCAGTTCGAGTACCTCTGCGACGTCTTCGTCCGCGACCGCGTCACCGGCGAGTTCCAGCACTACGAGGACCTGCCGGAGGACTACGCGGTGCAGCGCTTCGCAGCCGCGACGCAGTGGTACACGCTCGCACTCCGGTGGGGCCGCGACGACTACGGCGACGTCTTCGCCATCGACCGGCACCCGAGCCCGGACCGGGCCCGGGAGAGCGCCTTCATCCATCCGGTGATCCGGCGGTACCGGGGCGCGGAACTGCTCGCCGAGCAGCACCTGCTGGAGGACCTGCTGGCCGAGTGGCGGCGCCCGGACCGGCACGTCGAGCCGCTGGTCGAGTTCCTGACCAGGGACCTCACCAGCGGACCATGACCTCGTCGAGAGGCTTGCGGGCCAGGTCGGGGACCTGGGCGTCCGGCGTGGGATACCCGACCGGCATCACCACGTGCGGGCGCTCCTCCGGGGGCCGCTCACAGACCTCGTTGAGGAACCGCATCGGGCTGGGCGTGTGGGTCAGGGTGACCAGGCCGGCGTGGTGCAGCGCGGTGATCAGCAGGCCGACCGCGATGCCGACGGATTCCTTGACGTAGTACGGCTTCGGGCTGTGCGGCCCCTGGTGTATCTCGAACACGACGATGACGGCCGGTGCGGTCTCCAGGAACGGCTTCCGCCAGTCGGTGCCGAACCCGGCGATCGCGTCCAGCCACTCCGGCGAGGCGCGGCGGTCGTAGAACGCGCGTTCCTCGGCCTCCGCCGCCACGCGTAGCCGGCGTTTGCGGGCCGGGTCGGTCAGGACGACGAACCGCCACGGTTGCACGTTGGCACCACTGGGCGCGGTCGAGGCGGCCCGGATCGCGGCCTCGATCACCCCGTCGGGGACGGGGTCGGGGGCGAAGTCGCGTACGGAACGGCGCTGCGCCATCCGTTCGGCGAACGCCTCGGCCTCGCGCACCATCTCGGCGGGCGGCCTCCGGTCGTGCCGGATCGGGATCTTGGGTAGCAGGTCTGCGTCGGTCACCTGTGGCCTCCCCTGATCGGGTGTGCCGTCGCCGGTGGGAGGGCTACCTGCCCCGGCGTCCGGTTCCTCCAGCATTTCCGAGACCGGGGCGATTCGCGTTATGCCGGCGTGCTTTCTTCACCCGCAGCGATCCGGCGCAGGCGTCGTGGAGGCGGGCACGCCAGGCGCCGGACAGTCAGGCGCCGGACACGTCAGGCACCGGACACGCCAGGCGCGGTCCGGTTGGCGATCTCGTCGACCACGTCGGCCAGGCGTCCGCGCAGCGCCGCGGCCGCCCGCTGGCGGGTCGCCCCGTCGCCGTCGGTGACCAGCCGGGCCAGCCAGTCCTCGACCCGCTCGCGGTCACCCGCCTCGTCCAACGCCGGTCCGGCCAGCTCGACCAGACGCTCGGCGAGCGTCGCGGCGGGCAGCAGCCGGCCGGTGGCGACGTCGACGCCGTGGCCGCCCATCCCGTCCCGGGCGGCCCGCCAGTACGCGAGCCGCATCAGCTCGGGCGCCAGCTCCGGTCCCTCGTCGCCCCGGTCGACCGCATCACCGGCGACGACCGCGAGGGCCCGCACCAGGGCGGCGTGTGCCGCGGCTTCGGCGGCGGTGACGGGTACGTCGGCGACCCGTACCTCCAGCGTCGGATGCTTCGTCGACAGTCGCAGATCCCAGAAGATCGTGCCGTGGTCGACCAGTGCGCCCGCCTCCAGCAACGTCTGCACGTGGTCGTCGTACTGCCGTGCCGACCTCAGGAACGGCGGCGGGCCGGCCACCGGCCAACGCCCCCACGTGACGCTGCGCCAACTCGCGTATCCGGTGTCACGCTCCGCCCAGTAGGGCGAGTTCGCCGAGAGGGCGAGAAACACCGGCAGGTGTTGCCGCAGATGGTTGCCGATCAGCACGGCACGGTCCCGATCGGGCTGCTCCACGTGGACGTGGACGGCGCAGATCGCCAGTTCGTCGTGCAGTCCACGGAAGGTGGCGGTGCCGCGGTCCTGGCGCGGCCCCTCGGTGATGGGCGGCGGCACGGCACGGCCGAGCACCGGCGAGCCACTCGCGATCACCCGCAGGCCCACCGACAGGGCTGCGGCCTGGACGACGGCGCGGCCCTCGACGAGTTGCCGGCCGAGTTCGTCCAGGCTCCGGCACGGGTCCGTGCGGGTCTCGACCTGAAGCTTGGTGATCTCGCCGCCCACCCGGGCACCGAGGGCCGGGCGCGCCCGGTCGACGACGGTGGCCGCCTCCGGTACGACCTCACCCCGCTCACCGTCGACGACGAGGAACTCCTCCTCCACCCCGAGCAGCGGAATGCGCGATCCCGAGCGCTGTCCCGTAGCCATGCCGACGCCGACCTCTCGCTGTCGGTCGTTCGCCGACGGTGAGCACGTTACGGGATTCCGTCGATGGATCGGGACCCCGGGCGCTCCACGGCGGAGAGCGTGTCGACGAGCCCGGCCAGCAGTGCGGTCCGTTCCGGCATGCGGTCCAGGCAGACGTACTCGTCGGCGGAGTGCGCCCCGCCGCCGACCGCGCCCAGCCCGTCCAGCGTCGGCACGCCCAGCGCGGCGGTGAAGTTGCCGTCGGACGCCCCGGCGGCGTGCGCGCCGGCCAGGTTCGGGATGCCGAGCCGGCAGGCGATCGACTGGGCCAGCTCCAGGAGTGGCCGCGCGAGTTCCGGGGACATCGGGTAGCGGTTGATCCCGCCCTGCACCGCGAGCGTCGCCTCGGGCAGGTACGGCACCAGCCCGCGGATGGCGTGGTCGACGCGTTCGAGTTCGTCCCTGGTCCAGGCCCGGACGTCGACGGCGAGGCTGGCGCGCTCGGGCACCGTGTTCGTCGTGGTGCCGGCGGAGAGCAGGGTCGGGGTGACCGAGGTGCCACCGCTGTCCGGCGCGCCGAGCGCACCCAGCGTGAGGACCTGGTGGGCGACCTCGACCGTGGCGTTGACACCGCGCTGTGGTTCGACACCGGCGTGGGCGGCACGCCCCGAGACGGTGAGGCGGTACACCGAACCGCCCTTCCGGGCCACCTTCACCTGCCCGTCCGGGGTGGCCGCCTCGCAGACCAGTACCGCACCGGAGCGCCGCGCCTCCCGCTCGATCAGCGGCCGCGAGGTGACCGACCCGCTCTCCTCGTCGCAGCTGAGCAGTACGCCGACCGCCGAGGTCTCCTCGACCAGCCGCAGTGCCGAGAACATCTGCACGATGCCGGCCTTCATGTCGCAGACACCGGGACCCGTCGCGACGTCCCCGCGTACGGTGAAGGGTCTGGACCGGATCGTGCCGACCGGGAAGACGGTGTCGAAGTGGCCGAGGAGCAGCACCCGCTGGTCGGCGGCCGGCCAGAGCAGGTGCGGTAGGCCGTCGACCACGACCCGCCGGGCGGGCCGGCCGAGCACCTCCTCCCCCCAGCCGGCGAGCAGGTCGGCACAGGACTCCAGTTGGGGCAGCGAGCCCGGTGCCGATTCGCACCCGACGAGCGTGCTCAGCCGGTCGACCATGTCCGCTCGGAGCTGCCTCGCGGCGTCGAGCAGACGGCGTGGGTGGTCCATCGATCCCTCCGACTCACGGGTGACGGGCCTGGCAAGGCTTCTCCATCGACCATCGCAGCGGGATCGGGGTGTGGTCACCCTTGGCTGTGCTCAGGGGGCCGGATTTCTCCGCCGGCTACCCGCGCACCGCCGCCCCGTAGCCGACCTGGACGATCCGGCGTGCGGACTCGGCGTAGGCGTCCGGTCCGACGGGTGCGAAGGTGCCGAGACCGTCGACGTACCGGTTGAACATGCAGAACGCGGCGGCGATCAGGACGGTGTCGTGGATCTCCAGATCGGTGGCACCGTTCGCGCGAGCCTCGGCGACCAGTTCGGTGGTGACGTTGCGGCCGCTGACCTGTACCGCCCCGGCGATGCGCAGCAGCGCCCGCAGTTTGGCCGAGACCGGCGCGGTGTCGAGGTCCGCGCGTACCTGGTCGACAAGGGTCATGCCGTCGTCGAGCTGCGCGGCGGCGAACGCCGAGTGCGACGCGCAGCAGAAGTTGCACTCGTTGCGCCCGGAGACGTACGCGGCGATCAGTTCCCGCTCACCGGCCGGCAGCGAGTGCGGAGCCCGCAGCAGTACCTCGGCCAACTCGTTGAGCGGCTTCGCCGTTTCCGGCCGGTACCGCATCGGGCCGGCGATGCCGGGAAACTGCTTCTCGTCGACCCCGAGATCGATGTGCGCCATGATCGTCCTGCCTTCCAGTTGTGGGCCGTGACCCGGCCGGGCGACGCCGCTGTCGACGACGACTGCCCGGGTGGGGGCGGCGTGACCGGACGCCGCGCAGTCACGATCTCATCCCTGTCGCCGGTCGCCTTTCTTCATTCGTGCTCCGTCCCGCCGGTCTTCATCCGTGCTCCGTCCCGCAGGGAGCCCGGCGGGACTCCCGGGCGGGCGCCGTCGCCGCTGGTTCCGAGGCTCGCGCCGCCTTTTCGGTGGCGGGCGTCGATAGGATGCGTCGACAGCGGGTGACGTCGGCCGTGGTTGAGGGAGCTGCGATGCTGGAGGTTCGGCTTCTCGGGCCGCTGGAGATCGTCGTCGACGACGTACCGCTGCCGCCCGGGCCGCCGAAGCAGCAGGTGGTGCTGAGCATGTTGGCGTTGCAGCCGGGCCGGCCGGTCGGCATGCCGGAGATGGTCGACGAGCTGTGGCCCTCGGGTCCCCCGGCGTCGGCGGTGGCGAACCTGCGCGGGTACGCGGCGAACCTGCGCCGGCTGTTGGACGGGGTCGCGCCCGCCCGTGGTCTGCTCGTCCGGCACGGCGACGGCTACGAACTCGGTCTGCGGCCGGAGGACGTGGACGTGTTCGGGTTCACGGCGGAGCTTCAGGAGGCGTCCGTCGCGCTGGCCAGCGGGGATCTCGCCGTAGCGGAGCGGTCGCTCGGCCGGGCGGAGGGGCGGTGGCGGGGACGGATGCTGCCCGGACTGCCGCTGGGCCCGACGCTGTCGGCGCGGGCCGAGGCGATGCGGGAGTTGCGACTCGGGATGGTCGAGCAGTGGGCGGAGGTCTGCCTGGCGACCGGGCGTTCGGGAGTCGCGGTGATGATGCTGCGAGACCACCTGAGCGCCCATCCGCTGCGTGAGGGCGGGCACGGGTTGCTGATCCGGGCGCTGTACCAGGAGGGGGACGTACCGGGGGCGCTGGCCGCGTTCGGCGTGGCGCGTTCGGCACTGGTGGAGCAGTTGGGCATCGAACCGGGCGCGGAATTGCAGCGGTTGCACCAGGCGGTACTCAACCGGGACCCGGTACTCGACGCAGCCGTTGCCGGGCCGCGCCTCCGGGACCGGTCGACGCCCCGGACCGGCACGGAATCACCGTCCCCGAGGTCGGCGGTGCCGGATGCCGCCGGGGCGGTGCCGGCGCGCTGGTTGCCCCGGACACCGGCGGACTTCACCGGTCGGGACGGGCTGGTGGACCGGTTGTCGACGGCGATCCGGCGGTCGGACCCGAATTCGTCGGCGGTGCTCGTCATCGACGGCATGGCCGGGATCGGCAAGACGGCGGTCGCGGTTCGGCTGGCCGGGCGGCTCGCCGGCTCGTACCCGGACGGGCAGTTGTTCGTGGACCTGGGTGGACACGGCGCGGACGGTCAGGTCAGCGCGGCGGCGGCACTGATCACCCTGCTGCGCCAGCTGGGCGTCCCGGCAAGTCGGATTCCGGCGGAACTCGACCATCGGATCGCGCTGTGGCGCTCGGAACTGGCCTGCCGGCGAGTGGTGGTGGTGCTGGACAACGCGGGCAGCAGCGAGCAGGTGACCCCGTTGCTGCCGTCGGCGCCGGGCTCGCTGACGCTGGTGACCAGCCGGCGGCGGCTGGTGGTCAGTAGCAGCGTGCCGCCGCTGACCCTGCCGCTGCTGGACCGCGCCGAGGCGGTCGACCTGCTGGCGAGGCTCGTCGGGCGGGAGCGGGTCGACGCCGAACCGGAAGCCGTTGCGGCGGTGGTGGGCCGGTGCGGATATCTCCCGCTCGCGATCCGGCTGGCGGGTGCCCGGTTGGCACACCGTCCGGAATGGCGGGTGTCGGATCTCGCGGAACGGTTGGCCGGCGCCCGCCCCGTGTTGGACGAACTCTCGGCCGAGGACAGCACCGTCGCCAACGCGTTCAGCCTGTCGTACGAGCCGCTGCCGGAGCCGGCACGCCGGATGTTCCGGCTGTTGGGACTCTTTCCCGGCGAGCACTTCGGGGTGGGGGTGGCGGCGGCGCTGGCGGACGTCTCGCTGATGAGGGCGGAGACACTGATGGCGGAACTGGTCGACCGCCATCTCGTCCAGGAGCCGGCCGCCGGCCGGTTCCGGCTGCACGACCTGGTCCGCGACTACGCGCGCGAGCTGACCGCGGGCCGGGACGAGCCGGCGGAGCGGTCTGCGGCCGTCGAGCGGTTGTTCGACTACTACGTGCATGCCTGTCTGGCGGCGAGCCGGGCGATGGAGCCGGTCCAGATTCCGGCGAGGGTGAGCCCGGGCGGACCGCTGCGGCCGGATCTGCTCTCGGCGCTCCCGACAGATCTGGAGTGGCTGGAGACGGAACGGCAGAACCTGCGGGCGCTCGTCCGACTCGCGGCGGAGATCAGCCCGCAGTGGACGTGGCGGCTGGCCGCCTCGGCGTGGCGGTTCTACATGATGCGGGGCTACTACGACGACATTCTCGACACCTACGAGTACGGGCTACGGGCGGCGCGACAGTGCGGTGACGAGTCGGGCGTCGCCACGATGTGCAACTACCGGGCGTACGCCTACATGCGCAGCGGTAATCTGCAGCTCGCGGTCCGGGACCTGAAGACCGCGATCGAGGTGCGGGAGCGGACCGGGGACCGGGCGGGCGCCAGCGGCAGCAAGACCAACCTCGGGGCCGTCTACTGGCACCTGGGCCGGGTGGAAGACCTGCTCGCCCTACACCGTGATCTGTTGGCGGATCGTCCGTCGTGGGGTGACTATGTGCTGACCATCCTGCCGAACATCGGCCTGGTGCAGATGTTCCTCGGTGAGTACCAGGAAGCTCTGGCCACACACCGGCGGCACCTCTACGTGGCACGCCTGTCCGGCAGTCCGTTCAACCTCGCCAACGCCCTGGCCAACATCGGGGCGGTCAGGTCGCGTCTCGGCCAGTTCGGGCTGGCCGCCCGCTTCCTGCGCGCCTCGGCCGGGCTACGGGACCGCACCGACAACCGCTACGGCGAGGCGTTCGCCCTCAACGAGCTGGGTAGCGCGCTGCGCGGGCTACGCCGGTTCGACGACGCCCGCCAGTACCACGAACTCGCGCTGACCGCGGCGGAACAGTTCGGTGAGCGGCAGAGCGAGGCGGCCGCGCTCAACGGGATCGGTCTGACGCTCGCCGCCCAGGGACGGCTCGACGAGGCCGCCGGCTTCCACCACCACGCGCTGCGGGTGGCCACCCGGATCAACCATCCCTACGAGCAGGGACGAGCCCTCGCCGGCATCGCCGGCCTCCTCGAGCGGGAAGAGCACGCCGAGGCGTGCCGGTACTGGGCGCGGACCCTGGCCATCTTCGATCGCCTCAGGGCACCCGAGCGGGTCGAGGCCGAACGCCGGCTCGCCGCCCTCACCAGCTACGCCCACCCCGACAGCCAGCGTCGGGAGCCGGGGGTGTGCGTATCAGGCGCGGTTGCGGGATGAGACCCGACTGCCGGTCTCGACCGCGCCGTTCATATCCCGCCGAGAGGTAGCCGGCGAGCGACGAGAGTATCTCGGCGGAGTCGTGTGGCGACACCACCTCGGGCTCTTATCGCCAAGCTTGGTTTCGACGGATCACAGGTTCGCTGACCCCGGTGACCGCTGCGGAGTCACCGCCGAGGAGCAGGTGCCGACGGTGCGGTCCGGGGATTCGCCGCAGCCGCTGCCGGCGCCACCGGCACGGCCGGTCGGGCAGCGACGTCGACCAGCTCCGGGAAGCCGAGCAGGGTGGCCAGGGCGACCGCCTCGGCGCGGGTCAGGGTGAAGCCGACCATCCGGTCGGGGTCGTCAGGATCGTCGTGGACGACGTCCCGGCGGTCGCCGTCGTGGTATTCGACGATGCCGATCCGGTGGCCCTGTGCCGTGGTGAAGGTCTGTCGTAACCCGATGCCGGGCAGGGTCGTACGTTCGATTTCCATTGCGGAGCGCTCCAGGCGGGACGGCTGCCGACCGCCGGCCGGAGCGGCTCGGCGTCAGGGCAGCGCGGTGAACGGTCGGGCCGGGCAGGGCCGGCCCGGCGGGGCCCGGTCGGCCGACCAGGCGGGCACGCAGCCCGGAACGGTGCGGGCCAGCCGGACCACGATGCACATGCCCAGCGCCTGACCGGCGCGTACGGCCGCGACGACCACCGCCAGCACCACCAGGATCGAGAGCGCGAGCCGCCGCTCGACGCCGGTCCGGTGCTGTCGCTTCCGCATAGCGCCGACCATAGCGCCTGGCGAACGCCGACCCCAGCCGGCCGGGCAGGTGACGACGGTGGGGCGGTGGGTCGGCTGCCGGATAACTGCCTACCTGCGAGGTCGGCGGCCACCCGATGCACGTCCACCTGCGTCGCCGGTCGCCGGCTCGGGTCACGGCCTGGCTGGAGGCCGCCGGCTTCAGGGGCGAGGCCGAGATGGTGCAGCGCCCGGCCCGGGACCTCGTGGGTGGCTTCGTCTTCGCGCACCGCTGAGGGATATCCACGGTCTCCGATGGTCCCGTTCGTCATGCCGTCGGCCCGGCCGCTGGAGGATCTGCGGCGCGGGCCGACGGTATGACAGCGAAACGGTGGTCACGGTCAGCCCGGGATGGCCACCTGCGTCGGGGCGGACCGCTGGGTGAGCGTACCGTCGCCGAGCTGTCCCGCCGAGTTGTTGCCCCAGCACCAGAGGCCGCCGTCGGTGCGGACCGCACAGTTGTGGTAGCTGCCGACAACCCCGTTGGCCCAGGTGGTGGCGCTGCCGACCCGGGTCGGGGCGTACCGGTGAGTGGTGGTGCCGTCGCCGAGCTGTCCCATCGAGTTGTTGCCCCAGCACCAGAGGCTGCCGTCGGTGCGGGTCGCGCAGGCCGTGTCGTTGCCGCCGAGCACCGACGTCCAGGTGGTGGCGCTGCCGACCTGGATCGGCGAGGTCTGGTGGGTGCCGGTGACGCCGAGCTGGCCGTACCCGTTCTCACCCCAGCACCACAGCGTCCGGTCCGCGCGGACCGCACAGGTGAAGGTGTACCCGGTCACCACGCCGGTCCAGGTGGTCCCGGTACCGACCCGGGCCGGAGCCGTCCGGTAGCTCAGGACGCCGATACCGAGCTGTCCGTTCGAGCTGTCACCCCAGCACCACAGGGTGCCGTCGGTCCGGCGGGCACAGGTGTGTGCGTAGCCGGCGGCGACGCTCGCCCAGTTGGTCGCCGTGTCGACCCGTACCGGGGTGGTCGCGTCGGCGAGGGCGGCACCGGTACCGAGCTGGCCGTTGCGGTTACGTCCCCAGCACCACAGGCTGCCGTCGGTCCGGGTGGCACAGGTGTGACCGTCACCGGCGCTGACACTGGCCCAGGTGGTGGCGGTGCCGACCTGCACCGGGCTGGTCCGGTTCGTGCTGGTGCCGTCACCGAGCTGGTTGCTGCTGTTGCGGCCCCAGCACCACAGCGTGCCGTCGGTGCGTACCGCACAGGTGTAACTGGTGCCGGCGTCGATGCTCGCCCAGGTGTTGGCGCTGCCGACCCGCACCGGAGTGCTCCGGTTCGTGGTGGTGCCGTCACCGAGCTGACCGCTGCTGTTGCCGCCCCAGCACCAGAGTCCTCCGTCGGTGCTGATCGCACAGGTGTGTGCGTAACCGGCGGCGACGCTGGAGACCGTCGGGGCGGCGGCCAACGGGGCGTTCAGCGACCCGGGTTCAGCGGGGCCCGCGCCTGCGGCAGCGGCGCCCGCGGTGAGCCCGACGGCGAGCACCACGATTCCGGCGGATGCCACCGCCGTGGCGACAGCTCTCGCGCAACGCCGCCGTACAGACCGCAACCAACCATCCTGATCTTCGCTCATGTACTGTTCTCTCCCCAAACGACGTCGATGCCTAGACGGTGGAGGCGGCATTGCCCTGGTAGGTCGCCAGCGACCCACCAATTCATAGCATCGCCCTACGGCATTGACTAGGGGCAATGTGAAATCGGTGCACCAGTTCTGCGTGAAGCACCCTCGCGGCGAGTCCGATCCAGGTGTGAAGTACGGTTTTCCGCCACTCGTCCGCTGACCGGTCACTCAGTTCGGCGACCGTTGCCACCGATCCGTCGCCGATGTCGGGAGTGGACGTGCGACGGGGGCGCGACCCATCGGTCACGCCCCCGCCCGGCGGCCCCGGTCAGGCGAAGTAGCGGATCGTGCCGTGCAACGCCGGCGTACCGCCCTCGCAGTGCTGCACGTACGTCGCGGAGAGTGCGCTCACCGCACCCGACGCGTCGAACGCTATCTCCTTGATGGTGAACTGCCCGGTCAGCGTGTTGCAGCCACGCCCGTTTCCGCTCACCGAGAGGCCGGGGTGGCCGCTCTCGTTGAACGGATACCGCTGGGCGTCGGTGTAGGTACCCACCCGCAGCGTCTCCCCCGCCGGCGGGTACAGGTCGACCGACCAGTAGTCGCGCTGGCCGGAGACCGAGAACGACACGCCGCTCGCGGTACCCCGAAGGCCGAACACCGACGTGGCGTTGGTGTACGACTTGGTGACCCCACCGCCGATGTAGTCCCCGGCGTCGCTGGCGAACCGGTACGACAGCGGGTAGGCGGCGAACTTCACCGTCCCCTGCAGGCGAGGCGCGGTCTCCGACTCGCAGTGCTGGGTGAATCGTGCGTCCAGCAGCGTCACCGTGCCGTCGGCGGCGGTGCCGATCTGGTCGATCCAGAAGTTGCCGTACACCCGGTTGCAGCCCCGCCCGGTCCCCGACACGTCCAGCCCCGGTGAGCGGCCGGTACGGAAGGCGGCCCGCTCCGCGTCCAGATAGCGTCCCGGCCGGAGTACGTCACCGTTCGGGGCGGCCAACTCGATCGTCCACCACTCCGAACCGGCGTCCACCCGCATCGTCACGTACCCGGCGGTGCCGGAGAGCCGAATGTTGGCCGACGGCGCCTGGTAGTCGCGCGTCTGTCCACCGCCGATGTAGTCACCGGCCTCACTGGTGAACGAGTACGACGTCACACTGGTCGGTGCCGCCTGGGCCGGCGCGGCAGCGATCGTCAGCACGGTTCCGGTGATGAGCCCGGCCGCCATACCAAGTGTCGTCAAGCGTCTGAGCAGCATGAAACCCCCGTCTTTGTTGTGTGGCAAGGCGCACCGGCCGGCGCGCCGCGAACACCGTATCGACTAAGTTCACGGCTTGCTGCCCCGGCCGCCGCTCGTCGGTCGACCGCCCCGCCGACGCCGCCGGGGGGCCGAAACGCCTCCCCCCGGCGGAGCCGCTCACCGGCGAACCACACGACGACGCCGGGTGTCGGCAGCGGTCGGTGACCGCCCGTCGTCAGAGACCGGCGTGGCGTTCGCCACGCGTGACCGGGGCTCCGGGTCGCGATGGAGCCGGCCACGCGACATCGTCGATCGCGAGCCACGGGGCGTTGGCCACGGCGGCGGGGGTGAGCCCGGCGATCGCCCTGATCTCGCGGTGCAGGTGGGACTGGTCGACGTAGCCGCTCTCGGTGGCGACGCTGGCGGCGGCCTGCCCCGCCGCGAGAAGGTGCGCGGCGTGGTCGAACCGCACCAGCCGGGCGGCGCGTTTGGGTGTGATGCCGACCTGGGCCCGGAAGCGGGACCAGAGGCGCTTGCGGCTCCATCCGACGCCGTCCGCCAGCCCGTCGACGCGCACCCGCCCCCGGGTGGCGAGCGTCCGCCGCCAGGTGTGGGCGACCTCCGGATCGACCGCCGGCCGGGATTCCAGCCGCCGGCCGAGGATCTCCCACGCGATCCTGAACCGCTCGTCCCACGACCCGGCGGCGCGCAGCCTCTGCTCGACCCGCCCGGCGTCACGACCCCAGACCTCCTCCAGGGTCGCCACCGTCCCGGTGAGCTCGGTCGACGCGCCGAGCGCCGCAGCCGCCACGACCGGCTCCAGTCGGATCTGGAGGCACTCGCCCCGCCGGCCCGCCGCCCGGAAATCGCCGGGGAGAAGGCCGACGACGACGCTGCCGCGCCCGTGCCGGCCAGGCGTGTGGTAGCCGAGTCCTTCGCCCTCGCTCAGGTCGACGATCAGCGTGACCGACGGGTGCGCGACCATGGCGATGTCCACGGCCGTGGGGGTGTGTTGGCGGAACCCGGCCATGCTGACCCCCGGCAGCCGACGCGACGGGCGCGGGACGGCGACCTCCACCGACGCCCAGTCGGGAGATGTCCCGGTCGGCAGCACCCGACCAGCCTAGGGCGCAGAGGTCACGGCGGGACGTCAGCGGCTCGTCGCCGCGAAGCCCAGCAGCAGTTCGCCGATCGCCTCGGGCGCCTCGAACATGGGTACGTGACCGACGCCGGGCAGCAGTTCGAGCCGACCGTTCGGCACCGTCTCGTACCGGCGCGCGAACGACGGGCTCCAGCGGGGGTCGGCGGCGCCGAAGATCGCCAACACCGGGACGTCGAGGTCCGCGAGACGCTCCGGCACGCTCCGCTCGGTGATGTACGCGGTGTTCCGGCCCAGCACCGTCCGCAGCGTGCGGTACGAGATGCCCCGCAGCTCGGCGACCACGTCGTCCGGGATCTCCACCGGGCGGACGCAGGTGGCGCTGATCCCCCGGCGGATCATCGCGTCCGACCGCCTCGCGAACAGTAGCGGGCCGAGCGGCGGGGCCAGCAGGGCCCGGAGCAGGATCGGCTGGGGCAGGAACGCGTCAGGGCTCGGGCCGGTGCTGATCAGCGTCAGCGAGCGCACCAGGGCGGGGCGCTGCTCGGCCAGCGAGGTGGCGATGTAGCCGCCGCTGGAGTGTCCGACCACGGCGACGTCCCGGAGGTCGAGGTGGTCGAGGACCGCCGCCACCCGGCCCGCCTGGGCCGGTACCTCGTAGGAGAGCCCCGGCGGCGACTGGCCGTGACCCGGGAGGTCGACCCGGACGACGTGGTGGTGACCGGCGAGTGCCGGGACCACCGGCTTCCAGTTGCCGCTCGATGCCCCGGATCCGTGGATGAGCAGCATCGCCGGCGCCTGCCGCGGCCCGTCGTGGATCACGTGCAACCCATCCGGGTACTCGTCGTCGTACTCACTCATCCGGCGATGGTGCCCGGGCCGCCCGCCTCGCGTCTTGGACGAATGTCGTCGGGGAGGTCGGCCGTCTCGGGGGCGACTCCGTGGTGGTCCCCGTGGTCGGCACGGATGTGGCCGGGTCACGGGTGCCGGAGGCTCTGATCGTGGTCATCACCGGCCACGTCATCGGGTCCGCCCGACCGAAGAACCTGGGAGTCAACCATGACCGGCTCGTCCACGCACGGGATCAAGACCGTCCTGCATCCCGTCTCCGACCTGGCGAAGGCCAGGACCCTGTTCACCGCCCTGCTCGGCGTCGCGCCGCAGACGGCCTCGTCCTACTACGTCGGCTTCGAGGTCGAGGGCCAGCACATCGGGCTCGTCCCGGGCGGCGGGCCGCAGCGGATGACCGCACCGGTGACCTACTGGCACGTACCGGACATCGAGGCGAAGCTCGCCGAGGTCACCGCCGCGGGCGCCACCGTGCAGGAGCCCGTACGCGACGTCGGTGGCGGCCGCCTGGTGGCCACCGTCACCGACCTCGACGGCAACGTCCTCGGACTCCTACAGGACCGATGACCGCCACCCGAACCACGTCACAGCCAACTGCTGGAAAGGAAACATCCGCGATGAGGGACACGAAGAAGGCCGCCGACAGCAGCACGGCGACCGGCAGGACGTACGACGGATTCACCGACGAGGAGCGGGCCGCGATGAAGGAGCGCGCCCGGGAGTTGAAGGCGGGCGGTCGCCGCGACCGGCGTACGGCGAAGGCGGACGGGGAGCAGGAGGTGCTCGCGAAGATCGCCGAGATGGCGGAGCCGGATCGGGTGATGGCCGAGCGGCTGCACGGGATCATTCGGGCCAACGCTCCGGCTCTCGCCCCGAAACTCTGGTACGGGATGCCGGCGTACGCCAGGAACGGCAAGGTCGTCTGTTTCTTCCAGAGTGCCCAGAAGTTCAACACCAGGTACGCCACGCTCGGCTTCAGTGACCAGGCGAACCTCGACGACGGCGCCATGTGGCCGTCCGCCTTCGCCCTGACGCGGTTGGCTCCGGCCGACGAGGCACGGGTCGGCGCGCTCGTCCGGCAGGCGGCGGCCTGACGGCCGGCAGCGGGGATCGCCCCGGCCCAGCGCACACCGATCGACGACCATCGGTCATCCGTCAACAGGAGGCTCGACGCCATGACACCGCCACCCCGACCGCCCGAGCGGCGGAAAGAGGACACCCTGCGCCGGCTCGAACAGGACGTCGACGCCTGGATCGCCACCGCCGACCCGGCGGGCACGCCCTATCTGGTACCCCTGTCGTTCCTCTGGGACGGCGAGACGCTCCTCGTCTCGACGACGGCCACCAACCCCACGGCCCGGAACCTGCGCGCCAACGGGCGGGTTCGGCTCACTGTCGGGCCAACCCGCGACGTGGTGCTCGTCGAGGGCTCCGCGACGGAGGTGGGCGAGGTCACCGACTCGGTCGGCGACGCGTTCGCGACGAAGACCGGCTTCGACCCCCGGAAACTGCGGAACTACCCGTACTTCCGGATCCGGCCTGAGCTGATCCAGGCCTGGCGCGAGGCGAACGAGATCGTGGGCCGGGATCTGATGGTCGCCGGTGAGTGGCGGGTGTAGTGCGCTCTCGTCCCGCGGCGGGCGCAGGCGTCGAGCCATCCGGATCTGGGCGAGCGGGTCGGTAGGGACGGCGTCGGGTCGGTGAGAGTGGACTCGGCATCCTGACCACCGCTCGGTGACGCGGTGGTCAGGATGCGGTGGTGTGCGGAGGCCGGCCGTCTCCGGCCAGGTGGTCGCGCAGCCGGGCGTGCCGGAACTGGTAGACGGTGCCGACCTGACGCAGGATCCGGCGCCGGTGCGCGTCCTCCAGGAAGGTCACGGAGCGCCAGGGCAGCCGCCCGGTGAGCGCGAGCAGTGCCCTGGCGAACAGCATCCGCTGCCCCCAGGCGCTGCGCACCACGATGAACACCAGCGCGAAGAAGAACCCGTGGGCGAGTTCGACCTGCTGGTCCAGCAGCCGGGTCACCACGGCGGTGAGCATCACGGCGGCCGGCGGCCCGACGACGAGGGCCTGCACCAGCATGGCCGAGCGGTCCGCCGCCACCGAACGGCGCATGTCCACCAGGTCCAGGTCGGCCGCTGGCGTCTGCACGTCGGTGATCAGCACCTGAAGCGTGCTCAGCGTCACCGCCATCAGGATCGCGGCCGGGATCCATCCCAGCGGTCCGTCCGCCCATCCGCCGCCCAGGGTGGCCGCCACGCCGGCCAGCACGACGACCACGCGCAGCTTGCGGCTCCATCCGTTCAGCCGCAGCACACTGCGGAGCGGTCGGGTGGAGCCGGCCGTACCGGGTCGGAGTCCGCCGGTGGCGAGCGCGACCGAGGCTGCGGTGGCCGCCAGGTACGGGTACGACGTTCCGCTCCGGCCGTAGGCGACGACCCCGGTCAGTAGCGCGAGGCCGACGACGGACGGGATCGGCGGTCCCAACTGCCACCAGGCGATGTCCGGCGTCTGGCGGGCCCGGGTGTGCCGGGCCAGGTGGCCGAGCCATCGGCGGGCCTGGTCCGGGCCCCAGCCGTACCGGGGGCGGGCCGAGGCCGGTGTCTCCGGCGCGGGCGGCTGCGCCGAGTACGCGGTCTCGACGTACCTGCGGAAGAGGTGACGCTCGATCTCCTCCCGCCGCTGCAGGCCCGTCCTGCCGAGTTCCCGTGGGTCGGTCGCGGGGTCGGCGTAGACGTCCCGGGCCAGCGAGACCATGAGCGGGACGGTGAAGACCTCGGCCAGCCCCGGCACCGAGCCCGACCGCACCCGCCGCAGTACGGCACTCCACCGGTCGGCCCGCTCTCCGCCGGCGGTGAGGAAGCGTTCGACGTCGCTCGGTTCCGCCGGGAGCAGCGTCACCGACGCCGGAGCCTGCTGCACCGCGTCGACCGCCCGCCGGTACGCCTCGGTGCGGCAGGTGACCAGGAACGGGCTGTCGCCGACGGCCCGGACCACGGCATCGATGGCCGCCGGTATCGCCGGCCCGGGCAGTTCGTCCAGTCCGTCCAGGACGGGCAGCAGCCGGCGGGTGACCAGCAGGCGTCGGACGGTCCGTTCGTCCGCTTCGTAGTCGCGGGCGATCCGACGGGCCATCCACGTGTGCAGGTGCTCGCCCCGGCGGTGTCCGACCGGGTTCCAGGTGTTCATCGACAGCAGCACCGGTATCGGCTCGCCCGGCCTGGGGTCGCCGAGCAGGCCTTGCACGAGCAGGCTCGCGAAGGTGCTCTTGCCGGTGCCCGGATCGCCGAGCACCGCCAACTGCCGCGGGTTCAGCCTGCGCCACATGGCGACGATCTCCGCTGTCTCACCGCTGCCGGACCGGGGCCGGTACACCGAGGGGGCCTGCCCGGCCGACCAGCGCAGCCGCATCGGGCGCGGGCGCGACTCGGCCTCGCCGCGCCACTGGGCGAGGATCAGCTCGCCGAGGTCGGCGGCGTACGCGTCGAGTTTCTCGCCGGACACGGCGCCGTCCTCGGACCGCCGCAGAACCCAGGCGAACACCGCGTTGGCCACCAGTACGGCGGCGAGCACGAAATCGAGGATGTTGGCCCAGCCGGCGATGGCGGGCAGGAGGTTGGCGTGGGCGGTCACCGCCAGTACGAGCAGGACGACGGCGGCGACGAGCAGGAGAACTCCGGTGGCGGCGCCCACGATCCTGCGCGCGCCCGACCAGCCCGGCCTCGTCATGCCCCACCCCCTCACCGGCCCGCGCCGAAGAAGCCAGGTCCCCCACTCCCTCACCGGCCCGGCGGAGAACCGGAGAAGGTTATCCCGACGAACTCGGTCAGACCTGTCGGGCAACCGACTCAACCGGAAGCCGACCGCGGGCTCCGGGGTCGACGCCGGGAGGTCGACGAAGACGGCCCTCGGCCCCGTTCGATGTGCACCGCCCTCGACCGCGACGCCGGTGCTGATGTGAGCGTTAACAGGCTCGCCAGCCCGCTACAGCCGATCAGCTCCAGCGCTTTGCCAGCCGTAAGAGGATGCTTGCAAACATGCCGGGAGCGGGATAAGTTAGCGCTCACATCGACAGCAGCCCATGTGATCTCCCGCCGCATCCTGCCGGTCGGGCTGACACCCCGCCCGGAGCGGTGCGGGCGGCACATCCAGCACCACTGCCCAGAAAGGTCGTTACCGTGCCCCTGAGTCGACGAGCCTTCACCCTGGGTGTGGCCGCCTCCGCCGCAGCCACCGCGACCGGTCTGGCGATCCGCCCGCGAGCCGCCTCGGCGGCGACCTACACCGCCTACGTGATGACCTACTTCACCGAGACGCCGAGCTTCCAGGGCGCCGACTACGGCCTGCACCTCGCGGTCAGCCGGGACGGACTCAACTGGACCCCGCTGAACCAGAACAATCCGGTGGTCACCCCGACCGCCGGCCAGCTCGGCCTGCGTGACCCGTTCGTGCATCGCAAGCAGGACGGCAGCTTCGTCGTGGTCGCCACCGACCTCAGGGGTACGGACTTCAGCAGGAACAGCCAGTACCTGCACGTGTACGACTCGACCAACCTGCAATCCTTCACCGGCTACCGCCGGATCCGGATGCACACCCTGAACGCGCACACCTGGGCGCCGACCGTGTTCTGGGACGCCTCCCGCAGCGAGTACGCGATCGTCTACTCGTGCAACAACGGCGGCGACATCCTCCAGGTGAACTACACGACGGACTTCCGCTCCGTCAGCTCGCCGCAGCCCTTCTTCCGACCCGCTTCCGGCGTCCTCGACGGTGACATCGTCGTCGACGGCGGAACCACCTACCTGTACTACAAGAACCTCACGGACGGAAACCTCTACGGCGCGAGGTCCGCCACGGGCGCCCCGAACAGCTTCACCACCTACACCGGCGGCCTGCGACAGGGCAGCGCGATAGAGGCGCCGCTGCTGGTCAAGCGGAACGACGGTGCCGGGTGGTGGCTCTGGGGTGACTCGTTCAGCCCGGTCAACGCCGACTACTACGCCTGGTCCTCCAGCATCATCACCGCGAACGCCTGGAGCCAACTGAACCAGCGCGACTACACCCCACCGCTGAACGGCAAGCACGGCTCGATCCTCGGCATCACCGACGCCGAGTACAGCGGCCTGGTCAGCCGCTGGGGTACGCCGAACTGGGTACGGCTGAAGTGCTCCAACCTGCCCGACCACGTCGTGCGACACGCGAACAACGTCGGCCGGATCGACCCCTATCCGTTCGACCCGTACCAGGACCAGATGTGGCGGATGGTCCCCGGCCTGGCGGACACCGCCGGAGTGTCGTTCGAGTCGGTGAACCGCCCCGGCAGCTACCTGCGGCACAGCGACCACGCGATCCGGCTCGACCCCAACGACAACAGCGCGACGTTCCGGGCCGACGCGACCTTCTCCCGTACCGCCGGGCTGGCCGACAGTTCGTGGTCGTCGTTCCGCTCGTACAACCTCCCCGATCGCTACCTCCGGCACAGTGGCTACCTGCTGCGGATCGACCCGCTCAGCGCCGGCTCCAGTGCCTCGGACCGGCAGGACGCCACCTTCCGGGTCGTCTCCTAGTCTCCGCCGGGGCGCGGCGGATCCAGAATCGGAAGGGGCCGGGTCCACGTGTGACGCGGACCCGGCCCGTGCCTGACCATGACGGGACGTCAGGCGGTGCTGCGGTTCAGGGGCGAGCCCTCCGTGCCGCTAGAAGTTGACGTCGGCGCACCAGTAGTAGGTCTGGTCGGAGTGGCTGGCCTTCCAGATGGTGTACACGATGTGCCGACCGCTGCGTCCCGGCGCGCTCACGTTGATGGTGTTGGAGACGCCGTTCAGCACCGGGTCGTTCTCCCGGGTGCCAGCGCCCGGCGCGTACCGGCCGGTTTCCCGGACCAGTTCGAGGTTGTTCCAGCCCAGCCGCTGGCTGAGCGGGTTGAACCCCTGCCGGGTGACGTAGATCCGGAAGTAGTCGGCGCCGTGCAGCGCCTGGTCGTGGATCTTGACACCGAAGTTGGCGCCGACGTTCGTGGCCTGCCAGTTGCCCGGGTTGTCCAGCGCGGCGTACCGGACGCCGCCGGTGCGCCCGGCGCTGCACAGCTGGCCGTTCGGCACGGCGGCTTGGTGGTTGCCCGCGACACCGTCGCGGTACAGGCCGTTCCAGTTCCACATGGCGTTCGGGTCGGCCTGCCAGGCCTGCCAGCACATCGGGTCCTGGGTGGCCATCGCCGGGTTCTGGAAGTCGCTGCCCCAGCGCTTCCAGCAGCCGTAGTTGCGGGAGGCCGGGTTGATCGTCGAGCCGTGCGCGCTCGCGGTGTCCGGCGTGGCAACCAGGGCCACGGTGAGCGCGACGGCTCCGGCCACCGCGAGAGCGAGCAGCCGCAGGACCGCCGTGGCGCGGTGCCGGGCCGGATCGAGTTGTTGGGCGAGTGTAGACATAGTGATCCCCAGACGTCGGTTGCACGAGCGAGTACGCGGGAGGCTGCCCGGCGCTCCCGCACCAACCACCCGGCTCCGGCGGCGGTGCCCTGATGAGAGATTCACACCGATGAATGCAGCTTGTCAATAGTTTGGGAGCCAAACAAACTAGGACCGCCAGTCGTCGTCTCGCGGGTTGAACCTGAGCGCTCGGTGCCCACCTCGCCTGTCTGCCGATCCGACGGCTGGCGGGCGAACCCGCCTCGTCCCGTCGGCCCAGCTCGTCGAAACCCCACGCCTCGCGGACCATGATCGACAACTTGTCGCCGACGACGCGTTCGGAAACGAAGACCCGAACGCTCGTGCGCGCCGGCTTCGTGCAGGACTCCACCGGACACGCCGGGAGCCGGCGCGTCGCCTACTCCGCGCCGGCTCCCGTCGCCCACGTCCAACAGTGGGCGGTCTCGGGGTGCGGTCGAGGCGGGAAGGGCGGTCCCTCCGCTCCCGCATCCCGAGCGTCATGGTGTGCCGTGGGTCAGTCGACCGGTCCCGGGGCGGGCGCGACCGGTGGCGACCGTGCCACGAGATGCACGCGTTTCTCCCTCTGGTCGCGACCATCCCCGCCCGTCGGCGTCCCGGGCCAGCCGCGAGCGCACGCTATGTTAGCGCTAACACGAGCGCACGCAACCTGCCGTCACATCAGGGAAACCGGGGTGAGCCGCTCCTTCGGATGTACCGGATATTGCCAGACCGTTTCGAGGTACTCAAGGGTGAGCGTCAATGTCTGTAGCGGAATTTACCGCACCGGGTGACCAGAGGCGGACCCCGGTCCGACAGCGACTTTGAATAACGGCGACAGATAACACTTTCCGGCGAAGTTGGCCCGTCCGCCATCGCCGGATATCTCACATCGTTTTTCTGTTATCGACACCGGCACCGCAGGGTCGCCGGCCCGGCCGACGCGGTCGGCCGCCGCCGCCCCTCCGGCACCGGCCGACGTCCAGGGACGGACGGGACCCTGGTCGCTGCCGAAGGGACCGCCCGGGAAATGGGCCGTGCTACCCGCCCAGCGGGGGCCTGGTCCGGAAGGAGGCGTCAGCCCGGAACTGGGGATCCTGGACGACCTGGTCCACCCACAACTGGAGATCCCGGTGCCGCAGGAACCAGCCGGGGTAGTTCGACGCCTCCAGCGACACGGAGTCCGGTGCGGTGCCCTGCCGCACACAGAACGTGGCGTCCCCACGGAACAGCCGGCTCTCCTCGACCTCGCTCAGCCGCACCCGCCAGGACGAATGGCGCAGGTAACGGCCGTCCTCGGCGCGGAAGGAGACGCAATCCGCGTCCGCCAGGCCAGGGACCGCCTCGAACGTCGCCCGCTGCCGCGTCGCACCGTCACTCTCCGCGCCGACCGGGGTCAGCAGTCCGAGGCCGTCGACCGCCGCGACGAACGACCCCACCTGGTTGACCGACTCCATCGACACGCTCCCCAGCGGAAACCGTCGCGGCTCGGTACTCGACGGTGGGGCACCGGTCCGGCTCGGTCGCCCGGCGGCCGGCGTGGTCGCCCAGGGTGCCGACGTCGGGGGGACGGTGACCGTCGGTGCGGCGGTGGGCCCGGCGGCCGTGGGTGCCGAGGTCGGCGCGGCGATGCGCAGCGGTGGCCGTGGGTCCGCCGCCGGCCAGGTCGCGGTGGTGACCGTGGCACCGGCGGCCACCGTACCGGCGGCGACCACGGCGACGACGGGATGCGTCCCGATGAGCTGGCCCAACTGGCCGAGGAGCCCTGCCTTGACGCCCGCGCCGACGGCCCCGGAACCGCCGACCCCGTTCGCGCCCGAAACGGCCGCCGTCGACACCGCGCCGAGGACACCTCCGGCCACTCCGCCCTTCGCGGTCAGAGTCGCCGCGAGCGCCGCGGGAACGGGGATCAGCGCCAGGCCCACGAGGAGGCGCTCCGGCGCGACCAGCGCATCGCCGTATCGGCCACAGACCGGGCAGGACCGGGTGTGCCGGGTGATGCGCTTGCGCCACAGCGGGCTCGGCTGGCCGTCCCAGTCCGCCAGCACGGCCCCGAGGACGTCGCAGCCCGGGCGGGCGTCCAAGGCGGCCACCAGCCCCCGGCTCAGCTCCAACTGGTTGCGCATCCGCTGGACGCGTACTGCGGCGTGCGCCACCGGGACACCCAGCGACGCGGCCAGTTCCGCCCTGCTCAGCCGGCCCGCGACCTCCAGCCACCACAGCGACAGCAGCGCCCGGTCCTCCGGGTCGAGCCAGCGGCTGGCCCGTACCACCTGCCGGCGCTGGTCGGACAGGTCCACGCGCAGCAGCGCCAGGTCCTCGAAGTCAGCCCCGGCCTCCGGCTCCCCGGCCACCTCGTCCAGGGCCACGGCGCGCTCGGCGGCGGCCTGCTGGCGCTGCGCAGCCGTGCTGACCTGGCGCAGCGCGATCGCCACCAGCCAGGACCGGAAGCTCTCCGGCGTCCGCAGCGTCCGCAGCTCCCGCAGGGCCCGGAACATGGTCTCCTGCACGACGTCGTCGACGTCCGGATGGCCGCTCAACGCCCTACGCACGATGGTGTAGACGATCGGCAGGTACGTGACGACGAGCTCGTCAAGCGCCCGCCGGTCGCCGGACTGTGCCGCGACGACCAGACTCGTCTCGTTGGTACGGGTAGCTCGCATGTCCCATCGCTGTCACAGGTGTCGGAGGGTGGTGCTGGGCCCGGGCCGACATCAGCCATGGAACGGCGGGCGTACGGGCACGAACGGTGTCGAGCCGTCGCACGCCGGTCGGGTACCCGGCGGAGTCGAGGGGCCGATGGTGTGGTGGTTGACTGTGATGGACGCCGACTGCCGAGTCAAGAAGTAGCCGTGGATTCTCCGGCACCCGTTCGCGGACCGGCGACGGGCGGGTAACGCGAAGAATATCCGCGACTGCCTCCGGAATGTCGTGGGATGCCGGGAGTTTGGGCGGCCGCCGGGAAAGTCGACGACGCGGGCGAAGAACGGTGCGCACCGCTCATTCGAGCCGCTCGATGCCCTTTTTCGAGCCCGCCGGAAATCGCATCTTGCGGTGGATGCCCAGAAGGCGATATGTTACCGCTCACATCGGCGGCCACCCATGGGCACGGGTGTGGACCACACCCGGGGTGGCGCCGACAGGACGCGCGGGACGTCTTTCGATCGGTCCCCCGGCCGCGCCGGCAGGAACGCACGACGGGCCAGGGCGGCGCACGACGGAGCCAGGGCTGCGCACGCCGCCCACGGACACTCGTCGCTGCGCGCCGCGCTGCCGGCGGTCGCCCCGGGCTGCGGCCGACCGGCGCCCCTGCCGGCCGTCCGAGCCGCTCGATGGCCTGGTGTACGTCGCCGCCGCCCCCACCGATTCCCGTAGGACCGGACGGGCGGGCGGCGGCGACGGCCGGGGGCACGGTAGCCGATGCGGGCATCTCCAGGTGCCGCGTGCCCCCAGCGCGGCGACACCCAGCGCGACTGTAAGGAGTCTTCAGTGCGACAACCAGCCAGACTACGAGTGGGCCTGTTCGTGGCGGTCAGCGCGATGGTCGCCGCAGCCGGGGCGGCGACCGTCCTCCCCGCACACGCCGTCGCGGCCGGCTGCTCGGTGAACTACTCGATATCGTCCCAGTGGCCGGGCGGGTTCGGCGCCAACGTCACGGTGACGAACCTGGGTGATCCGATCAACGGCTGGACCCTCACCTGGACCTACGGTGTGGGGCAGCGGGTCACCCAGGCGTGGAACGCGTCGGTGACGCAGAGCGGTACCCAGGTCACCGCGAGAAACGTCGGTTACAACGCCTCGATCGCCAGCAACGCGCGGGTGTCGTTCGGCCTCAACGGCTCGTGGACCGGCAGCAACCCGGTGCCCTCGTCGTTCACCCTGAACGGCACGACCTGCACCGGCGGGGTCACCAACCCGCCGACCGACCCGCCCACGAACCCGCCGACGAACCCGCCGACCGACCCGCCCACGGACCCGCCGGCCGGAAACCTGCCGACCAGCTTCCGGTGGAACTCCACCGGCGTACTGGTCGGGCCGAAGAACGACGACCGTGAGATCGCCGGCATCAAGGACCCGTCGGTCGTCTATCACAACGGCCGCTACCACGTCTTCGCCAGCACGGCGAAGTCGGCGGGCTACAACCTGGTCTACTTCAACTTCACCGACTGGTCCCAGGCCGGGAAC
Organism: Plantactinospora veratri; assembly: GCF_036421995.1. Lineage (NCBI taxonomy): Bacteria > Bacillati > Actinomycetota > Actinomycetes > Micromonosporales > Micromonosporaceae > Plantactinospora > Plantactinospora veratri. The sequence continues at coordinate 156,282 of NZ_JAZGQL010000028.1, forward strand.
GCCCCCTTCCACTACCTCGACCAGGCGCCGCTCGGCACCGGATACCGGGCCGCGCCGCAGGTGTTCTACTTCGCCCCGCAGCGGCTCTGGTACCTGGTCTACCAGACCGGCAACGCGTCGTACTCCACCAACCCCGACATCGGCAACCCGAACGGCTGGACCGCACCGAAACACTTCTACAGCGGCATGCCACAGATCATCCAGGACAACATCGGCGACGGCTACTGGGTCGACATGTGGGTCATCTGCGACACCGCCAACTGTCACCTCTTCTCCTCCGACGACAACGGCCACCTCTACCGGTCGCAGACCTCGCTGGCGAACTTCCCCGAGGGAATGAGTCAACCGGTGATCACCATGCAGGACCCCGACCGGTACCGGCTCTTCGAGGCCGCCAACGTCTACAAGATCGCCGGCCGGGACCAGTACCTGCTGATCCACGAGGCGATCGGCTCGGACGGGCGCCGCTGGTTCCGCTCCTGGACCTCCTCGGACATCGCCGGGCCGTGGCAGGTGCTCGCCGCCGAGGAGAACAACCCGTTCGCCCGGGCCAACAACGTCAGCTTCCCGGACGGGGCCTGGACCCGGGACATCAGCCACGGCGAGCTGGTCCGCACCGACGTGGACCAGACCCTCACCGTCAGCCCCTGCAACCTGCGCTACCTCTACCAGGGCATGGACCCCAACGCCGGCGGCGACTACAACAGTCTCCCCTGGCGCCTCGGTCTGCTGACCCAGACCAACTCCACCTGCTGAACGGACCCGTTCAGTCCGCGGCGAGCACGGCCCCGTCGACCGGTCGCGGGGAGACAGCACGGCACGGGTCTCCCCCGCCGTCGCCGGGGCCGTCGTCCGCGTAGTTGAGACTTGTCGGCCACGGTGACGCACCGGCCGTAGCGAAAGCTTCATCTCGAAATTCAATGGTACGTTTAAGCTACATGAGCCAGGACATTCGGGACCTCATACCCGAGCCATGTGATCTTCTCGCCCTGGGCGAGCCCACCCACCAGGAACCCGCGTTCGGCGCGATCCGCAACGAACTCTTCGCACAGCTCGTCGCGCTCGGCTTCCGTTCGATCGTCGCCGAGACCGACCGGGTGGCCGCGTTCGCCGTCGACGACTACGTGCTGCACGGGACCGGAAGCCTCGACTCGGTACTGCGCGAGGGTTTTTCGCACGGCTTCGGCGCCCTGGAGGCCAACCGGCGGCTGGTCGCCTGGCTGCGGGAATACAACATGGATCGGCCCGAACGGGAGCGGGTGACCTTCCACGGCTTCGACGCCCCGACCGAGAACACCAGCGCACCCAGCCCGAAAAGCTATCTCGAGTACGCACGCGACTATCTGCGCGTCGAGCACCTCGACATCGCCGGCATCGCCGGGGACGACCGTCGCTGGAGCCGCGCCGAGGCGGTCCTCGACTTCGCCATGTCGATGGGCGGCACACCCGAAGCCGGACGGCTGCGGGAGATCGGCGAGGATCTGCGCACCCGGCTCTACGCCCGCGCACCGGAGCTGATCGCGGCGACCTCCCGCGCCGAATGGCTCCGGGTCAGGGCGCGGTTGGAGGCCGGCCTCGGGCTGCTCCACTACCACTGGCAGGCGGCGCAACCCCTCGGGCAGAGCGACCGGTTCCGCCTCCTGCTGACCACCCGGGACACCCTGATGCACGCAACCTGCTCGACATCCGCAGCGTCGAGGCGGCGCGCGGCCCGACCATGCTCTTCGGCCACAACGGTCACCTGCGCAGAGCCGGTAGGGCCGGGAGCGTTGCCGGCACGAGCGCCGACTGGTTCGGCGCCGGAGCGATCGTCGACTCCCTGGGGATCGGCAGCTACTTCTGCATCGCGGCGAGTCTGGGCCGCAGTGCGGTTCTCCAACTCGACGAGCCCGGGCCGGACACCTTCGAAGGTTTCCTGCAACGCCGCGTCACCGACTGGGGCCTGATCCCGGCCGCCGAGGTGTCCCCGGCCCGCACCCGGACGGACACCACCGCGCGGCAGGGCTACTCTCCGCTCGACCAGGCGACCGTCGACGGCGCCGACGCGATCCTGCACGTCAGCGGCTGAGGCGTCCGCGCGGACACCGTGGCCGCGCGGCCGGAGGGCCGTGGCCCCGGGTCGGCAGGCTCGCCGTCCGGGTGGCCACGGCCCTCGTCGCCGCGATCAACCGATCGCCGCGATCCTGCTGAACAGGCCCTAGCCGATCGGCTCGACCCAGATGTTGCGGTAGAAGAGGTTGGGGCCGGGGTCACCGTGGTCCTGTAGGCGGATCGGTCCCACCGAGGGTCCCTCCGGCGCACCGCCGCCGGTCGGCCCGTTGATCTCGGCATTGTCGTGCACGGTGACGCCGTTCCACACGACGGTGACCCGAGCATTCTCCGTCTTGACCCCGGCCGCGTCGAACCGGGCGGCCCGGAACGTCACGTCGTACGTCTGCCAGGTCTGCGGCGCGGTCGCGGCGTTCACCCTCGGCGCGAGTTTCTCGTAGATGGCGCCGCACTCGTTGGTGGCCGGCGTGGTGTCGCCGTACGAGTCGAGCACCTGCAACTCGTACCGGTCCTGGAGGTAGATTCCGCTGTTGGCCCGGGCCTGCCCGGTGACGTCCGCCGGCAGGTTCGGCAGCCAGAACTCGACGTGCAGCCTGAAGTCGCCGAAGCTCTGCCGGCTGCGGATGTCGCCGCCGAGCACCTCCACTCCGCCGTTGCCCAGCGGCCAGGTCGGGTTCGCCCCGTTCGGCTGCTGGAAGTTGTTCAGGTTGGACCCGTCGAAGAGCGTGATCCGGCCGGGGGTCCCGGCGGGGCCGTACGCCTCGAACTCGTAGATCCGGGCCGCGTTGTCGGTGGTACTGGTCGGCGCGGTCACGTTCAGCCGCAGGTATCTGGCCTGGGTGGCCGAGATGTCGTGCGTGGTGACGTTCGCCGTGTTGCCGGTGACGGTCGCCGCCGTGCCCCAGGCGGTGCCGTTGGTGCTGACCTGGATGGTGAAGTCACGGGTGTTCCAGGCGGTGTTCTCCGCACCGGCGCCCGCGTGCCGGACCACGAACCGGTGCACGCTCTGCACGGTTCCGAGGTCGACCTGCAACCACCTGGTGGCGCCGAGCGAGCACCACTTGTCGCTGTTTCCGCCGGTCACGCTGCCGTTGACCGCCTGCGCCGGCCCCTCGGCGCCGGAGCAGGAACTGTCGGCCGTCGCCGGCCGGCCCAGGGCGAGGTTGGCCGACGGCGGTGCGGTGCCGCCGTAGACCTCGAACTCGTAGATCCGGGCCGCGTTGTTGCCGTCGCCCGCCGGGGTGGTGATGGCGAGCCGGACGTACCGGGCCTGGGTGGCCGCGAAGGTGTGCGTGGTGGTGTTGGCCGTGTTGCCGGTGACGTTCGCGACCGTGCTCCAGGCGGTGCCGTTGGTGCTGACCTGGACGGCGAAGTCGCGGGTGTTCCAGCCGGCGGCCTCACCGCCGGCACCGGCGTGCGCGACGACGACCCGGTTCACGCTCTGCGTCGAGCCTAGGTCGACCTGCAACCACCGATTGGCGCCCGTCGAGCACCACTTGTCGAGGTTGCCGGAGGTGGTGGTGCCGTTGACGGCCTTCGCCGGGCCCTCGATCGCCGAACAGGAGCTGTCGGCCGTGGCCGGCCGGCCCAGGGCGAGGTTGACCGGGGGCGTCTGGCCGGGGATCGCGTTGAGGGTGTACCAGACCTCGGTGCTCCACAGTGCCTGGCCGTCGCTCGCGCTGAACGGCCGGGGTGAGCGGACGTGTACGACCCGGCCGGCCTTGAGCCCGTTGACGACCAGGGTGACCTTCTTGCCGTCGGCCGAGAGCGTCGCCGAGGAGACCGAAAGCGTCTCCTCGTCCACCTTCGGCCCGCCGTAGGCGGCGGTCGGGACGTACCGCCACTGCTTGACCCGGTACTTCGAGGCCAGCGCGGTCGCGGTCGCCGCCGAGAGCGGTTTGGTGTACTCGATCTCGAACCCGTTCGACCGGGCCCGCATCGCCAGCATGTCGAAGTTGGTGCTGCCGTTCGGGGCGATCTTCTGCAGGCCGTGGCTGAGCTTGCCCTCCTGGCCCCAGTTTCCGCCGCCGTGCAGGCCGCCGGTGTAGAGGGCGCCGTCCGGACCGACGCTGACCTCGGAGACGCCGGCCTCGAGCCCCTGCGTCATCCGGAACAGCGCGCCCTGGTATTCACCGTTGACCTTCTCCAGGTACGCCCGCTGGAGGCCGCCGTACGTCACGTCGCCGATCGCCATCTGCCCGGCGAAGGGCCCCTGGGTCAGCATCACCGGCGTGCTCGGCGAGTTGCCGATCTCGTTCTGCGGGAACCAGATGACCGGCTGGGTCACCGGGTTGTTGTCGAACGGGCCGGCCGGGTTGAGGTAGTGGTTGAAGAACCGGTCCTGCTTGATGTGCAGCAGCTTGGACGCCGGCTGGTAGCCGCCCTGGTTGTCGGTGACGAAGAGCCCGCCCTCCGGACCCCACCCGATCCCGTGCGGGGTACGCAGCCCGCCCGCGATGTACGACACCGCGCCGGTGCTCCGGTTCACCCTGATCGTGGTGCCCCGGTTCCCCGCCGGCTGCGGGTCCGTGGTGGCACCGCCGTAGTTGATCGACACCGACAGGTTCAGGTAGAAGAACCCGTCGGCGTAGAGCAGCCCGAAGCCGAACTCGTGGAAGTTGCCGCCGAACGGCCAGGTGGCCACGGTCCGGTAGTTGTCGGTCACCCCGTCGCCGTTGGTGTCGTTCAGCTCGGTCAGCCGGTGCTTCTCCGAGACGTAGAGCTTGCCGTCGACGACCTTGATGCCCATCGGTTCCTGGAGCCCGCTGGCCACCCGGGTCCGGGTCACCTGGGCCGGGCTGGTGTTGCCGGTGACGTTGCCCAACAGCCAGACCTCGCCGGCGGTGGTCAGCGAACCGCCCCAGGTGAGCACCGCGAGGCGCCCGTCCGGAAGCCAGTCGAAGCCGGTGACCTGCGGTTCGAAGCCGCTGGGCCGCAGGTTCGTCAGCGTGTAGTTCGGGTGGACGGCGGTCAGCGGCAGCCCGTCACCGGGCGAGTCCCCGCTGGCCTCGCACTCCTTGCGGCCGGGCGCGGTCACCCGGACGACCCCGGCGTCGGTGCTGAGCACCGAGTTGGGCACGGTCACGAAGGACGTCGAGCCGGGGGTACGCCACTGCAACGTCAGCTGCTGGCCGCCGTCGCGCTCGAAGTGCTCGATGCGCAGTGAGTGGTATCCGGTGCCGAGGTCGACCGTGCCGTCCTTCGGGTCCGGTCCGTGCAGCCCGTCGTGGTCGACGACGACCGCGTCGTCGATCAGCAGTCGCGACCCGTCGTCGCTGAGCAGCCGGAAGGTGTAGCTGCCGGCCTGGGCGATGTTGATGTTGCCGAGGACCTGGGCCAGGAAGTAGTTCTCGAAACCGAAGTCGGCCGCGCTGGTCCAGTCGACCGTCGGCATCAGCTTGTCGACGTTGGGCGTCTGGGCGGCCTTGAGGGTGCAGAGGTTGTTCAGCGGGACCTGGAGGTCGAAGACCCGCAGGGTGACACCGGGCTCCTGCGGCGGCGGCGCGGCCGTGGCGGCGCCGGTCGGCAGGCACACGGTCGCGACGGCGAGCGCGGTGGCGACCGCGCCGAGAATCGGCGTACGCGCTCGTCGGAGTGGTCGGAACATGTTTCCTCCCAGGGTGAGCGGGACGACGCCGCACCGTGACACGCACGGCGGACCGCTCGGCGGCGCACCGTGATCGGCCGACGGACGACATCGTGACGTCCTGTACCTGACCTGGCACGCCGCTGCCTGGCGAGGCAAACACTACGATCGTTACGTTTGGATGTCTAGATGTTTCGTCAAGACGGATCCAACTTTCCTAGCCGTCGACAAAAGTGCCTGGGTCACTGCACGGTCCCGCGCGGGGCGGGAAGCCGCGGACGCGGTGGTGGCGGTGGTGGCGGCGGCGTTCGGTCAGCCGGCGGCAGGGACCAGCCCGGTCTGGTAGGCGATCACGACAAGCTGGGCACGGTCCCGCGCGCCCAGTTTCCCCATCGTCCGGCTGACGTGCGTACGTGCGGTGGCCGGACTGAGGAAGAGCGCGGCACCGATCTCGTCGTTGCTCATGCCCTGCCCGACCAGGGCGAGCACCTCGCGCTCCCGGTCGGTCAGGACCGCCAGCCGGTCCTCGCCACTGCGGGCAGCCCGACGTCGCGCGGTGAACTGGCTGATCAGACGGCGGGTGATCCGGGGGGCGAGCAACGCGTCACCGGCGGCGACCACCCGGATGGCGTGCAGGAGTTCGGCCGGACCCGCGTCCTTGAGCAGAAAGCCACTCGCCCCCGCCTGTAGGGCCTCGAAGACGTTCTCGTCGGTGTCGTAGGTGGTGAGGATGAGAACCCTGACCTGCTCCAGCCCGCTGGTCTCGGCGATCTGGCCGGTGGCGCGTATCCCGTCCAGCCGGGGCATGCGGATGTCCATCAGCACCACGTCGGGCTGGCTGGCGCGGGCGAGTTCGACCGCTTCGGCGCCGTTGGTGGCCTCACCGACCACCGTGATGTCGTCCTCCAGGTCGAGCAGGACCTTGAAGCCGGACCGGACCAGCCGCTCGTCGTCGGCGATGAGCACTCTGATCGGCGGGGCGGAGTTCACGACTGCGGTCCGACCGGGGCGAGCGGCAGGTGCGCGGTGACCTCGAACCCGCCCTCGGGTCGGGGCCTCGCGTCGAGTTCGCCGCCGAGCAGGCGGCAGCGTTCGCGCATCCCGGTGATGCCACGGCCGGTGGCCGGTGAACCGCCGGTGCGAGCCGGGACGTGCGAGGAGTCGCCGCTCCCGTCGTCGACGACCCGTACCCGCAGCGCGTCGATGCCGGGTTCGAGTACCACCGTCACCCGGGTCGGGCCGACGTGGCGGATCACGTTGGTGATCGACTCCTGCACGATGCGGTACGCCGCGCTGCCCACCGCGCTCGGCAGCGGGGTCACCGGCGAGGTCCGCTCGACCGCGACCTCCAGCCCCGCCTCGCGGGCCTTGCCGGCGAGCTCGTCGATCTGGCCGAGCCCGGGGTAGGGTTCGCGCTCGTCGCCGTCACGCAGGACCCCGAGGATGGCACGCATCTCGCGTAGTGCCCGGGAGCTGGTCTGTTCGATGGTGTGCAGCGCTTCGCGGGCCTGTTCCGGCCGCTTGTCCAGCACGTGCGCGGTGACGCCGGACTGCACGTTGATGATGGCGATGGCGTGCGCGACCGTGTCGTGGACCTCCCGGGCGATCCGCAGCCGTTCCGCGTCGACCCGGGCCCGGGCCTCCTCCTCGCGGGAACGCTCCGCCAACTCTGCCCGCTGCTGCGCGTCGGCCGCGATGACCCGGCGGGACCGCACGGACTCACCGAGCGTCGTGCTGATCACCGAGCCGCCGATCCGGAAGAAGACCCAGCCGAGCGCCGCCCTCGGCTCGATGTCCGCGGCGGCGACCAACCAGCCGACGGCGAGCACCGTGGTGCCCACGGCGGCGACCCGCAGCGAACGGCGGCCGTCACCGTAGGCGGCGAGGCTGTAGAGGGCGACGAAGAGACCGAGGTAGGAGAGGCGATCGGGAAAGCCGAGTCCGAAGTAGACCAGGCTGGCCAGCGCCGTGACGACGAAGACCGCGACCGGCCACCGGCGACGGGCGGCGACGGCCACCCCGCTCACGACCAGCAGGAGGTAGCCGGCATTGCCGAAGTCCGAGACCGGCCTGGAGACCGGTTCGGGAAGACCGACCGCGTAGTCGGCGACGCTCAGAATCTGGATCACGGTGACGAAGAGCGCGAGCAACACGTCCGAGAACCAGGCGGGCCGGCGGGAGAACAAGGCGGAGACCTGCCCCGACACCGCCCCCAGCTCCATGCCGTGATCGTACGGTACCCGCGACGGCGCGTACCGCCGCCGCAGAGCGTCACCGACTACGCCGGCCGTCGTAACCGCTCCCCCGCGCCGTACGCGCGTTTACGTAACCGGCGTCATCCGTCGACGGAAGCGACACGTGCCTGGTCGGCGCCACGATCGACGGCATGCAGAGGAACCTCTCCCCGGGACGGAGCCTGGCCGGGCTGCTGCGCCCGCATCTCGCCGGCTTCGCCGCCGTGGTGATCCTCCAGGTCATCGGCGCCGTCGCGGGTCTCGCGCCGCTGCTGGCGGTCGTCGAGCTCGGCCGTACCCTGTTGTCCCCCGGCCCGGTCGACGACGGACATGTCCGGACCGTCGTCCTCGCGGGGGTGGTCGGCCTCTTCGTCCGGCTGCTCTTCACGGCGGCGTCCTCCGGAGTCGGGCATGCCGTCGACAGCCGGGTGCAACTCTCCTTCCGCCGGCAACTCGCCGAAGGACTCGGCCGGGTACCGATCGGCTGGTTCTCCCGACGCCGCACCGGCGAGCTGGCGAAGGTGGTGGGCGAGGACGTGACCGCCGTGCACCCGTTCATCGCCCACACTCCCGGCGAACTCGTCTCCGCCTTCGTGGTGCCGCTGGTGTCGCTGGTCTATCTGTGCACCGTCGACTGGCGGCTCACCCTCGTCACGCTGGTTCCGGTGCTGCTGGCGGTGGCGCTGGTCCCGCTGATGATGACCCCGACCCGGCTCCGCGAGCAGCGGGAGTTCGACGCGGCCATGGGACGGATCGCGAGTTCCGTCGTCGAGTTCGTCCAGGGAATCTCCGTGGTCAAGGCCTTCGGCGGAACCGGGCGTGCCCACCATGCCTTCCGGACGTCCGTGGACGACTTCGTCAACTCCTTCCTCCGGATGGTGCGCGGCCTCGCCGGGATCGCCGCCGGGATGCAGGTCGCGCTCTCGCCACCGTTCGTGCTGCTGGCCGTACTGATCGGCGGGGCGGCTCTGATCACGACCGGTTCGATGGCCCCGGCGGACCTGTTGCCGTTCCTGCTGCTCGGACTCGGCCTGACCGCTCCGGTGGCGGCGCTCGGCCACGGCTTCGACGACATGCAGGCTGCCCGGCGCGCGGTCGGACGGATCCGGGACGTGCTCGCGGTGCCGCCGTTACCCGAACCCGCGCACCCGGTCGCACCGCGTGGACACCAGGTGGAGATGCGCGACGTCCGGTTCGGCTACCTCCCCGACCACGAGGTACTGCGCGGGATCGACCTGGTGCTCGACAACGGTACGGTGACCGCGATCGTCGGGCCGTCCGGAAGCGGGAAGTCGACGCTGGCCCAGCTGCTGCCCCGGTTCTTCGACCCGACCCACGGCTCGGTCCGGCTGGGCGGCGTCGACCTGCGCGACATCGGCAGCCGGGAGCTCTACCGGAGGGTCTCCTTCGTCTTCCAGGACGTCCGCCTGCTGCGCGCGTCGGTCGCGGAGAACATCGCGCTGGCGGTACCGCGAGCCGACCTCGCCGACGTGGTCCGCGCCGCCGAACTGGCAAACATCCACCAGCGGATCCTGGAACTGCCGCGCGGGTACGAGACGGTCGTCGGCGACGAGGCCGGACTCTCCGGTGGCGAGGCACAGCGGATCTCGATCGCCCGGGCGCTACTGGCCGACGCTCCCGTACTGGTATTCGACGAGGCGACCGCCTTCGCCGATCCGCAGACCGAACTGGCGGTACGCCGGGCCCTGGCCACGTTGCGGGGTGGCCGGACGATCCTGGTGATCGCGCATCGCCTGGAGACGATCGCCGACGCCGACAACGTCGTGGTGCTGGAGAACGGGTCGGTCGTCGAGCGCGGCAGCCCCGCCGAACTACTGGCCCGGGACGGGCGCTTCGCCGCGTACTGGCGATCACACCGGTCGGCGCTCGCCGACGGTCCCGGACCGCACGCTGGCGTACCGCTGGGAGGCGAGCCCCGATGATCCGAATGCTGTTGCACGTGCTGGGCCGCGAGCAGGCCCGGCCGGTACGCCGCACCGTCGCGTTGATGACGGCGACCGCGGTGCTGGAGGGTCTCTGCTACGCACTGCTGGTCCCGGTGCTGCGGAACCTGTTCGGGAACACGCCCGACGCCGCGTGGCCCTGGCTGATCGCGTTCGGTGCCGTGGTCGCCGGCTACGCGGTGCTGCGCTACGTCAGCGACGTCTCCGGTTTCCGCGCCGCGACCACCCTGTTGCGGAGCACGTACCACCGGCTCGGTGCACACCTGGCCCGGCTGCCGCTCGGCTGGTACAGCGCCGCCCGGGTCGGCGAGGTCTCCGTACTGGCCAGCCGGGGCGTCCTCCAGGCGATGGGTGTGATCGCGCATCTGCTGGCACCGTCGATCTCCGCCAGCGTGACGCCGCTGACAATCGTCGCCGTGATGCTCGCCTTCGACTGGCGGATGGGACTGGCCGCGCTGGTCGCGGTACCGGTCGTGGCAGCGGTGCAGCTCTGGACGGGACGCGCGATGGCCGCCGCCGACGCCGAGCGCGCCGAACGCGACCACGAGGCGACCGGGCGAGTCATCGAGTATCTGCAGGCGCAGCCGGTACTGCGGGCCGGCGGCCGTACCGTCGAGCGGTTCCGCCTGCTCGACGACGCGTTGCGCGAGGTCGAACGCGCGTCCCGCCGTACCACCCGGTCGGCACTGCCCGGCGTGCTGGGCCTGACGCTCGTGGTGCAGGCGGTGTTCACCCTGTTGCTGGTGCTCGGCGCCTACCTCGCACTGGGTGGGCACATCGGCACGGCCGAGGTCCTGACGATCCTGGTGCTCGCCGCCCGGTGCGCGGATCCGCTGCTGTCGCTGTCGGACATCGGCAGCCAACTGCGCGGCGCGCGCGCCGAACTGGTCAGACTCGACACGCTGCTGCGCACCGAGCCGCTGCCGGAACCTCGCCAGCCCAGCCGACCGGAAGGCCACGACCTGCGCTTCGAGGCCGTCTCGTTCCGACACGGCGACCGTACGGTGATCGACGAACTCTCGCTTTCCGTGCCACAGGGCCAGCGGCTCGCCGTGGTCGGACCGTCCGGTGCGGGCAAGACGACGCTGCTGCGCTTGCTCGCGCGCTTCTACGACGTGCACGCGGGGGCGGTCCGGGTGGGCGGGGTGGACGTGCGCGCGATCGACAGCGACCTGCTGATGGCGCGGATCGCCTTCGTCTTCCAGGACGTCTATCTCTTCGCCGGCACGATCGAGGAGAACGTACGTCTCGGCCGTCCCGACGCGAGCGATGCCGAGGTACGGGCGGCGGCGACCGCCGCGCGGCTGGACGACGTGATCGAGCGACTGCCCGGCGGGTGGGCGACGAACGTCGGCGAGGGCGGTGCACTCCTCTCCGGTGGTGAGCGGCAGCGTGTCTCGATCGCGCGGGCGCTGCTGAAGGACGCGCCCATCGTGCTGCTGGACGAGGTGACCTCGGCGCTCGACCCGCTGAACGAGGCGGCCGTGCACGAGGGCATCGAACGCCTGATGGCGGGCCGGACGGTGCTGATGGTGGCACACCGGCTGCGGACCGTCCGCCGCGCCGACCGGGTCGTCCTGCTGGACGGCGGCCGGATCGTGGCGGAGGGAGACCACGACGGGCTGCTACGCCGTGGCGGCCGGTACGCCGATTTCTGGAACCTCCCCACGACCCCGGCGGGTCGGCCGACGTCTGCCGGTCACGGGCGACGGTAGATGGTGATCGAGTGCCCGACCTCGTCGATCGGCCTGCTGCTGTCGATCAGCGTGGACAGTGGGGGTTTGGCCTTGGCGACCCGGCTGTTCGACACGACGAGCAACCCGTGGACCTCGCTCGGCGGCACCTTGAGCGGGTCGGCCGCGACGATTCCGTAGTAGGACGGCACCCCGCTGCCCTTGTAGACCAGCCAGACCTTCTCCCCCGGGTACCGCTGCCGGAGGCGGTCGGCCAGCCGTCCCAGGTCCTGTCCCCAGTCGACGTTCGAGTCGTGCAGGTGCAGGTGCGTCTTCGCCGGCCCGCCGAACGCCTCGTTGGAGTACGGCAGGTAGTAGGGGTAGGTGTTCAGCGAACTGACCGCGACGAACAGCACCAGCGCCCCGGTCACCGCCGGCCCCCACCGCCAGCGGATGGTGACCACGGCAGCGGCGGCGACCGCCAGGAACATCGGCATGAAGATGGCGTACCGGACGCCGAAGTCACGGGATCCGGTCATGGCCGCGACCAGCAGCACCGCCGGGGGGACGAGCACGTACGGCACCACGGCGCGAAGCCGGGGCACCAGCAGCAGCGCCACGGTGCCGGCCAGCCAGAGCGCGAGCGCGCCGAGCGGTGTCTTCACCAGCATCGCGGCCGGCAGGTAATACCACCGCGAGCCCCGGTAGTGCCGGCCGAACAGGAAGCCGCTGAGCGTCTTGTCCTCGATGTGGAACTGGATCCGCATCCCGTCCCGGTATGGCTGCGGGAACGGCAGCCACTCCAGGGCCAGCCCGCGCAGCCCGTGGAAGGCACGCAGGTTCTCCGGCGTCGCCCAACCCAACCGGGGATCGACGGCGAGGTAGCTGGCCCACACCACGACGATCGCGACCAGCCCGACGCCGACCGACGCCGCCGCGCCGACCGCGAGCAGCCGGGCCTTCGCGCCCGCGCCGAGGTTGCCGCGGCGGCCGGCGTACCAGACGGAGACGACGACCAGCAGGAGCAGCACCGGCACCGCCGCCAACGCACTCATCCTGGTGGCCAGGGCCGCGCCGAGTGCCACCGCGGCGAGTGGGAGGTAGCGCAGCGGTCGGCGGCGGGCCCGCCACAGCAACCAGACCGACGTCAACAGGAACCCGGACGCGGGTACGTCGAGCGTTGCCAACGAGCCGTGCGCGATGACGTCGGGCGAGAACGCGTACAGCGCGAGCGCCACCGATCCGCCCACCCGGCCGACGAGCTCACCGGCGAACAGGTAGACGACCAGCCCGAACAGCAGCGTCAACAGGATCATCGGCAACCGCGCCAGCAACATCAGCCGTCCGGGATCGTTGCCGGATTCGTAGAGCAGATGGCGCCCGACCTCCCCCTGTGTACCTCGGAAGGCAGGGTCGAAGCGCGCGTCGGCGAAGAGCAGCCCGGCTCCGATGATCAGCTTTCCGAGCGGCGGATGCTCGGGGTTGTACCGCAGGCTGTGCTCCCGCAGGTAGACCATTGCCGTGCCCACGTAGACGGGTTCGTCGATGGTGGGGGTCTGGCGCAGCGCGGTGCTCACCATCGCGGCCGCCATCTGCGCGAGGAGCACCACCACGACGAGCGCGAACAGCCACCGTCGGTGCCGCCGCAGCCGGTCGAACCGGCCCGGCTGCCCGCCGGTCGTCGGGGTGGACCGGTCAGCCGCGACCGAGGGCACGGCGGCCTGCTGATCCTCGGGTTCGAGGGGCGGGTGCTGTTCGTGTGTCATCGTCCAGGTGGCCTGGTGGGCGTCCGGGTCAGGACCGCCACTCCGGCTGTCCGCCATGCATCATGGCACGGCCGGGTCCGAGCCGCCGCCCGGCTCGGATGTCGACCTGCGGCGGCGGCCGCAGGTAGGTCCGCGCTCGGCGGGCCCACGGGCTGCGTCGGCCGGCGGTCGGCGGCCGTGTCGCCGCACACCCGGTCACGTTTCGCCACCGGCGGTCCCGGGAAGGAGACGGGCATGCATCCGCACACGCCCGCAGCGCCCGGCATGCCCACCGAACCGCTGCCGATCGCCCAGGTCAACACAGGAATGTCCGTGCTGGACGTCACCGGCGAACACGTCGGAACGGTGTCGGCCGTCCAGCAGCCCGGCACCGACGTACGCCCGGACGCCCCGGCCGGGGAGGCGGAGCGGCTGATGAGCACGGGTTACCTGCGGATCGACCTCGACGGCATGACCACCGCCGACGCCTACGTCGGCGGTCCGGAGGTGGCGAGCGTCTCCGAGGCCGAACCGGGCGTGGTGACCCTCGCGGTGCCGCGTGACGCGCTCTCCCGCGCCGGCTGAGCGGAAACGTGTGATCCGCGGCCCGGGGACCGACCGGTCCCCGGGCCGCGACCGTGCGGTCCTGCTCAGAAGGGGTACGGGGCGTCGTCACCGTAGTCGAAGTACGCGTCGCCGACCCCGCCGGCCAGGGTGTGCTTGACATACCAGCGGCGTACCCGGTTCTCGAAGTTCTCGGTGATCCCCGGAGTGACCGTGCCGTTGCCGTCCCAGTCCGCCGGCACCGGATAGCTGCCCCGGTTGCCGTACTTGAAGTTGACGTCGTCGGTCCCGCCGGTGAGCGAGTTCTTCAGGTACCAGTGCCGCCCCCCGGTGGGGTCGTCGGCCACGATCCCGGGCGTCCAGGTCCCGTTGCCGTCCCAGTCCCCCGGCACCGGCAGCGCGTTGGCGTTGCCGTACTTGAAGGTGATCTCGCCGACGCCGGTGGTGTTGCTGTTGCGCAGGTGCCACCGCCGGGCCCCCGACTCGTTGACCACGATTCCCGGGGTGAAGGTGCCGTTGCCGTCCCAGTCGCCCGTCACCGGAAGCGTGTTCTTGTCGCCGTAGTCGAAGTAGAGGTCCGCGACGCCGGTGGTGTTGCTGTTGCGCAGGTGCCAGCGCCGGACGTTCTGGAAGTTGTCCACCACCGCCGGGGTGAAGGTGCCGTTGCCGTCCCAGTCGCCGGCCAGCGGCACCATGTCCGCGTCGCCGTACTTGAAGTCGACGTCACTGGTACCGCCGGCGACGCTGTTCTTCAGGTGCCAGTGCCACACCGAACCGCTGCGCAGCACGACGGCGGGCGTCATGGTGCCGTTGCCGTCCCAGTCGCCGGTCAGCGCGTACATCACCGGCGCGTTCCGGTTCAGCCACTGCTCCACGGTCTCGCCACGGAGCACGCTGAGCAGCGCCTCCTTGTTCTCGAAGCTGGTCACCTTGTCGCGGTCCTCGCTCAGGTGGATGTGCCACAGGTGCGAGGAGTCGGAGGAGACCGCGTCGTCGTAGCGGAAGTCCCAGCCCTCCACGTCGCGGTCGTTGTCGACCTGGCCGTAGAACTCGCGCCACCCGTTCATGCGCGGGTCCCTGGAGTCCTTGCCGGCGGCGAGGAGACGGTTGGAGAACCTGGCGATGTTCCCGTAGTTCGCCGCCGCCGCGTTCGCGGTGGTCGGATGCGGCAGATCCAGTTCCGCGTTCACCTCGCCAGGTGCCAGGGCGAAGCTCTGGGCCTCCGGGAAGGTCCAGTCGTAGGCGGCCGCCTTGTCCGACGGACCGCCCTTGTCCTCGGTGTCCCGCACCGAGTAGTTGTTCGGGTCGTTGGCCGCGCGGGTGTTGTGGTAGCCGGACTTGTTGGCGTAGATCCCGCCGTTCTGCGACCCGGACTGGAGCTTCAGCAGTTCCTGCATCAGCCACCAGGAGGCCTCGCTTATCCTGGCCGGGTTAGGGTTGGCGGCGGCGTTGGCCGGGGCGGGCGAGCCGACGACGCCCACCACGAGCACCGTCGAGACGATCGCGGCCGCCCAGCGCCCCGCGGTCGACGGTCTTGGCTTCCGGACGGGCACGAGCTTGCGTATCGAGTGTCGCATCAGGTTCCTTCCAGGGGTGGTGAGAGCGCGATCCGGGTCAGAAGGGGTACGGGTAGGGAGCGTCGTCGCCGTAGTCGAAGTACCTGTCCGCGACACCACCGCTGACGGAGTCCTTCAGGTGCCAGCGCCACACCCGGTTCTCGAAGTTCTGCACGATCGCGGGCTCGGTCGCCGGGGTCGTCGCGTTCCAGTTGCCCGGTACCGGGTACGTGCCGCCGCTGCCGTAGTTGAACTGCACGTCGGCCAGGCCGTCGCCGTCCAGGTCGTTCTTCAGGTACCAGCGGCGCGGGCCGTCGGTGTCGTCCACCACGGCCGGCGTCCAGAGCCCGTCGCCGTCCCAGTCGCCGGTCACCGGCCAGGTGTTCGCGTTGCCGTACCGCAGGGTGTGGCTGACGCCGCCGCCGCTGTTGGCGTTGCGCAGCTCCCACTTCCAGGCCCCGCCGTCCTTCGACACCACGCCCGGGGTGTACGTGCCGGTGCCGTCCCAGTCGCCGACCACCGGGACGCTGTCCTTGCCGCCGTAGAGGAAGTCGACGTCCGAGACCCCTCCGGCCAGCGAGTTCTTCAGGTACCACCGGCGGGAGTTGTTCTCGTTGGCCACCACGCCCGGTGTCCAGTCGCCGTCGCCGTCCCAGTCGCCGGCCACCGGGACCATGTGGGCGTCGCCGTACCGGAAGCTCAGGTCCGACACGCCGCCGGACTGCGACCGCTTGATGTGCCACTGCCAGACCGCACCGTCCCGGAGCACCACCGCCGGGGTGGACTGGCCCGTGCCGAACCAGTCGCCGGAGAGCGCGTACGACGCCGAGGGCGGGTTCCAGAGCGCGTTGACGATGATCTGCGCGTCCGCCGCCTGGACCTGGTACTTGTCCGGATAGGCCGAGACCTGCACGGCCTGGCAGACCTCGCCGACGGGTGCGCTGGCCCAGGAGTTGTTCGGATAGAGCCGGATCATCTTGTTGAGGAAGGCGTCCGTGGCCCACGTGGGGTTGAGCCGCTGCGCGCGGGTACCCCACGAGGCGCGCTGCTGGAACAGGCCGAGGCTGTCGTGGTCGACCTCCTCGCTGATGTTCTGCAGGTGGGTCTCCACGATCACGGTGGCGATCGCGATCACCCCGGCCCGGGAGGCGAGCCCCCGCGCCTGCACCGCCTCGACGACCTCCCGGGCGCAGGAGACCCGGTAGGCGCTCATGTAGCCCTTCATGTCCGACTTCAACTGCGAGTTGAGCTGGGTTGCCAGGGCAGCGTCGTTCGCGGTCGGGCCACCCGGGTCACAGGCGACCGTCGTGTACGCCGCGCTCATCGGTGCCAGCGCGGGCGGTAGTGCCGGATCCGGCACCGGGCCGGCCGCGGCGGCCGCCGGGGCGGCGATGCCCAGCGTCACCCCGGCCATGGTCAGCAGTACGCCGATCCGGCGCACTCGCGGCACTGTCCCGTTCACAGAAAACGTTCCATTTCGATCGAACCTCCGGTGAAGACCGGTCACGGATGGACCGGCCGGTGCTACAGAGGCTCGTGGAGATCGCTGGACGGTGACTGACGGCTCACCGCCGGTACCCACCGGTACCGGCGCGGCTCCCGCCGGTCAGCTCGCCGCCGGCACCTACCGCGGTACGTCCACCGGCAGGCCGATCCCGAGCCGCTGCGCGAGTTCGGCGGCCTGCGGTACGCCGAGCTTCCGGTAGAGCCGGTAGGCCTCGATCAGCAGCTCCCCCGCCGCCGGGTCGCCGTTGCGTTCCGCCGCGTCGGCGAGCGCCACGAGCGCCCGTGCCTGAAGTGCCGGCACCTGCTCCTCGGTCCAGTAACGCAGGGACCGCTCCAGACGCTCGACGGCCCCGTCGGTGCCACGCCGCAGCTCGACCTCGCCGAGGCTCAACTCCGTCAGCGCCAGCCCCCAGTCGTTGCCCCGGTCCCGGAAGACGACCGCCGCGGTGGAGAGTGCCTCCTCGGCCTCGGCCGCGCGTTCGGGATCGCCCGCGAGCGACTCGCCCAACGCCCGCAGGCTCTGGGCGGTACCGATCGGATCACCGATCCGCGCGAAGAGTTCGGCGGCCTTCCGGGCTGCCCGCTCGGCGTCGCCGTCGCGACCCTTGGCCAACAGCGCACCGGCCAGACCCCGCAGGCCGTACGCCTGGGTGAACGGGTCCTGGCGCGACCGGGCGATGGCGATCGCGGCACGGATCACCCGCACCGCCTCGTCGGTGTCGCCCCGCTGTCGCAGCACGAACCCGAGGCTGGTGAGGGCGCGGGCCTCGACCAGGCTCCGGCCGATGCGTCTCAGCGCCTCGGCGGCGGCCCGCAGCTCGATCTCCGCCTCGGGGAGTTGACCGGTCAGGGCGAGCGCGTAGCCGAGTTCCTTGCGCGCCATCGTCGCCCCGACCTCGTCGCCGAGCTCCTCCGCCAGTGCCCGTGCGGTCCGCAGCGTCGACAGCGCCGCGTCCACGTCGAGCTCGACCTGGCAGCTGCCGAGCCCGCGCAGCAGCGTCGCCGCACCGACCCGGTCCCCGGTCCGGCGGCAGCCCTCCAGCGCGGCGCGCATGACCCGGTGCCAGTCGTCGTAGTAGCCGCGCAGCTCGTAGAAGTCGGCACTGCTCCCCGCCAGGGCCCGGGCGACCGTGGCCAGGCCGATGTCGGCGCAGGCCGGCACCAGCGCGGCCAGCGCCTCCCGTTCGGCTTCGAACCACTCGACGGGCCGGTCGGTGGCGACGGAGAGCACCCGGGGGTCGGCGGCGGCGACCGCCGGATGGCTCCCGTCGTCGAGGTGGAAACGCTCACAATGCAGCCGCTCGCCCGCCCGCCGGGCCAGAGCCAGCCAGCCGGAGGCGGTCCGTTCCAGCGCGGCGGTCCAGTCGGTGGCGCTGATCTCCGCCCGCTGACGCTCCCGGGCGAAGAGCCGGGTCACCTCGTGGAACCGGTAACGGGGCTGGCCGGCCCGGTCCGGGCCGAGGGCGTCCAGCAACCGCGCGTCGAGCATCTCGTCGAGGACGGCGGCGCCGCCGTCCGACTCGCAACCCAGCAACGTCGCCACCGGCCAGCCCGGGAAGGTGGGCACGTCCAGCGCACCGAGCAGCGCGAACCCCCGGGCTGCGGCGGGGCTCAGGCCACGATAGGCGAGTTGCAGCCCCGGGCGTACGGCAAGGTCGCCGTAGCAGAGTTCGTCGAGCCGGCGCCGCTCGTCGGCCAGCCGCTTGCTGAGGGTACCCACCGTCCAGTGCGGTCGCGCGGCGAGTCGGGCACCGGCGACCCGGACCGCCAGCGGCAGCCCGCCACACGCGGTGACGATCTCGGTGGCGGCGGCCGGCTCGGTCCGTACCCGCTCCGCGCCGGCCACCCGGCACAGCAGGTCGACCGCGGCGGCGGTGGGCAGCGGCCGCAGATCCACGGTGGTCACCCCGGGCAGCCCGGTGAGCGGGAGGCGGCTGGTCACCACGACCGCGGTGCCCTCCGGGGCCAGGAAGGGCTCCACCTGCCGGTGGCCGTGGGCGTCGTCGAGGAGGAGCAGCACCCGTCGCCCGGCCAGCCGGGTGCGGAACAGTCCCGCCCGCGCCTGCACCCCGGCCGGCAGCGTCGAACCGTCCGCACCGAGTACCCGCAGCAGGTGCGCCAGTACCTCGGCCGGATCCACCGGTTGGCCGGCGGCGTCGCGCAGCACCGCGTACAGCTGTCCGTCCGGGAACCGGGCGGCGAACCGGTGTCCCGCGTGCACGGCCAACGCCGTCTTTCCCACCCCCGACGGTCCGGAGACGACGGCCAGTCCCGGACACCCGGTGGCGGTGTCGAGGACCCGGTCGAGCAGGGCGACCTCGTCGTCGCGGCCGACGAAGTCGGAGAGGTCCGCGGGCAGTTGCCGGGGCACGGCGACCGCCGGCAGCGCCAGTTCCGGACGGCTCTGCCCGGCGGACCGGCCTGGCCGGTTGGCCCAGAAGAGCGCGCGTCCGGCGGCGACGAACTCCTCCCGGGCGTTCCCGGTCAGCTCCAGCGCCGTCGCCAACTGCTCGACGGTGCGCGGTCGCGGGCCGCGTCCCCGGTCGCGTTCCATCTCACCCACGGAGCGGGAACTGATCCCGGCCCGTTCGGCGAGTTCCTCCTGACTGAGCAGACGGTCGAGCCGGTGCCCACGGAGCAGCACGGCGAACCTCTCCACCAAAGTCGCAGACCTCCCCGTGTCCGTCTGCTTACCCCGATGCCCGGAGGGTAGCCGAACGTCCGGTGCAACGTCAGGTGGAACGTCCGGTCGGACGTCCTGGCCCGGCATCGATCGTCGGGCTTGGATGGGTCGACCGGTTCGCGTCGGCGAGCGTGTGTCGATCGTCGCCCTGCCCGTGCTGCTCGACGGTCTCGGCGCTGTGCCATCGGGGAACCGGCGAGGGGTGGACGGGATGGACGAGGGCGTACACGGTCCCGGAACCGGCTTTGCCGAGCTGCTCCGGCAGTACCGGGAGACGGCCGGGTTGACCCAGCGGGAACTGGCGCACCGGTCCGGTCTGAGTGCGACGGCGGTGCGGGACCTGGAACAGCGACGTACCCTGCGCCCGAGCCCGCGTTCGGTGGCCCGGCTCACCGCCGCGCTGGAGCTGGGACCGCAGCCGGCGACGGCCCTGCGGCAGGCCGCGACCGCGGTGCCCGGACGGGCTCGCGCGGCGAACCGGCCGTCAACCGGTGACCGCCCGGTGATCTCCATCCTGGGGCCCTTGCAGGTACGACACGGAACGGTTCCCGTCGACCTCACCTCGGTACGCCAACGCGCCCTGCTCGCCAGGCTTGCCGTCTCGCCGGGCAGCACCGTCCGCCGGGCCGACCTGCTCAGGGTGCTCTGGGACGGCGAGCATCCGGAGTCCGCCGTCAACCTGCTGCACACCTACGTCGCCCGGCTACGCCGGTTCCTGGAGCCGGCCCGGGAGGGCAGGTACGCCGCCACCGTGCTGGCGCACGTGCCCGGTGGCTACCGGCTCGACCTCGACGACGACCAACTCGACCTGCGCCGCTTCCAGCGGCTCGTCCGGGAGGCCACGCAGGCGCGGGATCCGGTCGAGGCGGCGGCTCGACTCTCCGACGCGCTGGCGCTGTGGCGGGACGAGCCGCTCGGCGACGTGGAGATGCTGACCGGGCATCCCGTCGTCGCGTCGCTGAACGCGCGGCTGACCGAGGCGGCTCTGCGCTACGCCGACCTGCTCGACGAGTGCGGCGACTACGCCCCGGTGGTCGTCGTACTCCGGCCGCTCGCCGAACGTCGCCCGCTCGACGAGCAGGTGCACGCCCGTCTCGTCCTCGCCCTCGGCGCGACCGGCCGGCAGGGCGAGGCGTACGCCGCGTACGACCGGATCGTCCGCCGCCTCGCCGACCAGCTCGGCGCGGACCCCGGGGCCGAGCTGCGGCACTACCACCGTCGACTGCTCCGGCAGGAGTGGACCCGGGCGCGGCGGACGTCGAGCTGGATCGAGCTTCGTCCGGTCGTACCGGTGCCGAGCCAGACCCCGGCACCGGTGGCCGACTTCACCGGGCGGGCCAACGAACTGCGACGGCTGCGCGAGTTCCTCACGCCACCGCCGGAGGGGGTGGCCGGGCCGACGGCGTCGGTCTGCGGCATCACCGGGCCGGCCGGAGTGGGGAAGACCGCGCTCGCCCTGATCGTGGCGGAGCGGTTGGCGTCCGCCTTCCCGGACGGGCAGCTCTACGCCGACCTGCTCGGCAGGTCGAACCGGCCGGCCGGGACCGGCGAGCTGCTCACCCGCTTCCTGCACGGGCTCGGGGTGGCCGAGGGCCGCGTGCCGGGCGACGACGAGAGCGCCGCGGCGATGCTGCGCAGCGTACTGGCGGACCGGCGGATGCTGCTCGTGCTCGACGACGCCCGGGACGCCGCCCAGGTGCGCCCGCTGCTGCCCGGTCGCGGCGACAGCCAGGTACTCGTCACCTCCCGGAACCGGCTCGTCAGCCTGGAGGGTGCCCGACGGGTCGAACTGGGCACGCTGCCGACCCAGGAGGCGCTCGACCTGCTCGCCGCGGTTGCTCCGGGGCACGCCCACCGGGACCGGGACGCCGCGCTGGACATCGTGTCGGCCTGCGGCCACCTGCCGCTGGCGCTGCGGATCGCCGCCCTCCGCCTGACGACCGATGCCTTCGGCACCCCTACCGACCTGGGGCGCCGCCTCGCCGATCCGCGTCGCCGCCTGGCCGAACTGCGCGTCGGCGACCTGGACCTGCGTGCGGCGCTCGGCTCGGGCGTCGCGCGGTTGCCGGCCACCGTGGCCCGGACGTTCCGGCTCCTCTCGCTCGCGCCCGAGGTGCTGCTGGAGCTGGAGGCCGCGGCGGCGCTGCTGGACCGGCCCGTGGCGGCGGTGGCCGAGGAGCTGCGCGAGTTGATGGACGCGAGCCTGCTCTCCGCGGCTGGTCCCGGCCAGTTCCGGCTGCACGAGCTGCTCCGGCTGTTCGGCCGCGAACTGGCCCGGCGGCACGAGCCGGCCCGTGACCGGGCCGCCGCCCTCGGACGCCTGGCGGCCTGGCGGTCGGCCACCGCACCGCGTCCACCCCGGACCCGATCGCGGCGAGCGGCATCCGAAAAGGTTTTCAGCATCTGAATGGCGTCGCCGGCAGCACGCCCTCCGGTCGCGACCGCGTTGACCTGCGCCACGCGAGACCTTCGCCCGTTGCGCCGCAGGTCGGTTCCTGCGCCCCGGCCGGAGAGGCGTCGGGGTCGGTAACAGTACGTGCTCTTGACGGCGTCGGAGAAGACCGCCTACCGTGCCGAAAACGTTTTTATCGATAGATCGAGATACCTGATTCTGTCGCCTTGTCGGCGCCCACCGGCTGACGAGATCCATACCGTCGGAAGGAGCATCATGTCAGCACCACCCGCAGCCTCGGGGCGCCGACGAGAGGCAGTCGTCGCGGTCGGCCTGGCGGCCGTCATGGCGATGGCGACCCTCGGAGGGTCCGCACAGGCAGGCGCGCTGACCACACCGGTCCCGGACCGGCCGGCCGCCGACGCCCCGCCCGCCGTACCGGCCGACGACGTCGACCGTGGGCTGGTCTACTCCGGACTGGCCGCCGACCGGTCCGGTCCGTGCGCCGGCCTGTTCCGGGTGATCGGCGTCGAACCGCCGATGTGCACCCACGGACCGGATCCGGCACCCGCCGGCCTCTCCGTCAAGCGACCGGTCGCACCGCTGCCGGCCAGCCGGACCGAGGCGGGCGCCCAGCCTCTCGCCGTCTGCGAAGGCGACGGGGTCTCCGGTCGCCGCGTCGAGGTGCTCTACGTGCGCGGCAGCACCAGCCGCTACAACCAGTACCTGGAGACCTTCCGGCAACTCGCCGAGGCGGTCGACGTGATCTTCAACGAGAGCGCCCGGGCCACCGGCGGTGAACGGCACGTCCGGTACGTCACCGAATCCGTCGGTGGCGCGTGCCGGCCCGTCGTCCGGGACGTGCAGATCCCCGACGCCGCGCTGAACGCCAACGACTGGGCACCGCTGCTCAACGCGGTCAAGGCGGCCGGCTACACCCGTACCGACCGCAAGTATCTACAGTTCGTCGACGCCCGGGTCTTTTGTGGACTGGGCGGGTTCGCCGGCGACACCCGCAAGAGCGACGCCAACCGGTCGAACTCCGGACCGGAGTACGCCCGGATGGACAACGGCTGCTGGAGCGCGGGCGTCGCGGCGCACGAACTCGCCCACACCCTGGGCGCCGTGAACAACAACGCGCCGAACGCCTCCGGGTACGCCCACTGCGTCGACGAGTGGGACGTGATGTGCTACAAGGACAACGCGAGCACGGTGATCCAGACCAGGTGCGCGGACCGTGCCCTCGACCAGCGCCTGGACTGCAACCACGACGACTACTACCACACGAACCCGCCGGCCGGCAGTTACCTGGCCCAGTACTTCAACGTCGCCGACAACCTCTTCCTGATCCGCGGCACCGGCGGCGGCCCGGGACCGAACCCCGATCCGCCGACGGGGAACCTGGCCCGAGCAGGGTGAACAGTGGGTCGAACTGGCCTGGCCGCAGGCACAGACCCTCTCCGCCGCCGAGGTCTACTTCTTCGACGACAACGGCGGGGTCCGCACGCCAGGCGGCTGGCGGGTGCAGTACTGGAACGGCAGCACCTACCTGGACGTACCCGGCGCGAGCGGCTATCCGACCGCCGTGAACCAGTACAACCGGGTCACCTTCACCGGGGTGAACACCAGCCGGCTGCGGGTCGTACTACAGGGATCGCAGGCCTCCGTCGGCCTGTTCGAGATCCGGGTGGTCGCCGCCTGACCCGGTGGCACCGATGATCGGTACGGCGGGGAGGTCGGCGCGGTCCACCTCCCCGCCCCGACCCCGGATCCCCGGAAGGAGCGGCCAGGTGGGCAGTTTCCGCGCCGGCGCCGCCGTCGGGGCACGGCGGCTCGCGCTGCTTACCGCCCCGCTGCTCGCGCTGCTGCTCGCCACCACCGCCCCGGCCGGTGCCCACCTCGACGTGCGGACGGTGGTGCACCACGACGGGCGGGGGAGCGTGTGGGTCGACGTCACGTGGTCGGACGGGCATCCGGTCACCAGCCCGGTGGTGGCCACGATCAACGCCCAGGCCGACGACGGAGTACGGATCGGTCCGGTACCGCTCCGGGCCATCGACACCCGGACCCCGTCCGTGATCCGCTACGGGGGCACCCTTCCCGCCGGTGAGTGGACCGCGACGGTGGACGTCGCGGCGCCCGGCATCGGGTACTGCCAGACCCGGCTGACCGTGCCACCGCCCACCGCCGCCGGGCCGGGCGAACCTCGCTCGGTCTCCTGCGGCGGCACGCCCCAGGCGGCCCCGCCCGGGCAACAGCGGGACCGGCCGCCCGGCCAGAACCGCCACTTCGCCCTCGTCGCGGCCGCCAGCGCCCTGCTGCTCGCCGGCTACCTCGGCTACCGCCGACAGCGCCCGGCCCAGCACCGACCTCGCCGACGACGCTGAGCGTGCCGCAGACCGCCGGCCCGGCCAACCCGTGTTAGGAAGGGCCCCCGCTTATCGCTTTTTGTATAAGCGGGGGCCCTTCCTAACACGCCTCGGCCCCGCGCCCGGCCGTTCGGGCCCTCGGGTGCGACCGGGGCCCCGCCGGTCAGGCCAAGCCCCGGTCCTTGCCTTCCTTGATTTTCCTGGTGTCGCGGAGTTCGACGAACGGCTCCTCGTCCTCCGGGTGCCCGCCGGCGATGGCGCGGCCCCGGTGCAGCTCCGCGTCGAACTCGGCGCCGAGCAGGACCGCCAGATTCGAGATCCAGAGCCAGACGAAGAAGATGACGACACCACCCAGGGTGCCGTAGGTCGTGTTGTAGGTACTGAAGTTCGCCACGTAGAAGGCGAACCCGGCCGAGGCGATGATCCAGATGACCACGGCCAGCAGGCCGCCGGGAGTGATCCACCGGAAACCGCCCTGCCGGGCGTTGGGCGCGGCCCAGTACAGGATGGCGAACATCAGGCTGATCAGCACCAGCAGGACCGGCCACTTCGCCACGCTCCAGACGGTGATCAGTGTCGAGCCCGCGCCGAGCGCGTCACCGGCCCACTCCGCGAGCCGGCCGGTGAAGACGACCATCAGGGCGCTGACCGCCAACAGGGTTCCGACCACGATGGTGACCGCGACCCGGATCGGCAGGGTCTTCCAGATCGGGCGGCCCTCGGGCACGTCGTAGATGGCGTTGGAGGCGCGCATGAACGCCCCGATGTACCCGGACGCGGACCAGAGCGCGACGGCCAGACCGACGACGGCGAAGAGTCCGGCGGTGCCCTGTGCCTCGGTGAGGTTCCGGGCCCCGGTCTTCAGGATCTCGCCCACCGGACCGGGTGCGATCTTGCCCATGTCGTCGATCAGCGGTTGGAGTACCGAGTCGCCGATCAAGCCGAGCACCGAGACCAGGACCAGCAGGCCCGGGAAGATCGACAGGACGGCGTAGTAGGTGAGCGCGGCCGCCCAGTCGGTCAGACTGTCGTCGCCGAACTCGCGCACGGTGCGACGCAGTACCCCCCACCAGCCCCGTAGGCCGAGCTTGGTCGGCTGGTCCGGGGCGTCACCGGCGCCGTGCGTGCCCGCCTGCGGCGCCGACGGGCGTCGACTCGCGGGCACCGTCCCGCCGTCGGCGACCTGGTCGTCACGGTGCGCGCGGTCCGTGCTCTTCTCCACCATCGCGGAGCCTGCCTCTCAGGTTGGGTCGACCCAGGCGTCGACACCGTCGGGTGGCTACCGCGCCCGCCAACGCCGCAGCCGGGCCCGGGGCTTGGCCGTGCCCCGACGGCGCAACAGCACCACCGTGACCACCGCGGCGGCGAGCGCGAAGAGCGTGCCGACGTACGGCGCCGGCCGCTGCCGCGCCCTCGTGGCGGCCCGCCGGCCGACCTCCCCGGCCCGTACCGCCGCCACCTGCGCGGTCTCCGCCGCCAGGTCCCGGACCTGTCCGGCCTGATCCTTCACCTCGGCGACCTTCTCCTTGGCGCGCGTCTTGACGTCCGCCCGCTCCGCCAGATGCTGCACGGTGTCGCCCAACTCCGCCCGGGTCCGGGCGATGTCGGCCCGGATCGCCTCCGGACCCGCCGACTGCGGCGCGACCGTCCCGGCCACGCTGGTGGTACGCGGATCCGCGCCTGCCTTACCGGTACTCGTGCTCATCGGTGTGCCCTCTCCTTCACCTCGTCGATGTCGGCCTGCACGCTGCGGATTGCCTCCTCAGGGAGCGGTGGAGCGGCCTGCCGTACCTGCCGGCGGCCGACGAGGGCCAGCACGGCGGCGACCGCGAAGAGCAGCACGGACACGATCAACGCGGCCAGCCAGCCCGGCATCGCCTCGGCCAACCCGAGGATGAGGCTGGCCAGCAGCGCCGCCACCCCGTACAGGGCGACCAGCCCGCCGCCACCGAAGAGGCCGGCACCGACGCCGGCTCGCTTGCCCTTCTCGGTCATCTCCGCCTTGGCCAGGGCCAGCTCGCTCCGGACCAGGTGCGAGATCTGCTCGGCGGCTTGGCGGACCAGTTCGGCGGTCGGCGCCTGGTCGGGGTCGGCCGCGCTGCTGCGGGTGACATCGCTCATCTCGTCCGCTCCTTCCTCTGACCGACGGATATGCCCCACCGTGGTCCGGCTCAAAACGCCTCGTCGCCGTACCGTCGATCTGGCACGTCCGGACAGTGCCGGGGCGGGTAATCCGGTCGACACCCACCCGCCGGTGGTGCACCATCACGCTTCGTGAAACGCCTGCTCCGCCGGATGGCGCTCGACGTCACGCCGTTGCGCACGTCGCGGGACTACCGGCTGCTCTTCGCGGCAGGCGGTGTCTCGGGGTTCGGGTCGTTCATCACGTACGTGACCATCCCCTTCCAGGTGTACGCGCTGACCGACGATCCGCTGCTCGTCGGTCTCCTCGGCGTCTGTGAACTCGTACCCCTGCTGGTGATGGCCTTCGTCGGCGGCGCCCTGGCCGACTACCTCGACCGCCGGGCGCTGGTGCTGGGCGCGGAGGTCGCGTTCACCGCGCTCTGCGGCGTGCTCCTGGTCAACTCGCTCTTCGACCGGCCGCACCTCTGGCTGCTCTACGTGATCGCCGGGCTCACCGCGGCGATCGACGGCATCCAGCGGCCGGCGCTGGAGGGGCTGACCCCGCGCGTCGTCACACTGGACGAGATCCCGGCCGCGAGCGCGCTCAACTCGCTGCGGATGCAGATCGCGCAACTCGGTGGGCCCGCCGTCGCCGGCCTGCTGATCGCGTCGGTCGAGATGCCCTGGGTCTACGCGGTCGACCTCGGTACGTTCGCCTTCTCCCTGGTCTGCCTCTACCTGATCCGGGCCGTACCACCGCCGCCGGCCGCGGAGCGCCCGTCGCTGCGCTCGGTGGTGACCGGTCTGCGCTACGCGCGGAGCCGCCCCGAACTGCTCGGTACCTATCTGGTGGACATCAACGCGATGTTCTTCGGGATGCCGCAGGCGCTCTACCCCTTCATGGCGGCCAAGCTCGGCGGCCCTGCCGTACTCGGCCTGCTCTACGCGGCACCCGCCGTCGGGTCGCTGCTCGCGACGCTGACCTCCGGGTGGACCGGGCGGGTGCACCGGCACGGGTTGATGGTCGTGATCGCCGCCGGGCTGTGGGGCGTGGGGATCATCGGCTTCGGCCTCACCGACTGGCTCTGGTTGGCGCTCGTCTTCCTCGCCTTCGCCGGTGCCGCCGACATGGTCTCGGGAATCTTCCGGATGACCATGTGGAACCAGACCATCCCCGATCATCTGCGTGGCCGGCTGGCCGGAATCGAGATGCTCTCGTACGCCACCGGGCCGCTGCTCGGCCAGCTCCGCTCCGGCGTCGCCGCCCGGTTCATGGGCATCGGCGGGTCGATCGTCTCCGGCGGTGTGCTCTGCGTCGTCGGCACGCTGGCGCTGGCGGCGGCCCTGCCGGCGTTCCTGCGCTACGACGGCCGGGACGGGCTGGCCAGGAAGCGGGCCGCCGACGAGGAGTGGGCGGCCCGGGCGGCGTCCCCGGGCGCGGCGGACGCGGCCCCGATCCCCACCCACCCGGCGTAGCCGGAAGTCCCATCCGGCCCGCGCCGAGGGCGGCTTCCGGGCCGGCCGGGGTGGCCGCTGCGCCGCCCCGTTCCGGCGCCGGTGTCACATCCGGGCCGTCGGCGGTGCTTCGCAGACGTGCAGGAAAATGTGGAGTTCGTCGGGCGGGGCGCGACGGTGCTGGCCTCGGTGGTCGCCGCGGTGCCGTCCGCCGGCGGCCGGACGGCCGGACGAGCCGGACCAGCCGGACCAGCCGGACGGAAGGATGCCGTGGCCGTGTCGACGCCGCTGGGACGAAAGAGCGTCCGTGCCGACCTCGAGCAGGTCTTCCGGGCCACCTACCCCCGGGTGGTTGCCGTCGCGGCCCGGGTGCTCGGCTCCCGGGACCAGGCCGAGGACGTGGCGCAGGAGGTCTTCCTGACCTTCGGCCGCTCCACCGTGCCGGCGGGCGAGGCGGTGGGGTGGTTGTGCGTGGCCGCAGCGCACACCGCGCTGAACCATCTCCGAACCGGGCGGCGCCGCGCCTCGCGGGAGGAGGCCGTCGGCGTCGGCGACGCCGCCGGCCCGGACGTCGCCGACATGGTCGTCACGCTGGACGAACGCCGCCGGGTGCGGCAAGCGCTGGCCCGGCTGCCCCGCAGGCAGGCCGTGGCCCTGGTACTGCGGCACAGCGGCCTGAGCTACGCCGAGGTGGCCGCCGCCCTCGACATCTCCGCCGGCAGCGTGGGCACCGTCGTGCGCCGCGCCGAGTCCGCCCTACGCAAGGAGTTGAACCGTCATGCGTCATCCGACTGACGGCATGCTGCGCCGGCTTCTGGACGAGCCGGGCGGCGTCGCCGACGTCCACCGCCAGCACGTCGCGGACTGCCCGGAGTGCCGGTCGAGGCTGGCGACCACCCGCCGGGACGCCGCGCTCGCCGCAGCGGCGCTCGATGTCGACCTTCCCAGCGACGTCGAGAACGGCTGGCACCGCCTCTCCCGCGCGGTCGCCGGAGACAGGCCCCGGCAGGTGGCCGTGGCCACCCGCGCCCCCCGATGGCGTACGGCGCTGCGCAGCCCGCTCTTCGCCGGTGTCGCCGCCGTCGCGCTGCTGACCGGGGCCACCACCGCCGCCGCCGCGAACTGGCTGCCGATCTTCCGTGCCGAGCGGGTCGCCCCGATCACGATCACCCAAGCCGACCTGCTGCGGCTGCCGGACCTCTCCGCCTACGGCGAGGCGACGGTGACCAAGATTGCCGACGTACGCCCGGTCGCCGACGCCGACGCGGCGGAGCGGGCCACCGGGCTGACCGCGCCACGGGTGGCGAAGCTGCCCCGGGGCGTGACCGGAGAACCGGCGTTCCACGTGGGTGACCAGGTGAGCGCCACCTTCACCTTCTCGGTGGAGAAGGCGGCGCGGACCGCCGCCGTCGTCGGTGCACCGCTGCCCCCGCCTCCGCCGGGGCTCGACGGCAGCCCGTTCAGGATGACCGCCGGTCCGGGCATCGCCGCCGTCTGGTCGCAGGCACACGGCGGGCCCTCCATGATCGTCGGCCGCGCGGTCGCGCCGACCATCTACTCCTCGGGCATACCGTTCGGCACCGCCCGCGACTATCTGCTCTCGCTGCCCGGACTGCCCGAGGACGTGGCGTCCCAACTGCGCGGCTTCACCGAGAGCGGGACGACCCTGCCGCTGATCGTGAAGACCGGTCAGGAGACAACCTTCCCCGCCGACGTCGACGGGGCGCCGGCCACGGTCCTCACCACCAGGGACGGCACGCTCGCCGCCGTGTTCTGGGTCAGGGACGGCGTCCTCAACGCGGTGACCGGCTCGCTGAGCACCGACGAGGTGCTGTCGGTGGCCCGCGGGTTGAGGTGGCACCGGTGACGGCCGATCCGAGCACCCGGCAGGACGGGCACCCCTCCCCCGAGTCCGCCGACCGGCTCCTCGCCGAACTGCCCCCGTCGCCGGCCGTCTGGTGCTCGGGGCTGCGCAAGCGGTACCGGCGCCGGGTCGCGGTCGACGACGTCTCCCTCACCGTCGGCCGCGGCGAGGTGGTCGGCCTGCTCGGACCGAACGGAGCCGGCAAGACCTCCGTCATCAAGATGCTGCTCGGGCTCGTCCGGCCCGACGCCGGTGAGGTGCTGCTGCTCGGACGTCCGGGCCGGGACCCGCACTCCCGAGCCCGGGTCGGCTACCTGCCGGAGCTTTTCCGGTACCAGCCATGGCTCTCCGCCGCCGAGGTGCTGGCCCTGCACGTCCGGCTCGCCGGTGTTCCGGTGCCGGTCGCGCAGCAGCGGGAGTGTCTGGCCCAGGTCGGCCTCGCCGACCGCGCCGCGGACCGGGTGGGCGGCTTCTCCAAGGGCATGCAGCAGCGCCTCGGGCTCGCCGTCGCGCTGGTGGCCCGCCCCGAACTCGTCGTCCTCGACGAGCCGACCAGCGCCCTCGATCCCGTCGGCCGGGCCGACGTGCGGGACCTGCTGCTCTCGCTCAAGGCCCGCGGAATCGCCGTCCTGCTCAACTCGCACCTCATCGGCGAGGTCGAGCGGGTCTGTGACCGGGTGGTCATTCTCGACAGGGGACGGGTCGCCGCATCCGGTACCCTCACGGAGCTGCTCGGCCAGCGTGAGCTGCGGCTCCGCCTCGACGGGGTGAGCGCTCGGGCGGAGGCCCGGCTCGCCGCCGCCGGCCCGCTCGTCCGCAGCGGAGACACCTTCACCGTCACCTTCCCCGCCGAGCAGGACGACGACACCGTACCCGGCCTGGTGGCCGACCTGGTCCGCCTCGGGGTACGGGTACACGCCGTCGAGCCGGGGCGGATCAGCCTTGAGGAGCGGCTGCTCGACATCCTGCGCACCGGCCACAGCAAGGAGCACCGATGACCGCCCGCACCGTGTTCACCGTCGCCACGCTCACCGTCCGGGAGGCCGCGCGCCGACGGGTGCTGCTGGCGCTCGTCGCGCTGACGGTCGTACTGCTGGGGGTCAGCGCCTTCGGATTCTCCCGGATCGACGCCACCTTCGGCGGCCTGACCAGCGGAGAGGCCCGACTGGCGGCGGCGATGGTCCTCAACCTGGTGATGTTCGGCCTGAGCCTGACCGCCGCGCTCGGTACGGCGTTCCTCGCCGGCCCCACCCTGGCCGGTGAGACGGAGACGGGGATCGCACTGGCGGTCCTGGCCCGCCCGGTACGCCGCGCGACGGTGCTGCTCGGCAAGTGGCTGGGGCTGGTCACCTTCGGCAGCGGCTTCGTGGCCGTGGCCGGACTCGCCCAGCTCATCATCGTCCGGACCACCACGGGCTACTGGCCGCCGCGACCGGTCACCGGCCTGGCGCTGCTCGCCGCGCAGGCGGCGGTCCTGCTCACCCTCGGCCTGCTGCTCTCCACCGCCGTCTCCCCGATGGCGTCCGGAGTCGTCGCGGTCGGCCTCTTCGGCGCCACCTGGATCGGCGGCGTGGTCGGGGCGTTCGGCGAGGCGCTCGGCAACGAGAGTGTGGCCCGGATCGGCACCGTCTCCCGGATGCTGCTGCCGACCGACGGGCTGTGGCGCGGCGCCATGAACGCCTTCCAGGACCCGACCCTGCTGCTGCAGTTCCAGGAGGCGTTCAAGGGACACCCGTTCCTGAGCGAGGCCGGGCTCACCCCCGGCTACCTCGGCTGGACCGGCCTCTGGGTGGTCCTCGCCCTCGGACTGGCGGCGGCCTCCTTCCAGCGCCGGGACCTGTGAGCGCCCGGTCCGCCCCGCCGGAAACCGTCGTCGACGTACTCGGGGTGGGTCCGCTCCGCTCCTGGTCAGGGACGTGGTGAGTCGCGGGTCCAGGGCCGACGGTCCCGCCGGCCACCGGTCGCGGCGAGACAGCGCGGGCAGATGTGCCGTACCTGGTCGCTGTCGGTCAGTACGTCCGTGGCGGCGTACTCGAAGCTGACGTGCGGGAAGCGCCGCAGCGCGGAACGGCTCAGTGCCAGCCCGCAGAGGGTCTGGTTCTGTCCCGGCCGCCACGCGTGCACCTCACCGGCCGGCTGGCGTACGCCGTCGTCGCCCCGCCACTCACTGGACGCCGCCACCGAGGCCAGCGCGGACCTGGTCATCTCCGTCCCGTCGGGTCGGCGGGGCGGCGCCGCGAGTGGAGCCGCGCCGAGGAGGCAGGCGCGTTGCCGCTTGCCGGCCGGGTCACCCGGCCCGGTTCCGTTCGTCGCTCTTGGCCTCCGCGTAGCCCTCCATCCGGGAGTCCTCCTCGTGCCCTTCCGGGTGGCCCGGCGGCCGTTCGCTCGCGCGCTCCTCGGTCGGCGTCACCGGTACCCCGCTGCGCTCCTCCGCCGCGCCGCGCTCGCCGCCCTGTCGCTTCGCACCCTCGGTCATCTCCCACTCCTCCGTTCGAGGCGCTCCGGCCCGCTGTCTGCCAGCTCCGCGTCGTGGTCGCCGTCTCCTTCGAAGGGTGCGCTACCCCCATCCGGGACAGCCAAACGACGGGTGGACATCCAACCTCGACGGGGCGCGACGCCGGAGGCGTTGGCGGCGGAGGCGTTGGCGGCGGAGGCGTTGGCGGCGGAGGCGTTGGCGGCGGGGTGCTCCGGCCGCCGGCCGCGACTGCCGCCCGGGTCGTTCCGGGCAGCACAAGGTGGACCCGACGAGCAGGTTTCGCGGGAGGAATCCGGGGTAGCGGCCCGGCTTCGAGCGCCGGCGAGCAGAGGGAGTTGCTGTGAGCGAGACGATACCGCAGCGGCGAGGCGCGACACCGCGGGTGATGCTGGTTCCGCAGCAGTCCAGCTATCCGGGGCCGGTCCGTCGTACCCTCCGGGGCGGGGTGCTCAGCGCGCTGCTCAGGACGACGGACGCCAAGCAGATCGGCCTGATGTATCTCGTCACCTCGTTCGGCTTCTTCCTGGTCGGCGGGTTGATGGCCTTGCTGATGCGGGCCGAGTTGGGGCGGCCGGGGATGCAGTTCCTCTCGCCGGAGCAGTACAACCAGCTCTTCACCATGCACGGCACGATCATGATGTTGCTCTTCGCCACCCCGCTGGTGTTCGGCTTCGCCAACTATCTCGTTCCGTTGCAGATCGGCGCCCCGGACGTCGCGTTCCCCCGGCTGAACGCCCTGGCGTACTGGCTCTATCTCTTCGGGGCGCTGCTGGTGGTCGGCGGCCTGTTCACCCCCGGCGGTGCACCCGACTTCGGCTGGACCGCCTACACCCCGCTGAGCCGGTACGAGCACAGTCCGGGTGTCGGCGGCGACCTGTGGATCGTCGGTCTGGTGGTCACCGGGCTCGGCACGATCCTCGGCTCGGTCAACCTGATCACCACCATCCTGACCCTGCGCGCACCGGGCATGACCATGTTCCGGATGCCGATCCTCACCTGGAACATGCTGCTCACCTCGGTACTGGCGATCCTGGTGTTCCCGCTCTTCGCTGCGGCCCTGCTCGGCCTGCTCGCG
Organism: Plantactinospora veratri; assembly: GCF_036421995.1. Lineage (NCBI taxonomy): Bacteria > Bacillati > Actinomycetota > Actinomycetes > Micromonosporales > Micromonosporaceae > Plantactinospora > Plantactinospora veratri. The sequence continues at coordinate 189,597 of NZ_JAZGQL010000028.1, forward strand.
GACCGCAAGCTCGGCGCGCACGTCTATTCCGCCGAAACCGGCGGACCGCTGCTGTGGCAGCACCTGTTCTGGTTCTTCGGCCACCCCGAGGTCTACATCGTGGCGCTGCCGTTCTTCGGCATCATCACCGAGATCATCCCGGTCTTCGCCCGTAAACCGATCTTCGGTTACAAGGGGCTGGTGGCGGCGACGCTGGCGATCACCGGGCTGTCGATGAGCGTCTGGGCGCACCACATGTTCGGCACCGGCCAGGTGCTCCTGCCGTTCTTCTCGATCCTCAGTTTCCTGATCGCCGTGCCGACCGGAGTCAAGTTCTTCAACTGGATCGGCACGATGTGGAAGGGGCAGCTCACCTTCGAGACGCCGATGCTCTTCGCCATGGGTTTCCTGGCCACCTTCCTCTTCGGTGGACTCTCCGGGGTGCTGCTGGCCAGCCCACCGATCGACTTCCACACCCACGACACCTACTTCGTGGTGGCGCACTTCCACTACGTACTCTTCGGCACCATCGTCTTCGCCGCGTTCGGCGGGGTGTATTTCTGGTTTCCCAAGATGACCGGTCGGATGCTCGACGAGCGCCTCGGCAAGATCCACTTCTGGACCATGTTCGTCGGCTTCCACACCACGTTCCTGGTCCATCACTGGCTGGGCAACGAGGGCATGCCCCGCCGGTACGCCGACTACCTGCCGACCGACGGCTTCACCACCCTGAACATGGTCTCCACCGTCGGCTCCCTCGTCCTCGGCGCGTCGACGCTGTACCTGCTCTACAACGTCTGGAAGTCCTGGCGCTTCGGCCGCGTCGTCGAGGTCGACGACCCGTGGGGTTTCGGGAACTCGCTGGAGTGGGCGACGAGTTGCCCGCCACCGCTGCGCAACTTCGACCGGCTGCCCCGGATCCGCTCCGAGCGGCCCGCCTTCGACGTCAAGTACGGTCCCCTCGTCGCCGACCTCGGCCGGGACCTGCCGCAACGCTCCACGAGGCCGCCGCAGGAACTGGCCGAGGTGCTCGGGCCCGACTCCAGCCCGGACCGGTCCGATCGGCCCGCGCCGGGTGGGGCCCGAGGTGCGCGCCGGGCCGAGGAGCACCAGCCGGAGCCCCGGTCCGGTGCCCGTCCGGTCGAGGTACCGGAGCCGTCCGAGGTACGCCGTCCCGAGCATGCGGTGGTGGAGCCGGACGACGATCTCGGCGGCCCCGACCGAGGCGGCGCGGAGAACGACCGGTGGCGGACCGGCGACGACCGGCGGACCGGCGGCGCCGCCGAGTCGGAGTGACGGGTGGCCGTCGACGCCGATCCCGCCGGCCGCGCCGCGAGCCCGGTCCGGTCTCGCGCGGTTCCGGGTACCACCGGTCGGGAACCCGGACGCCGTCGTCTGCGCCGGAGTCGGTCACTCCGGCATCAGGGGCGCCAGCCCGCAGAGCCGGAGTACCCGGGCGACGGTCGGCGACGGGCCTACCAGCCGGTACGTCCAGCCGGCGGCGCGGCTGGCCTCGTAGCCGGCGAGAAGTGCGGCCACCCCGGCCGCGTCGACGAACGGCACGTGCCGCAGGTCGACCTCCAGCCGCTCGGCAGCGGTCCGAGTGACCGACTCCAGCAGGGTGTCCCGAAGTTGACCGGCGCTGTCGTGATCGACCTCGCCGTCGACCCGGATCCGCAGGAGGCCGTCCCGGAGCTGTCCACTCAGCCGCAACGGAGGCGGCCACTCCCCGGGCTGGTACCCGCGCCAGGCTGGCGGCTCGTCGGTCAGCATCGCCGCGCGGAGCCAGGAGAGCAGCTGGGACAGCAACCGGGAGACGTGCATCTGGGAGATTCCGTGGCGTTGCGCGATCTCCGACTGTGTCTGGTTCCCGTAGAAGCGCAGGGTGAGGATATCGCGCTCGCGGGGCGGCAACTGCGCCAGCAGCCGCCGCAGGGTGACCCGCTCGTCGACGGTTTCGAGCAGGGCGTCCGGTTCGCCACACTGCTCGGCCAGCGTGGCGCCCGGGTCGTCCCGGCCGCCCAGGGGCGCGTCGAAGGAGGCGGGACGGTAGCCGAGGGAGGACAACCGGGCCTGCCGAAGCTCCACGACCGAGACGCCGATGTCCCGGGCCAGCTCCGCGTCGGTCGGATCGCGGGCCAGTCGTTGCGTCAGGGTGGCCGTGTGGCGCCGGGTCTCCTGGGACAGCTCCTGTAGCTGGCGGGGGACGTGTACCCCCCAGGTGCGGTCCCGGAAATGCCGCTTCAGTTCGCCCAGCACCGTGGTGGCGAGGTAGGCGCTGAAGGGTCCACGGTCCGGGTCGAACCGCGCGATCGCCAGCATCAGCCCCAGGCTCCCGGACTGTTGGAGGTCCTCCACCGGCTCGCCCCGGTCCCGGTACCTCCGGGCGAGGCCGTGCACCAGCGGCAGGGCCAGGCGGACCAGTTCCTCGGCCGCGCCGGCCCGCTGCGAGGGCGGCAGCCCGGCGGCGCGCTCGGCGTAACGCAGGGCCGCCGCGTCGAGCATCGCCCGGTGTGCGTCGTCATGGCTCGTCGGGCGGCTTTCGGATTCGGCACGCGGCTTCGCTGACATCCTCGAACTCCTGGGTGCGGCTTCGGGATCGTGACGACTGGTGGCCCGGCCATGCTGGGCCTGCTAACCGTGTCGGGCACTGTCGGACCGGCAGGCTGGTCTCAGGAGGGCGGCGAGACCTGGACCCGGTGCTGTGGTTCAGGACGGCGGCCGGCCGGCAGCCCGAGCAGGCTCGCCACACCGGTGAGTTCGAACACCCGCCGGACGAAGGGGCGCGGATTCACCACGTACATCCGGCAGCCGAGTCGCTCTGCCTCGGCGTTGGCGATCAGCAGCACCCTGAGCCCGGACGAGTCGCAGAACCGCAGTTGGGACAGGTCGACCGCCACGCTGGCGAATTCGTGCCGCAGCACCTGGTCGAGGGTCCGGCGCAGCAGGTCGACGGTGTCGATGTCGAGGTCCCCGGTCACCCGGACGGTGAGTGACCTGGCAGTGCCGGGATCCAGCGCTATCGCGAGCGGCGCTCCGCTGCCCCAGGGGTCAAGTGCTCGCTGCGCTGTCGACATGGTGCCTCCGGTGGTTCGCGGAAGCCACTCGCCTCAACTGGAAGGTGGGTGGCGCGACGAAACGATCCGGGCACATGTCTTGACCCAGAGCACACACTACCCGCGGCCGGAGAAACCGCTACCGGAGGGTCCCGCCGGCTTCCGGGCACGTGCCGGGCCACCGACGCCGACGCGGCCGGCCCCAGGGGGCCGGCCGCGTCATCCTCGCCGCCGGTCGGCGTCGGGCCGGTCGCGGTGGTCGGCGACGGTCGCCGGTACCCGGGCCCAGGCCGATCATCCGATCCCGGGCCGAGCCGCAGCCGGTCGTCGGCTGACCCGTGTCCCGGGAAACATCCTGCTCAGTCCCTGCCGTCAGCGGCGCGCCGGAGCGAGTCACGGACCCGGTCGAGGACCGCCAGTGGCAGCCCCAGGGCGGCGTTGGCGGTGGCCGACTCGGCCCCCGGGTGCGGGCGGGTCGGTGCGACCGCCTCCGCCGCCTGGAGCGCGGCGGCGAGCCGGCGCAGCCGGGGCGCCGGGACGTGCTGACGCAGCAGCGGGAACTCGTACCGTTCCTCGTGGCGTGCGTGCTTGAGCACCGCCTCCCGCAGCAGCAGCACGCCCTCGTCGAAGCCGTCCGCCTGCACGCCGCCGTCGACGAGTTCCTTGAGCATCTCCTTGGCCTGGCGCTCCTCCGCCAGCCGGTCCTCGACCAGCTCGTCGCCGCCACCGCCGGGCAGCGTGCGGGCCAGCGGATGGACCACCTCCTCCTCCGCCGTCTCGTGCACGGCGAGCAACAGGACCAGATCGTCGAAGGCGTCCCGCCGCACCTCGCCGTCGCCACCGGTCACCAGGAGGAACAACTCCTCGATCCGCGCGTGCTGGGCGAGCAGCAGGTCGACGACGTCCGGTTCGGGGCCGGGGGTGGTCGGACCGGAGCCTGCGGTGGCGGCGGCACCGTTGTCGTCAGGCACGGCGGGACCCCTCCTGGGCGCGCAGCGACTCGACCGGGTGCGGACCCTCGGTCTCGATCCGGTACTCGTCGCCGAACTTCTCCCGGTGCAGGTCGATGACCTCCTCACTCGGCGGCTTCTGGCCGTCGTGGAGTTGCTGCTGCATCCACTCGAACCGCTCGTGCGCCTCCCGCACGTAGCCCTCGCCGAGCTTGTTCACGTCGATCTGGGTCGCCAGGAGGTGGCGCAGGTAGTCCTTGTTCGGTTCGAAGGTGAGCGGCTCCGGAACCCCGGTGCCGCCGACGACCTCCTCCGGCTCCCGGCCGTCGTGCACGCGCAGCAGGTTCGCCGCCTGTTGCAGGTGGGCCAGCTCCATCTGGAGGTGAAGCTCCCAGACGGCCTTGATCCGCGGGTCGCTCTCCTGCTCCATGAACGAGTAGTACAGCCAGCACTCGTTGTACTCGTGGGTGAGCAGCCGCTCCCACCAGTTCTCCCCCGCGTCGAGCAGCGACTCGTAGTGGGTGACGTGTTCCTGCTCGATCAGGCTGATCTCCTGGTAGAGCTGCCGGGCGATCGGCTCCATGTACTGCGGCCCGACGTTCATGTAGTAGATCATCACCTGCTGTTCGGCCGAGAGGATCGTCAGCGCGTTCAGCTTCGACCGGGGGTCGACGGTGTCCTTGTCGTACGGCGTCCGCACCTCGTCGAAGGGGTGCCGGTGCTCCGCCACGGTCGGCCGGCCCGGCATCACCTCGGTCAGCCCGTCGACGATCTTCTCCGCCTTGCGCCGCTCGACCATCTCGTACAGGTTGGCGTAGCGGTAGAGGTGGTCGAAGTCCTCCAGCACCCCGAACTCGTACGCCTGCTTCAGGTAGGGGTCCGGCTCGTGCCGGGCCACCCAGGCGGTGAGGTCGACCGCGACCTGCTCGTATCCGAGCGTCGTCTCCAGCACACTGGCCACCCCGGGCAGCAGCCAGTTCACCACCCGCTGCTGCTGGTTCTCGACGTACCGCACGTACGCGAGCTGGCGCCGGACCTCCGGGTCGGGGCAGTTGCGGGCGAAGTTGTGCTGGAACATGATCGCCTCGACCTCGATGCCGTTCATCGTGATGATGCGGCATCGGGTGTACGGGTCGACGGCCTCCGGGTCGATCGGTTCGACGTTCAGCTCACGCCAGTTTCGGATTTGCCTGTCCAGCGGCAGGCCCTGGTGCTCCAAGGGATTGAACACGGTTACTCCTCCAGCGGTCGAGTGCGCTCCCCCTACCCCCGCGACCTGCCGGTAAACGCGACATCAGAGCTTTGTGGTCGAGGGAGGCCGATCGTGGCAGGCGTAGCCAAAAGCGCACTCGGAAAAGCACGATCCACTGTGCCGTGAGATCTTTTCAGGATGGACCGAGCGAAGGGTGCGGGCCGGTCCGTGTTCCCATCGACGACGGCGGGTTTGGGGGATCTCCAGCCGGAGAATATGCAGCCACCTATTTCAATGGAGGTGGCATCATGGCCAGCAGATCCGAGCCGGTCGGCCGGACGGTGAACGAGACCGCCCTCGTTCGCAGGGTCGCGGTCGCCGTCAGCGCAGTCTTCCTGCTCGTCGGCGTCCTGGGCTTCATCCCCGGCGTCACGACAAACTACGGCAGCATGACCTTCGCCGGGCACGAGTCCGACGCTCAACTACTCGGCGTTTTCCAGGTCTCCGTACTCCACAACATCGTGCACCTCCTGTTCGGTGTCGTCGGCCTGGCGATGGCCCGTACCGTCGAACGGGCACGGCTGTACCTCGTCGGCGGTGGCGCGGTCTACCTGGTCCTCTGGCTGTACGGCCTGGTCATCGGGCATGACAGTGCCGCCAACTTCGTCCCGCTCAACGGTGCCGACAACTGGCTGCACTTCTTCCTCGGGGTGGGGATGATTGCTCTTGGGCTCCTCACCACCAGGAAGCGCTGAGGCGATCGATGCTGGCCGGTCGGGTGGGCCACCCGGCCGGCCAGCACGTGGTCGACCTGACCAGCGCATGATCGGCGCGGAGACACGCAGCGCGGGAGGCACGATGGAGGCTCCACCTCCACCACGGGTGGCTCATCCGGTGATGTACCACCGGTGGAACTGGATCAGCTTCCTCCACTGGCGCTACCCACCGGCCCTGGTGCAGGCGATGCTTCCCGCCGGGCTGCGGGTGGAGACCTTCGACGGATCGGCCTGGATCGGCCTGACCCCGTTCCTCATGCAGGGGGTGAGGGCACCCGGTGTGCCGAGCGTGCCGTGGCTGTCGGAGTTCCCGGAGACGAACGTCCGGACCTACGTCCGGGACGGGCGGGGCCGCAGCGGCATCTGGTTCCTGTCCCTGGACGCGGCCCGGCTGCCCGCCGTGGTCGCCGCCCGCACCGGTTACGCCCTGCCGTACTTCTGGTCGGACATGACGGTACGCCGGGCCGACGACCGGATCTCCTACCGGTGCGCCCGCCGCTGGCCGGGGCCGAGGGGGGCGCGCTGTGACGCCGACGTACGGCTCGGTCCGCCGCTCGCCGAGCGCGAGCGCGACGAACTCGCCCACTTCCTGACCGCGCGCTACCGGCTCTTCAGCGTCGTGCTCGGCCGGCTCGTCGCCGCCGAGGCGGAACACGTCGAGTGGCCGCTGCACCGCGCCGAACTGCTGCGCCTGGACCAGGACCTGCTCCCCGCGGCGGGTCTGCCACCGCCGGACCGGGAGCCGCTGCTGCACGCGTCTGTCGGGGTACCGGTCAGAGTAGGAATGTGGCACCGCTGATCCGCTGCCGCCCCGGGCCGGGACATGGATCGACCATCGCCTGCGTCAGCGCGGCGGACCACACTGACGAGGCGATGGCCGGATCGGGCGCTACCGCTTGACGATCCTGATCGTCGCCGTACGGTACTTCTCGCGCCGGTCGTTCTTCGTCGGGTCGTAGTTGTTCTCGATGTTTCCGGCGGCGTCGACCGAGAACCAGCGGAACGTGGTGGTCTCGGTCACGTGGAACACCTGCCCCGGCTCACGGAACTCGGTCGCCTCGTAACGCGGCGAGTCCAGGGTGGGCCGGCTGCCGTCCGTCGTGTAATAGATGGTGGCCGGCTCGTTGGTCTCGAAGCGCACGTCGACGGAGTCGCGGTACGTGCCGGCGCCGGGGAGGAGCCGGGACGTCGGGTCCCGCTTGTCGTTGCCCCACTCCGCCGCGATCCGGAACATCTCCATGATTCCGTTGGCGTACTCCATCGTCTCGGCGTGGCCGCTGACGAGTTCCGGGTCGCCCGCCCACGGCGGCTGGAACGAGCCGCCCTGCCAGTCGCCGGTGCCCGGGTTGTAGACCGAGCCGCCGACCTCCCAGCCGAAGGCGTAGATCCCGTAGGTGTGGTAGAGGTCCTCGCGCACGTTGCCCGCCGAGGAGTAGAGGACGTCCGACGAGCCGCCGACGTTCTCCGGCGTGACGACGGTCTGCCGGTGCGCCTTGACCTGCGACAGGATCCTGGCGGCCGACTGCCAGTAGAACGCCTCGTCACCCAGCGGCGGGCGCGGCGTGGTGATCCGCCCGTCCGCGATGTAGGCGCCGGGCTGCCAGAAGAGCTGACCGCCGTTGGAGTGCACCGACATCATGAACTTGATGTTCGAGTACTTCTCGACCAGCCAGATGATGTTCTTCGACTCGGGCTCGGAGAGCTCCGCCGGCCCCTGGTAGGTGTTGCTGACGCAGCTGGTCGAGCCGCCCGCGTAGCCGTCGTGGCCCGACCCGACCCGGTAGTTGCGGTTCAGGTCGACGCCCCAGGAGTTCCGCTGCGCCGGATCGGCGTTCTCGTCCGGGCAGTGGTTCGTCATGTTCCGGCGCTGCGAGGCGAAGTTGTAGAAGCTGTAGTTCGCTCCGTCGGGGTTGTTGGAGAGGATCAGGAAGATGTCGGTGTCGTTGACGATCTTCTTCGTCTCCCGGTCGGTCCGGTAGTTGTGCACCAGACGCTCGGCCGTCTCCAGCGTGGTCGTCGCCGGTACCCACTCCCGGGCGTGGTCCTGCGCCTGGATCAGGACGCCGGGCTTCTTGCCGTCGCGGTGCTTGCCGATCCGCAGCACCGGGATCGTGGCCGGGCCCCGGGGCACCTCGCCCGCCGGTGCGCCGTCCCGCTTCTGGTCGAGGAAGTCGGTCAGCGCGACCGGACCCGCCGTCGGCGCGACGATGCCGGTGCCGGCGTTCGCCCGGTACGGGTGCGCCCGGTCGACGAGGCCCTGGGAGCCGCTCTCCAGCGCCGCCGCCACCTCGGCCGCGGTACTGGCGAGCCCGCCGGAGGCGTCCTTGGCGAGGAGGACCCGGACCGCCTTGCCGACGACCTCGACGCCGAGCGGGAGGTTCGCACCCGGCCGCTCCACGAACTCGACGGTCACCTCGTTGCCGCCCTGGTGCCCCCAGGCCGCCGAGCTGACGACGACCGCCTCCTGCCCGGTACCGCCGATGGTGGCCTGTGCCTTGCGCTGGTAGCCGTTGGTCCGGTTCGGCAGGTAGACGATCTCCGCGATGTCCGGGTACTGCCGGGCGATCTCGTGGGCGCGGCGGTAGAGCTGCTGCGGGTGCCGGTAGCCGTCGACGAAGTCCGACCTGTAACCCGGACGCGCGGTCAGCGGCGGCGGGGCGTTCTCCAGCCAGTTGGAGACGTCACCGGTGGTGACGCCGCCGGTCGAACTCGTCACCCGGATCTGCTTCGGCCGTACGTCGAGTTTGAACAGGTTCCGGTGGAACATGTACTGCCCGGAGTCGACGAACCGGCTCATCGTCCGGGCGAAGCCGAACGGCGTGCCCCGGCCCGAGTCGTTCTCGAGTTGCATCTGCACGACCGGGTCCGACTGCTGCCCCTCGGTGGTCCGTGCCTCGACGTAGAGGAAGCCCTGGCCCTTCGTGGTGAACCAGTCGGCGCGGACGACCCGTACCGTCTTCTCGTGGGTCTGCGGCTGGACCGCCCGCGCCCCGAGCGCGGCGAACCCGCCGTCGGCCCGGTCACTCCAGGAGAAGGACTCCCCGTCGGCGAGGATCCTGACGCCCATCGCCTGGACCTCGGCGACCTGCGCGGGGGTCAGCACCGCTTCCCCCTCGATGCCGGCCGGTACGCGCCGGAGGCCGTGCTCGAGGTCGAAGCCGGCGGCGACCACCTTGTCCAGCATGTCGGCACCGGTCAACTGGATGCGTACCAGGCGTACCGACTCCTGGCCCTCCAACGGGGATCGCCCGGAGCCGGCCGTGCCGGTGGACTTCGTGGGATCCGCGCCCGCCGGTGCGGTCGCCATCAGGACGGTTCCCACCAGGGCGGGCAGCGCGAAGAGCGCGATGCGCAGTCGTCTGCGTCGCATGCTCCCTCCTTCTGTTTGCGGCCTGCGGTTGATCTGGTACGACGAGCCTCTGGTACGACGACGGTCGCCGATCCGAGAAGCATGGGGCGGCCGGTGGACGGGCTGTGTGCGGTGAGCGTATGCGCATTCTTCGCATCGACGGGCGACCCGAAGCGGATCTTGAGGATTACTTGAGATTCTCGTCCCGGGGTCGCAACGGACGGTCGTCACCAGGCGTCTCGTGCCCGGCGGCGTCGAGGGCGGGTCCGGGGTCGCCGGTCAGCCGCCACACCGCCCGGGCGGCGCCGAGCCGGGCCGCCCGTCGCCGCCGGCCGCCCACTCGGGCAGCACCGGGACGGCCGGAGCGGCGGCAGTCCCGAACGTGGCGAGCAGCTCCGCGACCTCGGTGACCGACTGGCCGGCACGGAGCAGGACGGTGCGCCCGGGTACCGCCGCCTCCCGGCGGCCGGGGGCGTCGACGCCCCACTGCGGTCGGGCCCACCGGGAAGATCGTCAAGGCCGGATCGCCGGTAGGATCGCCGGGATTACCGTGGTGCGCCTGCAATCCAGCGCCAAGGAGGCCCCGCCGTTCTCACGAGGGACAGCGGGGCTGACCCGCGGAGCCGCTCCGCCGGCCATCGTGGCCGGTCCGCTCCCCCGGCCTCCGCTCCCCCACCCGCTCCCCCAGCCTCCGCTCGCCGGGTCTCGACGCAGCGGCGGCGCCTTCCCGTTCCGGCGTCGAGCCGGCCGTATCGCCGCCACGTCGCCATCGCGAACCGCCGGGCCGGGTGTCGCGGCGGTGCCCGCTTCCGTCGGCCGCACCTTGTAGCATTGCCGCGTTCTTCAGTCGGCTGCTGAAACGAGACGACATGCGGTGGTTCCAGCGCCTGCTGGGTCGGAGGCAGGTCCAGCACGATCCGGCCAGGCAGGAGGCCCTCCTCCAGGATCTTCGGCACCGGTTCGGTGCCGGCACGCAGGTCCGGTTCGCCGACCAGGCCGATGCGGTCAGCCGGTTGCTGGACGGTGACGACGGCCTGCTCGTGGCGGCCAGGGTCGTCGGGGAGTTCGCCGACGCGGCCCACGCGGACCTCCTCGCCCAGGCCGCCGAGCTGTATCGGCGTACCGGTCGCCGACTCGTGGTCGACCGGCGGAACTACCGGCCGCTGTGGCGGGAGGCCGGGCCTCAGCTGCGCTGGCCGCTGCTGGCGTTGCGGTGCGACTTCCACCCGTACGTCCAGGTGGCCGGGGCGGTGGCGGTGGTCGGTGCCCGGGCGCCCCGGCTGGCGCGGATGACCGACCCGAGTCCGCTGCTGCGGCACGTGTTCGAGGTTCTCGACCTCACCGCCGTCGGCTGGGAGTACGGCCGGGTGCGGGCGGACGTCGACGCCGCCGCCCTGGCCAATCGGCTGATCTCGACCGCCCGGCAGATCCGCGCGGCGATGGACGACCCGCCCCGGCTGCCGCCCCCGGCCCGGGAACTGATGCGGCGCAACAACAACATCGACGTCTACGACCCCAGCGGTCACCGGGTGGTCAGCGCGATCAACCTGGGCGCGGAGATGCGACCGGCCCTGCTGGCCTGAGCGCACCGGGGGCCGGTCCGCCCCGCGCGGGGCACCGGAGCCGGGGGCGCGGCCGGCGGCTGTCCCCACGCCGGCGCGGAGGACCGCCGTCCCGTCGATGCACGGATGTCCTTTTCGCCGCCCGACCCCCCGGGCGCGGCCGGGCGCCGGTCGCACGGCCGGCACAGATCCGGCAACCGGTGGGTGACTCCGGGTCCGCCGTGGGTATGCGCAGCGCACGGACGGGCCCTCGGTGGGCATCGGCGGGCGACTGCCGCGTCCGGGAGCGAAGTCGGGAGGGGTCATGGGATACCGGGCGCGTCAGGGTGAGCAGCCGGTCGATCCGGACCACGCCGAGGACGAGGACGGTCAGGCCCGGTTGACCCAGGTGGTGGCCGAGACGGAGGTTCCGGCGCCCTCGGGTACGGACGAGAGGCCGGACATCGTCACCGAGGACGACAACTCCGGGATGGCCGGTGGGGCGTCCGGCGGCAGCGGCGGCGGCGCGGCGACGACCGGGCATCCCGACTCCGTGCACTGAGCCAACACCGTGAACGCCGCCGGCCCCGGTCGGCGGCGCTGGCACGCGTACCGGCCGCAGGCCGGCAGCGGCCGCGCACCTTGCGGCACCGGCCACCTGAAGTGTTCACGGGGCGACGGTCAGCGAGAGAATCCGGCAGCGACGGGCAGCATTGACATGTTTCACCGCCTTGCCTGAAACTTATCAAGTCGGCATCGGTGATCATCGATTACTTGCTGGCGAGACCATCACCCCACCCGGAAGGAGAGCCCTGGTGGCCACCAACTCGGGCTGCTCTAGGCTCCGTTCGACGGTCGTCACGCTGGCGGTAGCGGCGCTCGCGGTCGTCGGAACGGTAACTGTAGTAGCGAGATCGACAACCACCGCCGAGGCGGCCGCCGACGTCGTCGTGGCCGCCTCGAGCGTCGAAGACGAGGGTGCCGACTGCCCCGTACCCGGCTCGGGATCCTCGACGTCCAGCTCCCGGCTCCCCGACCCGTTCCGGAAGATGGACGGTACCCGGATCACCAGCAAGGCCGACTGGCGTTGCCGGCGAGCCGAGACCAGGGAACTCGCGGAGCGGCACGTCTACGGCCAGAAGCCGGCGAAGCCGGCCAGCGTCACCGGGACGGTGTCGAACTCCAGCATCACGGTGAACGTGTCGGACCAGGGCCGCAGCGCGAGCTTCTCGGCCGGCGTCCAGCTGCCCAGCGGCACCGGCCCCTTCCCGGCCGTCGTCGTCGTGGGCGGGCTCGGCGCCGACACCTCCACCATCCGCTCCGCCGGGGTCGCCACGATCAGCTTCGACCCCTTCGCGGTGGGCCGGGAGGGGACTCCACGGAACAACAAGCAGGGCGCCTTCTACAGCATCTACGGCGCGTCCAGCAGTACCGGCATCCTGATGGCCTGGGCCTGGGGCGTGAGCCGGATCATCGACGTGATCGAGTCCTCCGGCGGCAACATCCTCCGGGCCGACGCCATGGGGGTCACCGGCTGCTCCCGGTACGGCAAGGGCGCCTTCACCATCGGCGTCTTCGACCAGCGCATCGCGCTGACCATGCCGATCGAGTCCGGCAGCGGCGGCGTCGGCGCCTTCCGCTCGATCGCCACCGAGAGTGGGGCGCAGCCGCTGAGCAGCGCCTACGGCGAGCAGCCGTGGTTGGGCGACGCGTTCAGCTCCTTCACCGGCAACCCGAACAGCCTGCCCATCGACACCCACCAGATGGTGGGCATGGTGGCACCGCGCGGCCTGTTCATCATGGACAACCCGCACGTCGACTGGCTGGGCGTCCGGTCCGGCAGCGTGGCGGCGCTGGGCGGTGCCGAGGTCTACAAGGCACTCGGGGCGGGTGACAACATCACCTACTGGTCCGACGTCCAGGACGGCACGCACTGCGCGGTCCGGTCCGAGTGGCGTACCCCGCTCCAGCAGAACCTCCAGAAGTTCCTGCTGAAGACGGGCAACGCCGCCGGTACGATGCGGATCTCCAGCCGGAAGGCGGGCAACCTGGCCGAGTGGCGGGACTGGCAGACCCCGACCCTGACCGACGGCCCGGACACCACACCCACCACGCCACCGACCGGTGGGCCCAGCACGCCGCCGGTCACCACCCCGCCCACCACGCGGCCGCCGACCACCCCGCCGGTCACCGGAGCCTGCTCGGCGACGGTGTCGCTCAACCAGTGGACGGGCGGATTCGTCGCCACGGTACGGGTCACCGCCGGCTCCGCGCCGGTCAACGGCTGGACGGTCTCGGTGACCCTGCCGTCGGGGGCCAGCGTCACGAACGTCTGGAACGCCAACCGCAGCGGGAACAGCGGTGCGGTGCAGTTCAGCAACGTCAGTTTCAACGGCTCGATCGCCGCCGGCCAGTCGACCGAGTTCGGCTTCCAGGGGTCGGGTACCGGGACGGGGATGAGTCCCACCTGCTCGGCCGGATAGTTCGCACCAGCGCTCTTCCCGGGGCCCGGTGTGGCGGCGGTCAGCCTCCGCACCGGGCCCCGGCCCGGTTCACAGCAGTCCCCGCCCGGCGAGGTTGCCCATCAGGTCGCGGATCCCGAAGCTCCAGGGCTCGCACTCCTCGCTGTGGCGTACCCGGTTGACCAGGGTGCCGAGCGGGGCGGAGCTGATCCGGACCACGTCGTCGACCTTGTGGGTGAAGCCCTCCCCTGGGCGGTCCCGGTCCTGGATCGGCGCGAACATGGTGCCGAGCATCAGCACCGCACCGTCCGGATACTGGTGGTGCCGGCCGAGGAGCTGTCGTACCAGCTCCTCCGGGTCGCGCGACATCCGTGACATCTCCGAGACGCCGTCGAGCCGGAAACCGTCGGCGCCCTCGATCTCCAACGCCACCTCGATCCCGCGTACCCGGTCCAGGTCGAACCGGTCGTCGAAGAGCCGGACCAGCGGGCCGAGCGCGCACGACGCGTTGTTGTCCTTGGCCTTCGGCAGCAGGAGTGCGGACCGGCCCTCGACGTCCCGCAGGTTCACGTCGTTGCCGAGGGTCGCCCCGACGATCCGCCCGTTCGACGCGACCAGCAGCGCCACCTCCGGCTCGGGGTTGTTCCAGGTCGACGAGGCGAGCACGCCGACCGGTTCGGCGGTGCCCACGGCGGAGAGGACCTGCCCCTTGGTGAAGATCTCGGCGTCCGGCCCGATCCCCACCTCGAGGTACTGGCTCCAGACCCCCTCGGCGACCAGCAGCTCCTTCAACCGCGCCGCCTGCTCGGAACCCGGCGTCAGCTCCGCCAGCTCGGCGCCCACCTCGGTGAGCAGCCGCTGCCGGATCTCCGCCGCGCGCCCCAGGTCGCCTCGGGCCCGCTCCTCGATGACCCGCTCCAGCAGCGAGACCGCGAAGGTCACCCCGGCGGCCTTGAGCGCCTGGAGGTCGACCGGTGCCAGCAGCCAGGGCCGGTCCCGGTCCCGGTCCGCCCGGCCCGTGTTGGCCAGCAGCTCCGCGAAGGCACCGACCCGCCGGCCGTTCAGCCCGGCGACCACGGCGGCGGGTTCCGGCAGCTCGCAGATGTCCCGCACGGTGGCGAACTCGGCGCTGAGGTCGAAGACGTCGCCGTCGCGGACCAGCACCGGCGACGGTCCGCCGACGGCGGGATCCCAGATCCGGCCGACCAGGACGCTCTGCTCGGCGTCCTCCGGCAGCGCGGCGGCGGCGGTCCCGAACCAGTCGGCGGTCGCCTCGGGGGGTGGCAGGGTCACGGGGCGACTCCCAGGGTGACGAGGGACCGCACGTCTCGGAACGGATGCCGTCGGCGGCGGCCCGGAACATGAGCAGGGGTGCGGCGTGCAACGATACCGCCGGACCGGTCGAAGATCGACTCGACGCGGCGGAGCGGCCGGCACCGTCGACTCAGGCTCCGTCCAGTTCCAGGTAGCGGGTCAGGCCGTCGGCACGGGCCCGCAGCACCTCGGCCAGCAGTGCCCGGCGGGGCTCGGCGAGCAGCGCCCCGGCCTCGGCCGGCGGGACGAAGGCGTACCCGGCGAGTTCTCCGGGCGGCAGCACGATCGCCGCCCGCTGCTCCGGTGACAGCACACCGCCGTCGAAGACGAAGAAGAGCTGTCCGTCCGGGCCGTTCGCCGTCCAGGCGACCACGAGCAGCGGACCGACCGGAAGGTCGAGCCCGAGTTCCTCACGTAGCTCCCGGCGGCAGGCCGCCCGAGGTGTCTCGCCGGTGTCGACGCCGCCGCCCGGCAGGTTCCAGCAGGGTTTGTACGTCGGATCCACCAGCAGTATCCGGCCGTCGGTGTCGACGACGACCGCTCCGGCGGAGGCCCGGGGCCGCGCGGGGGTGCTCTCCGGCATGGTCTGGCTCCCCCGTGGCGGACGGTCCGACTCCCCGGCCGCACCGGGTGACGGCCCCGAAAAAGGATGTAGCCGGCTCCCACGGGGGAAGGAGTCGGCTACATCGAATAGGAACCATAGGTCATCCCGGCCCGGAGAGCAAAGGCGGGGTCGCCCCACCCCGGACCTCGGGACGGGGCCGGCCGCTCGGGTGGGCTGGCTCAGGTGCCGATGTTCGGCTGCGGACCGGCGTACGTGCGCAGCAGCGCGGGCAGCCCGGCAGCCGGGTCGAGGGTGTACGAGTAGAAGCTGCTCGGGTTGAACGCCGACCCCTTCGAGGTGACCTTGCCGGAGTCCCAGGGGCTGTTCACCAGGATGTTTCCCCGGTTGACCAGCTCACCGGCCTCGACGTAATACGGGTTGCGGCTGTTCTCGAAGTAGCTGTTCTCGATCACGCCCTTGGTCAGGCCCCGGATGTAGTTGCCGTACGAGGAGGTGTTCTGGAGGTAGTTGTTGTAGAGGTGGCAGTAGGCGATGTTGTCCGCGCTCGGGTTGCGGGTCCGGGTGTTCTGGAACCAGTTGTGGTGGATGGTGATCCGGGCGGTGACGTTGTCGGTCCAGCCGATCCCGAACGTCTTGTTGTTGTCGACCAGGTGGTTCCAGGAGACGGTCAGGTTGGTGGTGTCCTTGCGGCTGTCGATCAGGCCGTCGTTCATCCGGGACAGCCGGTTGTGGTCGATCCAGATCCGGTTCGCGGTGTCCAGCTGGATGGCGTCGTAGTCGTACGCGTCGTCGCCCGGGTCGTCGTCCGGCATCAGGGTGTCGCGGATGGTCAGGTTGCGGATGATCACGTTGCTGACCCCGGTACCGAGGAAGAAGCCGCCGCCGACGATGTGCCCGCTGGTGCCCACCCCGATGATGGTCTTGTTGGAGGCGACCCGCAGCTCGGTGCCCTTCGGGCTGATGTTGATGGTGCCCGCCACCCGGATCACGTACGGGGCGCTCGCGGTGACGTACTGGTTGAGCTGTGCCTGGGTGTCGACCGTGACGGTCTGCCCGCCGGCCCCGCCGGTGGTGCCCTGCGCGAAGCCGTCGGCCGTGTTCGACCAGTTCCGTCCGCCACCGGGTGCCGGTGCCACCGCCGCCTCGGCCGGCAGCACCGACACGGCCACGACGGCGGCGGGTGCGGCCAGCGCTGTCGCGACGAGCCCGGTCAGTTTGCTTCGCATCGGAGTCCCTTCTCCAGGTGCTGGTGTCTGGTCAGATCGGGTTCCAGCCGTCGGAGCCGACGCGACCGCCGCCACCACCTGCCGGAGCACCGCCGGAATTCGTCGGGGCATGGGCTGTCCTTTCTGTACGCGCGCCTTTCTGTACGCGGGATGGCCGGCCGGGTGGCATGCGACGGCTCACCGGTCGGGAGCGTCGCCGGCAGTGGCATGGTTGATCTGGTCCGAGGCGGCCCCGACCGACATCGGGACGGTCGACACCGAAGGCCGTACGGCGCTTCGCCGGTGCCGTGTCTGACGCCGGTCCTCGACGACGGCGGCCACCGATCCACCTCGATGCATCTGCGAGGTTAGGACACCCCGACAGATTAAGTCAATCAATGAAACAAACCCCCGCACCGGGTACCCGGCGGCTGGCGGGTTGCCGTCGTCTGCCATCCTCGGGCCGGTGACGACCGGCCAGCCGACCAGACGCCGTGCCCGCCGCCGCCCCCGGAGCCGTACCATCAGGATCCTGTTGACCCTCACCGCGGTCGTCTCGGCCGTGGCCGTGCTCGCGGCGGCCGTGGTCGCCGTGCTGCTGCTGCGACCGCCCGGTCCGCGCCCGCTCTTCCAACTGCCGGTGGCCTGCGGCGAGGCGTGGCAGCTCGGCACCTATCCCGGGCACGACGACTACGACGTCGACCTCTTCCCCACCGAGGGCGAGGCGTGGGGGCGGCCGGTGCTGGCGTCGTACGGCGGCAAGGTCACGGTCGCCGGGATCAACGGTTCGCTCGGCGGCCGTACCCCGGAGAACCCGGACGGTCCGCGCGGCCGGGGCGGCGGCTACTGGGTGAAGATCGACCACGGTGGCAAGTGGGAGACGCAGTACCTCCACCTGCTCGAACCGCCGCTGGTCGAGGTCGGTCAGCGGGTCGAGCAGGGCGAGCAGATCGGGCGGGTCGGCAGCACCGGCAACTCCGGCGCTCCGCACCTGCACTACGAGCAGCGGCAGGGCTGGCAGAAGGTCGAGGCGTACTTCGACGGCGAGCCGTCCGGCATCACCCACGACGACGCCGAATACACGGTCACCCGGACCAGCGGCAACTGCCCGCAATAGACAGCTTTCTATATCGATCCTTCGGGCATATGCTCGGTGCCCTGCCGGCGGCAGCGCGGCACCCGGCGGCGGACGCGGGGAATGCTGGCCACCGGAGGAACGCGATGCGACGGCGATCCGGAACACCACGCTGGGCACTCTGCGGCGTCGCACTGGCGGTGCTGCTGCCGACCTACACCTTCGTGCTGACCGCCCGGGACGCGGCCGGCAACGTCTCGACGGCCAGCGACCGGGTCGCCGCGACCGTCGACCGGCCCCGGGCGACGGACTTCACCGTCTTCGGCTTCAGCCAGTCCGACGTGCACGAGGAGGACCCGCAGGTCTACGAACTCGTCCCCGACGTCACCATCCGGGCCATCGGGAAGTGGTCCACCAACGGTGACGAGGCGGCCGACTACCACTTCGACCAGATCCGGCGCTACCACGCCAGGGGCATCACCTTCATGGGCAGCGGGACGGCCAGCGTCATCTTCCCGCAGGACTTCGCCAGCACCGAGATCTTCGACGACATGTCGACCCGGGACGCGGAGAACAATCCGGTACCGCACGACGAGTTCGGCTTCCCCGAACCGGCCCGCCGAGGCAACATCTTCAACCCGAGATACCGGGACCACCTGCTCGACTGGGCGAAGATCCAGATTGACGGCGGGGTCGACGGGATCAACCTCGACGAGGTCAACGCCGGGTTCAGCGGCGGTCAGAAGTACGGCTTCAACGGCAACGAGGGCTTCGACGACCACGCCATCGCCGACTTCAACCGGTACCTGCTGGCGAAGTACCCGGCCTTCACCGCCGCCGACTGGAAGTCCCGGTTCGGCATGACCGACGACAACCTGGTCCGCGCCGACGTACCCGCCGACGATCTGACCGGCAACTTCAACTACCGCGACTACCTGCGGGCGGGCGGCTGGCAGCTCGACCCGCTCGCCGCCGCCAATCCGCTGGCCGGCGAGTGGGGACGGGTCACCCCCAACCGGATGTACGCCGACGACCACTCGTTCACCGCCAGCTACCTGCGGCGGTACTGGAAGGAGATGGTGGACGAGCTGCGGGCGTACGCCCGGGACAGGGCGCACCGCCACCTCCTGGTCAGCTCGAACGGGTTGCTGCCGTACGTCGACTTCAACAGCGTCGGGATGTATCCGTGGAACCCCGACGAGCAGACCCCGGACTTCCGGGGCGCCGACTACGTGCCGGTGGTCGACGGGCACCTCAACGGCGCCAAGTCGTTGCAGGCCAACTACCGCTACCTGTGGGAGCGCAACCGCGAGATCGCCGGTGACGTGCCGGTGGCGGTCTTCATCGACTGGCCCAACGAGATGATGACCAACTACCAGAACCTGCCGCTCGCCGAGAAGCGGGACTACTGGCAGATCTTCGGCGCCGAGGCGTACGCCAACGGGCTCTTCCCGGCCTTCCACCTCAAGGACACGGTCGGCGGCCCGACGGCGGAGCAGTCCGGGATGCTGGACTTCTTCCGGACGTACACCCGGTTCTACCGGGAGCACCGGGCGCTCTACCGCGACAACGAGCACGCCGCGCAGCGGGTACGGGTCGGCACCGGCGCCGTCGCGGCGAGCCTGCTGGTGCAGCGCGGCAGCGGGGCGCGGACGCTGCACCTGGTCAACCACAACTACCAGCGGGGGACCATCCCGCAGACCGACGTCGGGGTACGGGTGGAGCTGCCCTCCTGCCCCCGGCGGATCGCGCTGGTCTCGCCCGACTTCGCGGGGTCGCGGGTGCCGGCCTGGTCCTGCCGGCACGGCCGGCTGTCGGTGACGGTCGACCGGCTCGACTACTACGGCGTGCTGGTGCTGGGCTGAGGTCCGAAATTCGCGGCGGGTGGGACCGGCCGGGCAGCTACGACGACGTGGCGCGGGTCAGCTCGTAGCCGTCCGCCGTCAGGGTCCGGGTCATGTGCTCGGCGTACCACTGCGGCCAGTCGGGGTCGGCCCGGCCAAGTTGTTTCTCGTGCTCCGCGTGCGCGTCCGAGGCGCGCTTGAGCGCGTCCAGCAGCCGCTCGGTCATCTTCGTCTCCACCGCCGGTCCTCCCGCCCCGTCCGTACCGACTCCCGACGACTGTGACACACCGGAGCGGGACTCCGGGCTGGTTCGTCGGTGCCGTCCTCCGGTCGGACGGCACCTGCCGTGCCGCCCGGTGACGTCGGCCCGCCGGTGGGACGGATCCGCCGTCGCGATCTCGGTCGATGGTTCGGCCGGAGGCCGCCAGGGTACGGGTCTTCGGGAATCGGAAGATCGAACTGAGGAGCGACATGCCCACCCTCCGTGCCCTCGTCCTGTGCTGCACCCTCAAGCCCTCCCCCGCGCCGTCCAGCGCCGAACTGCTCGGCCGGGAGGTCCTCGCCGCGCTGGCCGACCACGACGTGGAGGGCGAGGTGGTCCGGGTGGTGGACCACCGGGTCAGATTCGGTGTCTCCACCGACGAGGGCGACGGCGACGAGTGGCCGGCGATCCGGGCCAAGCTGATGGAGGCGCAGATCCTCGTCGTGGCCACCCCGATCTGGCTGGGACAGCCGTCCAGCGTCTGCAAGATGGTGCTGGAGCGCCTCGACGCCGAACTCTCCGAGACCGACGAGCAGGGCCGGCTGCGGACCTACGGCAAGGTCGGCGCGGTGGCCGTGGTCGGCAACGAGGACGGGGCGCACCACGTCACCGCCGAGGTGCTCCAGGCACTCAACGACGTCGGGTTCACCGTCGCCGCCGCCGCGTCCACCTACTGGGTCGGCGAGGCCATGGGCGGTACCGACTACCGCGACGCCGGCCCGAAGCCGGAGACCACCGGCGCCGCCACCAGGACTCTGGCCCGCAACGCCGCACACCTGGCGCAACTGCTGGCGGCGCAGCCGTACCCGTCGAGCTGACCCCCGAGCTGAGAGCCGTCCAGTCGGGCCCCCCCCCGGCCCCCCCGCGGGGGGC